>NZ_CP097157.1 GCF_023370075.1 Deinococcus sp. QL22
GCCTCCTCAATCCATCAAGGCCACCACAACCCATCATTCCTTTGGGTGGGCATGACCTCTGGGACACTCGAGAAGCCGTCGCTCAGCTGCTCGCTCACGAGGGCGTCATGCTATCGGACATGCCCGAAGTTCTCGTAGATTGAGTCCCTAGGTACCCAGCCGCTAACAGCTAACATTCCATGCCTTGCTGCCGAATACGTTCTACAGCCCTCCGAAAGGTCTGATGAGCAATCTCAGTTCCTTTTCTTGGAGTGACAAAGTCCTGCTAAGAACTACCGTTTGTGATTAGCAATTGTGTTGACCGTCAAGTGGGACGTGAGGGATTCGGCTTTAGAGCAACCAGCCCCCAGGCAAGGTCGGCCTGATTTGGCGCACGAGCGCATAACTCGTTGGCGCGGCGAAGGACGACTCTCTCTTTGTCTCCGACAACGACGAAGAGGCTTTGGGAGAGGCACAGGTCTACCGGACGACCACCCTGGTCCGCCGCACCACCTGGATTCCGGGTCGAGGCACGTCCGGGATGCGGGGAGATCGAGTCCTTTGGGCAGGCAACGACTGTTCTGAATCCAACCTGACTCAGGTCAGTCGGGTCGACGCCTGTGTCCTGTTGGCCAAAGCGTTAGCAGAGGCGTCAATAGCCCACAGCACTCCCGCCAGCAATGAGCAGGTTGTCAGAGACTGATCCATTCCCGATCAATCCCCATATGTGGTGACTCCATGCAACCTGATGCCCTACTCTTTCTCTACGCACAGCTCCGCTCCGCCTCAGCATCCAACCACAGCTGGGGGGGCGATCCGAACGGTCTGGGCAGCAACATTCCCATTCCAACCCACATCAGCCATGGTCTACGCATTCTTGACCCTCGACCACCTCAGGCGGAACCCTTCATGACACCTCTGACACACCACCGCTCCGCTCCACCTCGCAAGTTCCTTCAGACCACCGTGATCGCGGCGGGACTGCTGATCCTCACAGCCTGTAATGCCTTCGCTCCACCGACTGCTCAGTCACAGCTCAACAAGTGCATTCGGGAAGCGTGCAAAGTATTTCAGCTGGTGGGGAACGTCGGGGCACCACGCATCTACCTCACCACCAGCGACGACCTGATGCGAGCCCACCTCGCAACGCTCAACATGACTCGTGAACAGTTCGTTGCGTCCGCCGCAGGCCAAGCTTTTGTTGCTCAACACACTTTTATTGGGTCTAAAGTGACCAGTGGCACGTATCAGAATTTAGCAGGCCAATCGTATACGTTCACCTGTGCGGATTCGACGTCCACGGATCGGTACAGGTGTGTCATCGGTGGAAAACGTGCCGCGTTCGAATTGCCCATGATGGAGGTGACCGACGGTACCCTCATGATTCTCGACGGCATTCTCGGCGACTGAACAAGGTGGGGGGCACTGGACGATCCGAACGGTCTGGGCAGCAACGTTCCCATTCCACCCGGTCTAGGCATTCTTGACCCTCGAGCACCTCAGGCGGAACCCTTCATGACACCTCTGATACACCACCGCTCCGCTCTAACTCGCAAATTCCTTCAGACCACCGTGATTGCGGCGGGCCTGTTGGTCTTCACCGCCTGTGAACGCTACTCTTTAGTTCCACGAACCGCCCAGTCAGAACTCAATGGTTGCCTTCGGGAGGCCTGCAAGATTTTTCAGTCGGTGAGGAACACGGGGTCACCACGCATCTACCTGATCACGCGAGACGACCTGATGCGAGCTCACCTCGAGACGCTCAACATGACTGGTGCGCAATTCGCACAGTCTCCTCTAGGCAAAGCTTTTGTTGCTCAGCACACTTTTATTGGATCTAAAGTGACCAGTGGGTCCTATCAGAATTTAGCAGGCCAATCGTATCCATTCACCTGTGCCGAGCCGACGCCCCCAGATCGGCACGATTGTGTTATTGGTGGTAAATTTGCCAGGTTTGATTTTCCACCCGTGCCCATCCCAGACGGTGCCCTCATGATTCTTGACGGCATTCTCAGCGACTGAAGGAGTGTCTGAAGCGCTGGCCTGAACACAGACATTTGGTGTCCTCCCGTACAGAGGAACTGAGGGGGATGCTGACCGCGTTGCTCGCTCCTCAAAGATTCACCGGAGGGGGCGCCGCGGCTCTGAAAGGACAGCGACTGAGGGGCTGCGTGGCTGCGGAGACGGAGCAAGCATCAGCACGTCTCTCATGCGAGAGAAGACCGGACGAACAAACCTGGAGGAGAACGGGTGAAGAACTTGGGTTGGCCTGTGCTGATGCTGCTGGTGGGGCTAGGGTTATTGGTCTGGGCCGCGCTCGACTATTTTCTTCATGGCTCAACCACTGCGCCACTTGGGGGGATCTGGCCGGGGGTGGCCCTCATGGTGCTCGGCCTTGGAGGGCTGTCAAGAACTTAGGGAAGTCTGCTTAGGCGGACAGCAGCGAAAGGAAGCCGGTGGCCACCACGCCTGCGCTTTCTCTCCGCAGCAGGGGCAAGTCCGACAACTCGGGCAAGCAGGGTAATGAATATGGTGTTCTGCTGGTGTTCATTGTATTGAACCGACGCTCTCCAATCCCAGAAATACGGCTGACAGAGACGGCGGGGCGGCAAATCAACGGACTCCCAATAGCTCCGGACGGGCCCGCTGCACGAAGAGTTTTACCAACGACTGAGTTCGGTGACTGCTCAGCGGGGGCTTGGACTTGGCTGAGCAGTTAGAGTAGGGGCATCTCCGAGGATGCCTGCCCGAACTGCAAAAAATTGGAAGCTCAGCTCGCCAAAGTGCTCGCTGATCTTCAAGAAGTCAAGGCACGTCTTGCCCTGAACAGCACGACCTCCCATCAACCTCCGAGCCAAGACAAGTCTTGGACCCCGAAGAGTGAGCGCCAGAAGTCCGGCCGGACTTCTGGCGCTCAACCCGGTCACCCGGGCAAGACGCTGAAGATGGTCGAACATCCTGATGAGGTCGTAACACTTCCTGTTACCGGACACTGTGGTTGTGGTCATGCCTGGGACACGGTGACGGTCCGTGATGAACTCGCGCGGCAGGTTCTGGACCTGCCTGAGATCCGTCTGCATGTGGTGGAGTATCGCGCCCAAGTCAAGATCTGCCCGACCTGTCACTGCCGCGAGCAGGCCACCTTTCCAGCCCAGGTTCCTGGTCACGTGCAGTACGGTCCCCGAATCCACGGTCTGGCTGTCCTTCTGAACGCCGTGCACTTCGTTCCGTTGAAACGCACCTCGAACATTCTGGAAGCCGTCTGTGGGGCGAAGCTCAGTGACGGCACCATCTCTCTCAGTCTCCAAGTGACTGCTGGACGTCTGACCACGTTTGAGACTGAGCTCAAAGCCGCACTCCTCGAGCAGCCGGTCCTCCATGCCGATGAGACCGGGAGCAAGGTGAATGGGAAGCTGGCCTGGATGCATGTCGTGAGCTGCGAGCAGCTCACACTCTATGGGCACCACGAGCAGCGAGGATACGCCGCTCTGAAGGACATGGATGTCCTTCCTCGATTTAAGGGCACCGTCATACACGATGCCTGGATCACCTATTTCCAACTGCCGGCACAGCATGCACTGTGCAACGCCCATCTCCTCCGGGAATGGCGGCATTTAGCTGAGGGGCACGGACAGCTCTGGGCCGGGGAACTTCGCCGTGCCATGCAACTCGTCTATCACGAGAACAAAATGGGCACACTGACACCGGAAGGAAAAGCTGACTTCCTGGAACGGTTCGACACCTTCGTCCAGGCTGGGTTGGACACCAATCCAGCGGTGGAATCTGTAGCCGGAAACCGCGGTCGGGTGAAGCAAACTAAGGGGCGGAATCTGGCCTTGCGGTGCCAGCGTTACCGCGAAGCGATTCTGCGCTTCCTTCACGACGCACAGGTTCCATTTGATAACAATCAAGCAGAACGAGACATCCGCATGGCCTGCGTCAAGCGCAAAGTTTCTGGAGGCTTTCGATCAGTGGAGTGTGGTGTGAATTTCTGCCGCATTCGTAGCTATACTTCTACACTTCACAAGCAGGGTGTAAATATTTACCCTGGTCTTGTAAGTGTCTTTCGTGGCGACACCCTTATGCCTGACTTCTCGTATTGAGTAGTTGCCTAGATCTTATGTTGAGTGGTTATTGAAGGAGTTAAGTATGGCGAGGATTCTTCTGACTGATTTGCTTAAAGGCAGTCACACTTTACATAGAGATATGAGTTTAATAGGTTTCCAGGAAGAATTCGGAAACTTTCGTGAAATTTATAAAGAAAGTAACGGCACGATTGAAGCTTATGACAAAAGCCTTGTAGCTTACTTTGACGGCACGGGGTTGTATGGATTATACATTAGACCTTTTGGGTATGAGGATTCCGATATGATAGATCTACAAGGATTAGAGAATGGTAGTGAAGGTCATTTCAGCGAATGTCTGGGTCAACAAGGTATTTATCATGAGAAGAATATTTTAACTGATGATGATACTGGGGTAGCATATGAATTAACCTTCCCTAGTAGGGCTGGCATCGTTATCAGTTCTGGTGAAATAGACAGAATTGCGATTTTTTCATTACACAAAAGAATTTCGTAACTACTCACCGCGAATAGGGGTTGACAGCGGCGCGATCAGCCGCCGATATCAGTGAATTTCAGATTGTGCGCGAGGACGTTCAGAGCCACTTTCAACCGTAGGCTTACATACGTCTTCACCTGACCCCAGCGCAGTCCGGCCCCAGCGAGGACGGAGAACGCCGACTCTATGCACTTCCTGGCCGCCCCATATTCCGGTTTCCAGCGCGGATCCATTCGTTTCGCATTGACCTTTGGCGGCGTCAGGCACGTTCCCGACTGATACCCCTTATCCCCGATCTGTTTTGGCCCGCCAAAAGCGGGCCAATCTCTGTTCATCTCGCAGAGCACGCTGAAATCGTGCTCATTTGCAGGACGAATCTCATACCGCACGATCTTGCCGTTCAGCGCGCTCCAGGCGTGGAGTTTGAAGCCATAGACCGGCCCAGCCGTACTGAACCCGTGGCGTGCCCCTCGGAACTTGCAGCGTGGCGCGCGCTTGAACGTCGAAACTGGAAGCGGCTCGGAATCGACAGCGACGAAGTCCAGTTCCTGGACTTCGGTGGCGAGTTGTTCAACGACTAGGGTCAACCGGGACAGCCGGATTCGGGCCTGGGTCTCAGAAGGGAAGTGCGGGAAGTGATTGAGCTTGAGAAATCGCCACCAACGGTTGAAGTACGGCACCTTGTGCAGCTTCTGGAGGAGGGCAATTGCCAGTAGTTCAGCATCGGAGATTTTCTCGTGTGTGTGGAGTAATTTTGCCGGGACGTGTGGAGCGATCCAGCGGCTCAGGAGGGTGACAGCGGTGGTGAGCGGCAGTACAGTGAAATCGGGACGGCCCATAACTGTACTTCGGGAAAACTCAGGGGCCGCTGAAAAGACCAGTACAGGAACAGCAGGTCATGCAGCGAACTGGCAGGACTGCTCCTGCCAGTTCCTCTCGAATTGCAGGCACAGAGTCGCCTCTCAGGTCATCCGGTTGGCTGAGTCGCAACCACTGGAGAAAGAGCAGAGCCATCATGCACAGCTGTGCATGATGATGTAGACCACGCCATGAACGCCCCTCGAAATGATCTAGACCCACCTCCTGTTTCAATTCCCGATGGGTCAATTCGCAAGCCCAACGCCGCTTGGTCACCTCAACGAGGTGCTCAAACGATGTCTCGGGAGGAAGGTTGCAGGCGGAGTACTTTCGCTCACCACCACGCCTTTCTTCTCCGATGATCCAGGCGGCTTGACCTGGGAGGTGTTGCCCTTGCCGATATTCTGTGCCATCCGCAAGGCACACGTATTGAGCAGCGAATCGTCCAGAGAGCGGAGCTTTCGTTCCTTGCCGCCACACCACCTGATGCCAAACCGCGTTTGCCAATGTCTCTCGGACAGTCTGACGTGGTTGAGACGGTGTCGGGTACTTGGAACGCCGTCCATGAACCGGTTTAACGCTGGGCAGGAGTTGAACATCGGCGGGATACACCTTCTGCGTCGAGTGAATGCCGACAGACCATTGAAGTTGACGTTCGCTGAGGGCTTGCCTGAAAGCGGCAGTGGCCCCGTAACCCGCATCTGCAAGCACCAGACCGAAATTCAACTGTGGCCGAAGACGATCAAGTTCCTCCAAGGCAACGGCCCACTTGCTCTGCGTTTGCTGGTGTTCCTCAGGAACACCAGCAGCTTTCATCCGCTGCAGATCACCCGTCCAGTCTCGGGGGAGAAAGAGGCGCAGACTGACTGGAACAGGAAAAATGTGCTGGGCAAGCGTGAGCGAAACTAAACACTGGCACTGAGTTAATCCCCCTACTTGTCCTGAGTATTGCTTCGTCACCCCAACCGACTTCGTCCCAAATTTAGTCAAGCAGGTATCGTCGATGATCAAGACGGCATCCTGCCCACCGAGAAGTGCGTTGGCGCGCTGAAGAAACAAGGGTTCAAGAGTGGCGGTGCTCCAAGGGCTGTCCGTGATGAAGTGTTGAAACTGATCCTCGCTCCCAGGAGCAATCCACTGGGCCATCGGCGTCATGCTTTTTCGACGAGCCATGCTGCACAAGCCTTGAACATAAAGTGGCGCGAGACGGCGTTGCGCTTTGTGCGGCAACTGACTCTGAAAGGGTTCGAACCAGCTTGGAAAATGGCGAGTCCAGCGTGGCAAGGGGCGACGCATAATGAAGACCAGCATCAACGATGCTGGTCTTCTTGTCACGCCCTAAGTTTTCGTTTTCCCGAAGTACAGATAAGCACCGTCCCTTTCGCATTTTTTGTCGCTCGGATCAACTCCTATCCGCGGTTACTCAGCACGAGGCCGAATCTTGTGCTGAGTAGTTACCTTTTTTTTCCAACTCGGGGACGCGCACGTTCACCCAAGTCTCCACGGCCTCTTCCGAACGTTCCATCGCCCGTCTATCCGGTTTCTGTGGGGATTCTCCCCACAGATGTAACAAGCGGCTGACATGATCGACGTCGTACCAAACATCAAAACGGAGCCCGATCACTTCACGCACTCGGGGACACGTCCACCGCTGATCTGGGAACCGAGCTGGATCCGGCCCGGCCTGGAGCAAGTCCATGATCGTGGCGATCTGCCCATCCGTGAGCCGCCGTGGTGGGCCGGGTGCACGAGTCGCCTCCAGCGACCCCTGCTGGCGCAGGCGTCGTCTCCAAGCCCGCACCGTGCTGGGACTGACCCCACTCATCTCTGCGATCTGGGTGGCGTTGAGTTCCCCAGCCTCCAACAGAGGCTTGGCGAACAGGCGACGCTCCTCTAACTGTGCCCGTGTCTACTGGGATGGCTGCCAAATCAGCGACATGTCTCAAATGTAACTCGGCGTTGTTCAGCTGTACAGGGATCAATAGGCCGTGGGAGTGAGGGTCGTTGATCGATTGGATCCAGAGACAGAAGCAATGCGCGCGGAGCTTGAGGTGCTTGAAAAGACGTGACCGTTGTGGTGCTTTCACTTGCTAGGCGCGAGACACGCCTTCGGCAGATTTGCCCTGATCGCCTCTGGCTGCGCCGTACAGTGAGGCGATGAAAGCCTTGATGCTGAGCAGTGTTCTGCTGACCTTGACCGCCTGCGCGACGTCGCCAGCGCCCGCTGCACCGGCACTGAGTCTGCAAGTAATGCCCAACCCCATCACTGTGGGCCGAGAACTGAAGCTCAACCTCACCCTGCAACACGAGCCCGGTCTCTGGTACGTGCTGCTGTTGGTGGAAAGTCCGGATGGTCAGGTCGATCAGCTCCTCCCGAATCGTCTGCCGGGTGGAGCCGGCACCCTCAAGGCTGGCCAGACGGTCGTGTTTCCTGCACCGGAAGCGAACATCCTGTTGAAAGCGACGGCACCTGCAGGGGTGCATACGGTGCTGGCTTACGCGAGTCCAAGGCCGCTGAATCTGGAGGGCATCAGTGCCTATGCCTCGGAGAGTGCGGCGTTTGCGACGGTGCAGGCCAATCGGCAGGGGGTCGGGGGTCTGGAAGGCTCGACGACCGCCATTATCAAATTGCTCAATCCCGGCATCGCCACGTTGGCGAAGTTCACGGTCACGGCACAGCCTTAAGAGCGCGCCCTCCCTACACGAAGAACTCAAGTCGGTGTGCCACTTTCGGCCAGTCTCAGCAGCTTGTGGATGGACATGAGGTCGCCGCGCGTTAGAAACGCAACGGGCGCTTCGTCATCCAGCACCGGATTGGAGACACGTAGCCAGATCCGGGCTGTGTCCAGCGAACCAAAGACATCGCGTAAGTGGTGGGCCAGTGCGTCTAGCGGGTGCAGATCGTCGCTGGGAGGAACCGTGGGAAGCGTAGGCGAATTACCATTCAAAACCTGTCCCAGTTCTTCCCAGGTCAGTCCTAATGTCTGGGCCACCCGGTGAGCGTCGAGTTGGCCCGTCTCTGGATGCCGCGTCTCTGTCAGCAGGGTGTGCGAATCTGGGCCGGTCATGATGGCTTGACCAGAACATCGGGCTGTTTCAGCGTCCATACCAGCATATAGAGCCTCCCTGTGGGAGAGAAGAGGGGGCGAAGCCTATACCCATCGCCAGAACCGCAAGGAGAGTCAGCCTGCTACGCTCCTTCAGCCTCCGGGGGGTTCAGCATCCCGAACAAGTGCAGGCTCAGAACCGTTTCGCTGAGTTGCACGGATGCCTCGTTGAAGACCACGAACCCATCGGTGACCCGCTCACGGCTCGACACACGCAGCTCAGATAAAAACTGAAAGCCGGAAAACCGGCGTCTGGCGTGAGGGGCGTCAATGCTCACTCCCGCCATTCGTAGCCGCTGCAATGCGTCCATGACCTCGGTGGCGGTCAGATTGACCAGAGGATCGACTTCCCGAATCAGGGCGTCGAGTTGTTCACCGGTGACTACCACCTTCCAGTCGCGGAGCTTGTTCTGGAGCGGAGGCGCACGCAGCAAGGCCGCCAGAACTACAGCATCGACGCCGGACGGCACCACGAAGGGCGCGTTGTAGATGTTGACCAGCTGCTCCTCACCCTGCCAGTGCCGGACATACCCTAGATGGGAGCGAATGGGATCGGGGGGCAGGGAGGGAGCAATGAGCCCGTGGAACTGCATTGGGCCGCCCAACTGTGTTTCGAGAGTGAGCTGATCTGGTATAGGTTGAGTCGCCATCTACTTGCCCCATTGGGCAGAGGACGGATGGACGACCTGGCTTTCCCCCACTGGGGCCGCTCCAGTCCTCAATACGCAGACTTCCGGGCGAAGGGGTTGAATGTGGCCATTCATGGGGACGGCAGTTTGCTGTATTAGACGGGAAGAGACTTCAACAGTCTGGGATCCCAAGTCCTCGTAAATGTCGAACATCAGATGTATGTCGCTGAGTCGGCGGGAAGCGGGAAGACGTAAGGCAAGAATCGCACTATCGAAAACCTCGAAGATCAAGCAGGAAATCTGCTGGCATGGAGTGAGACAGATGTGGTCAGGTCGAGGGGATAGATGTGTTGAAATGTAGGGACTTGCCTTGGGGCATAAGGTGTAGGGCTGCACCCGCCCAGGCGCGGATTGTCGCAGTCGAGCCCTTCCCTGGCCCAGCTAGGCCCGAATCCCTGAGGCATCCAGCCCCTCGAGAGTCAGCGTGGTCGGACTAAATTCGACCTGAAAGAGCCGCACGAATTTTTCACCCCCCGGCTTCTGACTCTGGCTATGAATCTGGAGCCGATCAATCAAATGGAAGGTCTGGCGCCCTGGGCTCCCCCCAGGCGCATCAAGGGTGAATCGGGTCGTTTGAAGGCGCGTGACCGCTTGTACTATGTCGTCTAACGTCAGCGTATTGGTGCGCTCAGTTTTCCAGATCAACTCGTCCAGCTCCTCCACCCGCACGAGCACGACCCAATAGGGATGGGTGAGCGCCGGGGGAGCCATCAACAGTGCCTGAAGCACCAACGCGTCCGAACCATGGGGCACTCCTTCTGACGGATTGTGGATATGGACTTCTTGCTCTCCCCCTTTCCAGTGCCGCCGGTAGGCCAAGCGGGGCCGGACGGGCGCCGCAGGCAGAGGCGGGGCAATCAGCCCGTGAAACTGCATCGGGCCGCCCAGTTCGGCCTCCAGCATGTGCTGCTCTGGGAGGTCTTTAGAAGCCATCTCTTTCCCCTTTGAGGCGCAGCCGCCCCAGACAAGTGTGTTGTGTCACCGGGAGGCTGATCCAGGCCTTACCACAGGATTGACGCAGGTCAGGCCGCTTCATTTGCTGGGCATCGCTGCCTTTTTGATGAAGCTCATGCGACTGTTGCCGACGTCCAGCAGCATCTTTTCCCAGAGCACAGGCTTGCTCGACTGGATGAACAGTTCTAAGGTGTTGATTTTGGGACCAAAGGAAATGGAGCGGAACGTTCCGTTATAGAGCAGAGGTTTGAGCGGGCCGCCATTGACCCGAACCGCCATCAGCGCGTCTTTGGGCAGATACAGACTATTGAAATACCCGGTGAAACGCACGTCGGTATGCATCAGCCCCTCGGGTAAAGAGAGATCGAGCCGGGCGGCGTCAGGGTAGTCCAAGCGGCCACCGACCAGTTGCATGCCGACCACGCGAAATGGCCAACTGGAACCTGTCCCCAACTGCTGCACCAGCGCCTTGATGTTCTTGGCCTTGAAGCTGTACCCAGCCTGGTCGGCGGTGACGGTGAAGCCGCAGACCTCCCGGCGCAGGGGCTGCGTCTGGCGATTGAGGCGGATAGCTGTTTTTTGCACAGGATTGGGAAAGACTTCGACCGTCTGGTAGCCCAGGTACCCATTGTTGTCGAGGATGAGGGTCTTGCAGTCGATGTCGGCAGCAGCAGCCGTGGAGAGCAGAAACAGAGCAGGCAAGAATCGCAGCACAGAGAACCTCGGCCATCAACAAGGGCAAATGAAGTGAAGCAGCGAAAGGGCAGGCTGAACCAAGTTGGTTCAGCCACGGCCCAGTGAAGTGAACCTTCTTTATTTCAGCAAATCGGCCTGTCAGACGCTAAAAAACCAATTTGGTATAAGATTACCATAGATTAGATTCACTGTACAAGATTACCAAAGGTCACGACCCTAACGGGATGCCCAAAACAAATCAGCCCGCCAGTCCGCTCAGAGCCGTGTTTGGGGCGAACTTGCGGGCCACCCGCAAGGCCAAAGGGCTATCGATCTTCGATATCGCGCATGACAGCAAGATTGATTGGTCGTACATCTCACAGATCGAGCGGGGTCAGCGCAATAGTGGCTTGGACATGCTTGACGCATTGGCCCAGGCCGTTGGGGTGAGGGTGGTCGATTTATTGGATCCAGAGACGGAGGCTGTCCATGCTGGAACCGAGGCTCCCGACGAGACATAACGTGCCAAGTCGAAGGAGATCGAGCAGGTCTACTGAACGGTGAGCGTATTTATCAGCGCGTCGCGAACGGCGGAGGTGTGGTCGGCCCGCCAGCAAGCGAACACCGAAGTCCACCATTCCAGCCCCGGCGTCTCAAGAACTGTGTACTGGGCCTTCGACAAAGAGAGTGCCGATTGCGGCACGATACTGAGACCAAAGCCTGCGCCGACGAAGGCCAGCACCGTGGACCACTCTGTCGCCTCCTGAGCGACCTGCGGCACAAATCCCGAGGCGACACACAACTCGGTCAGATAGGTGCGAAAGTCCTCACCAGCGCTTGGCGGCGGTAAAACGAAGGGCTGAGAGGCAAGGTCGGCTACCTCAACGACCCGGCCCGACAACAGGTGCTCCGCCGCCGCAACCACCAGCAGCCGTTCCCGAAACAGCAGACGGGTGCGGAAGGTACCCTCCGCGGCGACCTCGCGGCCCAGGCCGAGATCGATCTCACGCCGGTGCAGGGCGGCGAGCATCGGATCGGTGGTCATCTCGGTGATGGTCAGCGCCACACCGGGCCGGGCCAGACGGAAGCGCGCGGGCCTTCCTTTCCCGCCGTCCAGTGTCGCTAGAGGGGATTGAACCCAACTCCGCTACCCCTTAAAACTTGCCTTAAGTTGCACGATGATGACGACTCATAGACTCATTGGTATGGCTGAAGTCATCCCACAACGTCAGGTCACACCTGAACTCACCACTTATTATGACGGCTTGACAGCCGAGGTCGCCCAGCAGGTTCATCAAGTCCTTCCCGAAGCACACATTGAACATGTCGGTGCCACCGCTGTTCCCGGCCTGACGACCAAAGGCGACCTCGATATTGCCGTACGTGTTCCGCAAACATCTTTCGATTCCGCCATCAGCACCTTAGGCTCTGTCTTTCAGCCTATCCATGAGGAACATTGGATACCTGCGATACACGCCATCTTCAACGCACCGTCTCAAGACGGGACTGAGATCAGCTTGCAACTTGTGGCCATCGGTTCAACGCACGACTTTTTCGCACAACTCAAGCGGCGCTTACTGGATCACGAAGATTTTCGTCGTCAGGTCAATGAGATCAAAGCCACTTACGCAGCCTCAGGAATGGATGTGTACCGTACGCAAAAAGCCGTCGTGTATGACAGGATTCTGGCATGGCGAGGTTCACAGACCTTGGATTGGTATGACTTTGAGGAATGGACCCGTCCACCATCAGGAACCTGGGTGATCGGTCAAGTTCAACGGCCAGACGGGTCGGTGATGTTCATCGCGGGACGGTATGAAGAGGCAGAGGATATCGTGCGTGACGCAAGCGATCACACTTGGGGGTGGGACACGCCTGATCGAGTGATGCGGTGGGCGGCGCTTGAGTGGCCTGTTCTGATGTCGTCGTGAGGATCTTGATTCAGCGCAACCGCTAATCGAATACCGCGCCGCAGTGCTGCTCGGCCTCCTCAATGGTTTTATCCCCAACGTGCTGCTGGCCTACGCGCTGAGCCGAATCGACAGCGCTCCAGCGGCGCTGCTTCAGGCGACCACGCCGCTGTTTGTCGCTGTCGGCGGTCAGTTGGGGCTATCGGCAGACCGAATTGTGCCGCGTCAGGCTCTAGGGATCGTGGCGGCGCTGGGCGGAAGTGCCACCATCATTGGCTCATTTGCGGTGTTGGGCGCGGCGATGTCCTACGCTGGAGCGGCGCTGGTCGTGTCTCGGCTGCGGCCGACCGAACCAACCCAGACCGCACTGGGGCAGCAACTGGCGGCCATGATATTCGCCGCCGTGGCCGCCGCCCTGCTCGAGCCGCTGAGCGCTTGGCAGCAACCGGCCAGCGTGTGGTGGGCGCTCCTCGGCATGGCCGTGGTCTCAACAGCGCTCCCGGTGATTCTCTTCTTTCGGCTGCTCAGCACAACGTCAGCGGCGCAGGCTTCACTGGTGCATTACTTGCTGCCGGTGGCTGCACTTCTCTACGGGGTGGGCTTTTTGGGAGAGCACCTGCAACCCCTCTCCGTGCTGGGCGGCGTAGTCATCCTGGCGTCTATCTGGCTGGCAAACAGTACCCATGCCGTATCTAGACGAGCGGTCCGTTGACGAACGCACGCTTCATGGCCGTCAGCTCATTTCACTGGCTCAACTCAGAAGACCGTCATGGACATCCGCATCATCGCGCTGCCCTACCAGATGGATGTGGCCCGCTGGAATGACGCTTGGGAATCTGCCGCCTTTCTCGACGCTGGATGAGTCGCATGCTTGAATGTTCTGGAGCCATAGAAGTACAAGCCGGTCTGAATGGATTTGTCACACAGCGAATAGATTCACAGTACCGTCACCAATCTTGGCACGGTCGCTGCCCGAACCTCCTAAAAGGTGAGCGACCTCCCTAGTTCATCCGGGGCAGCTTCGTGAGCGTGCAAGGTAGCACTGCGCCGGAGCATCAGGATGGTGTGCCGGATCAGCCCGGAGGTTCACCCCTCTTGGACATGGGCGGACGAACCAGAGTTCCAGTCTTCGTCAGGCGTCTCTGAGGCGGCTGGCGGAACCGCTGAGCTTGAGTTCCTCGACCAGCTCCACCCCCTCGTAGTTCAGGGCCAGTTCCTCGGCCTGTCCGTCTACATCCCGGCGGTACGCCCGGCAGGTCAAGCAGCTTCCTTCCCAACCCACGACCAGAAGCACGTGGCGGGCATCGAACAGGCCCAGGCGTTGACCCGATCTGAACCAGCGGTGGTCTTTGCGTTGTGCGTGAAGCTGGCTGTCGTCATACATCAGCCAGTTGCCTCTCCAGTCGGTGGTGCCGCCCGAGATCTCCCGGAGCGCCTCGCTCCGACCTAGGATGAACCGGGAATCAACGTCCAGCACCGCGTTTCTGGAAGGGCTGTACCAAGCAGAGCGGCCCAGGGTGGAGGCCAGCATGACGTGCAAGGTGTCCCCCCGTTGCTCGCCAAAAAGCAGGCCGCCGCGCAACCGGGCAGGCGAGTCCAGTTGCAGTTGCAGGCTGCGGGCCACCGACGGCGAAAGGGCCACCTGTGAGAGGTCTTCAAGTTCTCCGTCAGGCTCCCTCACCGCTCTGGCCGCACTCCAGTACTCCCGCTGCTCTGCCCTCATCATGCAGTCAGTGTAGGGAGCATGCGGGCAAATTGCTAGGTTTAGACTGTAGAGAGTTTGGGCTGGGGTGGGCAGGCTGTGGGGATGTCTGCCAGTCCCGCCCGCTTGCGTCTGGCCGCCAA
This sequence comes from Deinococcus sp. QL22, assembly GCF_023370075.1. Lineage (NCBI taxonomy): Bacteria > Thermotogati > Deinococcota > Deinococci > Deinococcales > Deinococcaceae > Deinococcus > Deinococcus sp. QL22. The sequence continues at coordinate 14,581 of NZ_CP097157.1, forward strand.
CGTCCGGCGACAACGCAAGGTGCTTGGGCTCTCACAGGAAGAATTGGGCGACCGCGCGGGGATTCACCGAACGTACATCGGTGAGATTGAGCGTGAGGGCGCCAATGTCACTGTGGATCACATGCAAAAGCTCGCGGACGCCCTAGAGGTGGATGTCAGCCGCTTACTGAGTGCGGATTGAGGGCAGGACACTACCCGTAAAGGCAGTGAGGGTGGGCAGTTGAAGGGACAGGCTCCTCGGTGCGGTGGGTTGACGACCGCATCAGGAATTCTTGAAGATCTGACCAGTGACGGGTCGACCAACGTTGCCACAACAGGCAGGAAGCGGCAGCTGAGACGTGTCCGACGACGCCAGTACCTCGATGCCAGACCTGACTGGACAGGCGGCAACGGCTGCAAGCAGGTGCACGGACAGCACGCGCTCCGGCCAGAACAGTTCATCGACGCTGGTGCTGACCTGTACACCCGTTTCCCTCCGCGGTGCGCTGATTTCATTGGAAGGGACAGAAAGTGATGCCACTCTGCACTGGGGTGAGTTGTTCAGGGCAAGCCCACGTCTCCGAAAGTCGTCAGGGCCGCGCTCAGCGCAACCTGTTCGGTGGTTTGCACCTGGGTTCAGGCAGCCTGCCCGTTGTCCCCCAGTGCGTTTTGACCCGGTCGTTTGGTGAGCAGCCCAGGCAGTACAGCAGTGACTGGACATGATCGCCGTGAGACCAGACATAGGCGGAAGACGGCACCCCATGACCTGGCGAACGCGAGGCAGCGTTGAGGTGAGACTGGGAAAGCTGTGCGTAAGCCCACCTGCTTCAAGCAGGGTACATAGGGTCTGCCGCTCAAGAGTTGACGAGCGGAACAGACGGTCATTAAAGTGCATCCAAGTCATTGTGCCGCCTAAAACTTTCTTTACAAGTCAATAGACTGAGGAACAGAGTGTCAAGTTGATAAGCAGTCTACTTGACTATATTGAAGCCTGCTCGGAGGATGAAATCAACAGCTAAGTATCGCTTTACAATCTTGATAAAATCAAAACAACGATTCTATAATTTTATTGATGGGTATGAGTGCCATAACCCTAAATCTCGCACTTCTTATTTATTAATTCAGGTGCAAATCCGAGTTGTGGTATCACGTCAGGTCTTGTGCTGGACGTAGCCTGGCGTGCCGTCTTGAGCTGGGAGCAACTCCACCGGTATGGATAACGTACTAAATCTACAATGATCTCAAATGATCCTTTCAAATCGCATTCGTTCATAAGTAAGCTAGATTGATACAAAGTAAGTTTCAGAGAGCGGCGGACTTATTTTTCGTGTGGTATCCTGTGGGTATAGAATTAAAGGCAATAAACCTAGATTTTAATGTGGTAAAGTGTGGGTATAGACTTGTATGGTAAGGTGTGGGTATGAAGCTGGGGACAGCAGGCTTATGGGCCATTTTAAAAAGTTAAAATAGAGATTTTTCCCTTGTAGGAGGGCATTTTTTAGCTGTAACTTGACAAAAATAAAATTATCGAGTTAAATGTTATAGCTACAGATTACCGTGTGTAGTATCTGTTCAAGCTTATTTAGAAAAACGCCCTCTAGAGCGCTTATTCAAGCTTTTAGCTTGAAAATTTTTTTTAACCTTGTTAGTATCGGGTTCTTAAAAAATTGGTACCCCTCTCCTGCTACGTGAGACGCACGTAGCAGGAGAGCTAGTCCGTCCATCTAGAGACTTGGAGGCGAATATGAGGCAGACAACATACGAAGATCTTCTGGGTTCAAAAAACTTTGTACGTGATACAGAAGCAGGTTCTATTGTTTCGTATAGGTCGACTTTTAAGAATTTATTACATGAGCGAAATGTTCCTGTGAACTCCGTAGTGAGTTCAATTAAATTACGTGAATTATTCAATTCAACTCAAGGCTCCACTCGCAGCATCGTCGTTTATTTTTATAAGCTCTTTGTACACATGTTCCTCAATACTGCCCCAACATACATTTCTTTAATTGAGGTGATCTCACAAGGCATCGCCAAAGGCAAGCTGAACTCAGCTTTGCCGGAAGAATTGCGCACTCCAGCTCTTCTCAGTAAGTTTATTGCAGAGTCAAATTATGATGATTTGGAGCTGGAAACAAGTCTTTACTTACCAATAAATTCACTTAAAACTCTTAGAGCAGCGAGCAAATCAGGAAATTCTATAATTCCTGACCACTGGTGGAAAATCCCAGACAACATAAGTCAAGTAGAGAAAAGACGCATCAGGGAGGAGGCCGAAACTCTCTACTCTAGAGAAGCAGCAAGATATAAAGACTCAGAACGACAATTAGTATTTGAAAATATCTTAAGAGACTGCATCGAACGTAAGCATTACACCGGATATTATTTTAAAATTAATGCTTATAAGAAATCTATTGGTTTCTCCACTCACGTTATGTCGCCCGAGAATCTACGGGAGTATCAAGAATTCACAGAATTTAAACTTTCGTTCATATCGTATGGCAAGATAAAAAACTGGGATGTGAACAAAAGTAGTGCGGAAAATCATAAAACTGAGCTCATCTCTTATTATAGCTATTTCAAAAATATTCACAAAATAAAAAAAGGTGAGCCTGAATGGAATCACGAGTTACATCTGGGATTATTCGCTTTAGCAGACCATGTTATAGCTGCCATCACCCTTTGGAAAGATGTAAAGGGAAATTTTGACGATGGTTCTCTTACCAAAGTTAATTTCGCAATAGCACTCCTTCATGCAGAAGATGGGTGGGTTGCTAGAAATGAGAGTTACAAATCCAGATTACCGATTCCTATACAAGAAGAAATCGACAGAATAGGTGGTTGGGTAGAATTTTGTGCAAAATCTAAGGCGCTGCTGATGAAATTTTCCAAGCACGTTGCGCGTTTAAAGAGGCCAAGTCGAGACTCTCAAGAGCATATTTCTGCTCTCCTCGATAAAGAAGCCCCGCTGAAATTCATCTTTTCTGCCCTTGATTTTTCTCTCCACGAAATAAAATCTCGATACGATCAGGGCCAGAGAGATAAAAAGTTCGTACTAGATGCTCAAAGACACGTTTTTCTATTCATGTTGTCGTGTTTTCCGCTTAGGGCTGGCAACTGGATCAATATGCGGTTTATGGCACCTTCAGGAACTACCGGCATACGCAGAAGCTCTACTGGAAATTTAAGTATACACGTCAAAGTCTCTGAACTTAAAAATTCTAATTCCAATTATAATCTTAGAAATCAAACGGAGATTGCATGTTACATAGGTGATTATGTAGAGTTCACAGAGCACATTAATTTTATGGAAGTTTTTTTCACTGAACTTCGCCCACTAATTAATTCTACTGATCTTATCTTCTGCGATAAAAATGGCAATTCATTGACTGTACAAAAAATGTCTAACCTCTGTGATCATTGGACTAAAAAATTCATATCTCACAGATCAATCTACGGCTCTTCCATTCCTGGCCTTCCGAGCTTTAGGGCTCATGCAATGCGCCATGTGGTAGCGACACACTATGTCCAACAAGGCAAAATTGGAATGGCAGCCGCCCTCCTCTGCGATACAGAATATTCTATTATTAAAAATTACGTCAGAGACACGTTTGATTCACGAATTGGGCGTGCCCTGCGTGAGACTGCCAGTCTGATTTCTAAATTCCGAATCAATTAATTCATCCATCGTTACGCCTAAACAACGGGCCAAAAAATGAAGCTCGTAGTCCATGACGCAGCGTTTGCCACGTTCTATTTTTGAAAGGGTTGCTATATTCATATAAAATCCAGTGGTTTGGGCGAGATGATTGCAGAACATCTCGCCCGTCATCTGTGGAAAAAGCTCCAACCGCCGCCGCTTCACAGCGTTGCCCGTAACGTTTTCTGTTTCCAATCCAAACCGGGCCTGGAGTGAGCGGGCGCGGCGCGTCACGTGACGTTGGTACCGGGAGCTTGGCACAAGACTGGGAACTGCATCGTTGCCGCCTCGGTTACGGCAGTTGCTGCATCCTGCCCAACCCACCCCTTCCATTGTTGAGTTGGCACGACAAGAGGGATCGATAGAGAACGTGTTGCCCAGAGGACACTCAGCATCATGTTTGACCTGATAGTGAGCGAATCTGGAGGATCCTTTGTCGTTGGCATGTGCCTAGGCTGCACATCTAGTGGCCTGACGTACAGTCAATCTAATCAATGGGAATCTAAGCCCAAATCAGGAAACGATGCATTTGGGAGATCAGCGTTCACTGCGTGCTTTGACTACCGTTTCAGCGTTCTGGACATGGGTTGGTCGAAGGCTGGATCACAACTGCTCTGGGGAAGCGCTTCCCCTCCAGCACGCTCAGTGCTTGAAACCGTAGTCTCCCAGCAACGTCAGTGGCAGAGTCGCCCTTCCCGCTGCGCCAGCACCCGCAGCGCATAGCCCACCGCCGAGAGCAGCAGCGCGGTCGTTGACCCACCGGCCAGGCCCAGGTACGCCGCAGAGTGCAACGCGTGATAGGCCGCTTGCAGCGGTTCATCCCGTTCCGCCGCCAAGCGCTCATACCATCCTTGCCCCAGCGCCAGCAAGTCAAGGTGTCGTTCCCCCGCCAGCGCCGCCACATCTGCCGCATGCCGGTCAAGTTCGGTGCTAAACGCCAATAGGGTCTCGCGGGTCGGCTGGGTATGGTGGAGAGCTGGAGCAAATTCCACCGCTGCCAGCACCTGCAACGTCGTCGCCACACAGGTCTCGAAGGCCTGCTGGTTGCGCAGCTGGAAGTCGGGGGGCGGGGACACGGCGGTCATCCTCTCCAGCATGGCGCAGCTCCAAAAAAGGATCAAGACGACATCCACAATCCATATCAACGCAAACCTCACTCAGAAGGGCGCATTTTTCTAGATGACGTCAAACAAAGTGGGTAAGACGTCGCGACCTGCCGGATCTTGCAAGTGGCCTACCGTGATGCCCAGCAACCGCACTGCTCGCCCTTGCAACAGCTCCGGCGTGAGGAGATGCGTCGCGATTCGGTACAGATACGCTTTCGAGAGACACTGGGGGTGACAATGAAATTTGCCGTGAAACGGAATCGAAGCTAGCGAACTTCACCTTGAGCACGACCGTGCGGCCCGCCAAGCCCTGGGCCTCCAGCCGATGCTGAAGCCGTGCCGCGATGATTTGCAATTGGTTGTGCATGTGTTGGATGCCTCGCAGATCTGGATTAAATTTTTTTTGATCCAGACGCTTTTTCGCGCTCCACTGGCCAACAGCGTAGGGTTTGAAGACGCGCCCAAACTCTGGCTGCAGAGGGTTCCTTGTCCCGTATTTTCTAAGAGACGAGTGGTCAGGCATGACTAGTGCAATGGAAACAGTGCTGAGCAAGCTGGGCGGTGGCATGAATACGCCGCCCAGCTTGCTCAGCTATTTGTTGAAACTGAATCCACAGAACGCGGTCAAGCCATCCAGTACGCGTTTTGACCAACCGCTTGATCCCGTGGGCAATCAGGGTGGCGCTGGGTAGCCCCTATTTGCGAGCGGTAACATCCAGATATCCTTGCTTCATCGAGGCTCAGTGGTTCGACAAGGCCAGTGAACTCGTAGAACACGCTTTGACAGCAGGCGCCTGGATTCATGGTAGATGTCCATGCGTGCCTCAATGACGATCAATGCTGAACAGTGGGCCAAGGCAGTTCGCAGGAGCAGGATCCTATAGACGCCGAACTGCTAGGTATGTTCTCCTCTTCAGTCCCCCAAATGTTCAGCGGTAAGCAGTACATCTTCACGTCCCACAAAGCCTGTCAGCTCAAACTCTAAGTAGGCACCGTTAATCCGAGCGCCGGTGTCAGTCACCCATTCTGGGCGGGGGGTGGTTGGATGCGTGGCGTCCACAATAACGGCCGTGAGTCGTAGGGGGGCAAGCCATTTAGGGTTTGCTTTGCCTATAGGAAGCCGTACCAGAAAGCGCCCGCCATCCGCTGTGAAGACATTCTCATCCATTCGCACCGCATACACCGGAAGGGCTAACCGGATCCCCGGCTCCAGCGCGACGGGTAGAGCAGGTGGGGATAGGCGCGAGATAGTGACGTTCACCCCCCGCACGTTTCCCACACGCCAGTGAGGGGGAGCCACCACCTGCACGCCGTCTACTCCCAAGAGTTGGCCACCAGGCTTGATCAGACCCTTGGAATTTGCCCGCCTGGTGGCCAACTCGTCCTTCGGGTCGAAAGGCCCTCCCTGCCCTGCTGCACTCCAGAAACAACCACAGAGCACCCCTAGGGTGCCCAATGCCACCACAATCAGCCGTATTGGTGGGAAAACCCAGACTGGTGCACCCGCCGCACTTGAGGGTTTCAGTCGCATGTGCCCATACTAGGGTCTGTAGGCCAAGGGTCGAAGATTGAAAGCGTAAGCTATCTTTTCGTGCTGTGACACGAGGAAATCACGGATGAACAGTGGAAACGTCTGGAACACTTCTTGCCCCTCTTGCTTGGTCTGGGGCGTCCGGGCGGGGAACGACCTTCCAAGGCCCCAATCGGCTTCAGGTCAGTCGGGTTGACGCCTGTGGCCTGTTCTTCAAAACCGTTCTGCTGAAGTGAAGCATTCAGGAGGCAGAACGTGCCCAGGGTGGTCTTTCCCTGACGACCCGTCAGTCCTTTGCATCAGGGCATTTCACGCGCGCCAGGACGAGGGCGACGGATGGAGCAGGAGATCCTGAAGATGATCCAGTCCCATTCGGAACACGGACACCGCTACCAGCTGAGTGTCAATGCGGCTGAAGCACGAACGACTTGAAAAGCGGAGCAAATGGTAGCGGAGCTGGAACAGGCCTTGTTCTCACCGCTAGCGTCGCCTGAACGCCAGAAATTGCAACACCTGCTGACTGCGTTGTTTGACCCCGCAGAATCGTGGCCTCCGAAGTGAGGTTGCTCAAGCAATACCGCTTTCCTCGCTCAGCCAATCCCTCACAACCATCAGGAGTTCACCTCAGATCTATCGGGAGTTCACCTCACAACCATCGGGAGTTCACCTCAGATCTATCGGGAATACACCTCACAACCATCGGGAGTTCACCTCAGATCTATCAGGAGTTATCCACAATCGGCCTCTGACTCCCTCTGCGGGATCCAATCTGAACTGACGGTTGTGAGGTGAACTGGCGACGGTTGTGAGGTGAACTGGCGACGGTTGTGAGGTGAACTGGCGACGGTTGTGAGGTGAACTGGCGACGGTTGTGAGGTATAGGAAAAAAGCTCCTCCAACCAGCACGGTGCATACCGCCTGCATACCATCTCCTTGATTGTTGTCAATCATATGTTTTGTCTTTACTGATATGATCATTCAAGGCCCATGACGATTCGAATCAATGAGCTGGACTTAACCCGAGCGGGCGTGGTGAGCGTGCAAAAGACCACCCCTTCTGGCGACACGTCTTGGCAGGTGGACTACGAGATTGGGGACGTGATGTACCGCGTGGTGGGGAGTGCCTTTTACGGCCGCCCTTATGGCAGTGACGCCGATGTGTTGTTGGCCTTGCAAAGCCTGTTTTTCCGGGCGGGGTGTCCAGAATCCAACCGCATTGAGGTGCTCCCTGCGGAACTGCTGGCGCTGAGTGCCTTGCCCGACAATGGGCAGTCTTATGTTCGGCTGCGGGAAGCGCTGCTGCGGCTCTCCGGTGTGCAGTGGAGTCTGGTGCGCAGCGAGTGGCAATCCGAGAAGCGGCGCCATCAGGGGGAAACCACCGTGACGGGGCTAATTTCCGATTTGCGGCTGCTTGATCAGGCCAGTGGGGAGCACCGCCCCTTCCATCACCGGGAACTCAATGAGCGGCTGCCGATTGAAATCACCTTCACGGCCACCTTTGCGGCGTCGATCCGGGCCGGGCTGTTTCAGATTCTGGACGCTGAGTTGCTGGCCCGGCTGGGTCAACCTACGGCTCGCAGCCTCTACCGGGTGCTTCAGGCCCACCGCGTACAGGTCAACGGCGGCCTGGCCACTGAACTGACCCTCCCGGTTCGGGACTGGTTGATGGCCTGCGGACTGGAGCACGAGCGCACGGACAATGCCAAACGAACCTTGGAGTTGGCCCATGAGCGCCTCCTGGCCGAGGATTACCTCAAGGCGTCCGTCTTCAGTGGGCGGGGACGCAGTGGGCAGGTGTCGTATGTGTTTCAGTGCGCGCCGGAGCCGGAAGTGGTGGAGGCCTTGATGAACCGGGGCGTGACCCGGCCGGTGGCGGAAGCGCTGGCGGCGGATCATCCCGACCGCGTGGCTCCGGCCCTGCGGCAGGTGGACGAACGGCTGGCGGCGGGATGGAAGCCCCGGTCGCTGGCGGCCTCGGTGGTGGACGCCGTGCGCAATCCCAGCAAGTGGGGCTTTGGTGTTGGGGAAGCTCCCAGCAAGCCCAGCAAAGCCGCTCCGAAGCGGAAGAGGACTGCGAGTGCGGAAGAGGATCTGCCTGGCCCTCAGGACGCCCGTGAGACGTTGGGGGTGCTGCTGCGGCTGCGGCTGAGCCGGGCACCCTCAGCGGCGGCGCTGGCCGCGCTGCAAGAGTTGACCGCAGAACAGGTTTCCACGGTGCGGGCTGCGCTGGAACGTCCTGCAGCAGAGGCGTTGCCACTCGTGCGGATCCTTCTAAGTGTTGAACTCTAATACGCCTTCTCGTCTAGGTGCGTATTTCCTTTACACTTAACGGTTGACGTTTTCTACCGGCATGTCAGTATACATTCGCGTATAACCTCCAATACAATGGGAGTCGAGTGAAAGCACGCTTCAGTCGGGATGGGATTCATTTTTTTGACCGCGTAACAGGATGGAACATCCTCATTGATGAGTGCATCGTTCCAGAAGAACGGTGGTCTGTCGCGCCCAGACAACTTTCCATTGCTCTGACCAATGTGTGCGACCTCTCCTGCCCCTACTGCTACGCGCCGAAGTCTCGCCACCAATTGGAACTCGTGCGCTTAAAAAATTGGTTACTTGAACTCAGCGAATTGGAGTGTTTCGGAGTTGGCTTTGGTGGCGGAGAACCGACTCTCCACCCTTCCTTTGCAGAAATCGTCAACTTCACGGCCACCCAAACTGATTTGGCCGTTACCTTCACGACGCATGGGCATCACCTTGATGCACGACTGGCACGTCAGTTAGAAGGCTCTGTTCACTTCATCCGCGTCAGTGTGGACGGTGTTGGGGAGACCTACGAGGCAATCAGGAGAAAGCCGTTTTCAGACCTTCTGAAACGGCTCGAAACAGCCCGCTCTCTAGCTCCTTTCGGCTTGAACATGGTAGTCAACGCTAGAATAGTCGGTGATTTGTCTGCAGTTGCAACCCTGGCTGAAACACTTGGAGCACGAGAATTGCTCCTTCTTCCAGAGGAATCTTCCATGGGCCGAGCTGGTATTGAGGTAGACACCCTGCTGTTGCTGAAGATGTGGATAGAGACGTATCGGGGGCCTGTTCCCCTCACTATGAGCGAGACCAAGGCGGCGTCCTTCCCTATAAGTCGTGCCCTTTCCAAAGAACAACCCCTTGAATCTTACGCACATATTAATGCTGCTGGCGAGCTGCTGCCGACGTCCTTCAGTCGTTATGGAGTCATGCTAGGAGAAGGCACTTTTCACTCAGCACTCCGCATACTTCAGGTGCAATCTCGAGAGGAACACTCATGAAAGTCTGGCAGGGGTACGGTTCAGAGCACTCCATGAATCTGGTAATGATTGGAACTTTCGCCACGGAGGCTGAGGCCGATGAAGTGGAGCGGCTCATTCAGCGGATTACCAAACAGGTCGATATTGCTGTAGCCGAAGGAATTCTAGAAGTAGGCGAGAATAACCGGGAATTCGGAGAAGGTTTACGTACACTCCTGCGTGAGTTGAATCTCTATAGCCTCAATGCACGTGAAATGGAGCAATTCAGATACGACGTTAGTACTGAAGTTAAGGGCCGCCGCCTCGTGTTGACGACCGACGAAATTGACGTCTCAGCATTCATGAAGATTCTCGTCGACAAGGGCGCAAAAGTAGAAGTGTATTCGGCGCACCATCACCATGGCACAGGTCTGGGCCGGGACACGAGTGAGACTTGACGAATGCCCGGCTTAAACTGGACGACCTTCGAGGGCCTGCCTGGTGCAGCGGATCAGAACTTCGAGATGTTGTGTCGGGCTATCATCCGACGTCACTTTGAAGGGTTTGGACGCTTCAGGGCACTAGCCAATCAACCTGGAGTTGAGTTTGACCTCAGGATAGAGAAGGAGGGTGCGCTCGGGAAGCCAGGTGACTGGTATGGCTGGCAGTGCCGGTGGTATGACCTACAGCCAGGGCGACCGCTTGGAACCACTCGGAGAAGGAAGATCGTTGAGGCCATCGAGACAACGGAACAGCACTTCTCCGGGATCACGCATTGGGTGCTATGGACGAGACATCCTCTCACTGCTGGCGACAGGACTTGGTTTGACGGCCTCACGACTCACATGAAGTTGCTGTCGTGGACGATAGCAGAGGTCGACGAGTACCTGAACGGGCAAGCAGCCATCCTGCGCGAGACGTACTTCGGCGAATTAATCTTGACCCCGGGCATACTTCACGAGCTGCATGGCCGCGCCCTAGCCCCAGTGCAGAAGCGCTGGCAGCCGGAAGTTCATCAGATAATGAACGCCGAACGGGCATTGCGCGCCGCTCTGGCGAACTCCGAGAGTTGGAGTGAAATTCATGAAGTTCTCGTTCAGCTAGCGAAGGAAATTGCTTTTTTGGAAGCCAATCGCCAAAGTGCGCCTCCCACTTATTCTGTACCGTTAGAGCAATTCATCACCGAGGCCAGTCAAGTTGCCGCGTCTACAGAAGAGGTGATGACCTTGTTGATGGAAGGTGCTCTGGATCCACTGAACGACCTGTTGGCCATACAGGTCAGTCCGTTCTGTGAAGTATCCCGCGTTCTTCCTCGCCGTCTCCGGGCCGCTCGTTCACCGCTGAGTCTGGATGTGACGGACGCTCTGGCACACGCAGATCAACTCCTGGATCACTTCGCAGCGCTGGAGCGGCAACTGAAAGTCAGGATGGTTGGGATCGTAGGGGAAGCGGGGATAGGGAAAACGGAACTAGCGATTGCCCTTAGTCTCCCACAGGGGAAACACCCGGCCGGCATCCTGCTGCATGGAAATAATCTCGCGGCTCGTGACTCACTTGATGATCTCGCCTCTAGGGTCATCATTGGAGGAAGGCGATGTCCGAACATGGAGGCCTTAGTGGCGGCCCTCGACGCTGCTGCCCTGCGCTCCGGCTGTCGCCTCCCATTGGTGATCGACGGCCTGAATGAAGCAGAAGATCCCCGTATCTGGCAGGCAGAACTCGACTCGTTGATGGAGACGCTCAGGAGTTATCCGCGTGTACTGGTCGTTTGTACAGTTCGTCCGGCGTTCGAAAAGGAAGCACTCCCAGAGCAGCTTCCGAAACTAACCCTAAAAGGGTTCCAGAACGACCTCCAGAGTGCTATGCGTTTGTACTTTGGGCATTACCGGATCGAGCCAGGGGAAGCAACATTCCACCGTGATTTGATCAATCTGCCTCTCACATTGAGATTGTACTGCGAGGTAACCAACCCCGAACGAAGGGACATGGTAAGGGCTGAGAGCATGCCGCGTACCCTCAGCGCCCTGTTCGAGCGGTACTTCAATCAGGTCGCCCATCGGGTTGCCGAACTCTCGTCCTCAACGCGTCGGCTGCATGCCGAGGACATTCACAATGCCTTCCGCACCATTGGGCGGATATTGTGGGATTCAGGTCGCCGGTCCACAGGGAAAGAGGCCCTAAGGATCCACCTTGACCCACCTCATACCAGCTGGCATTTCAGTATGGTGAGACTTCTTGAGGACAATGGCGTCTTACTCACGGGTGCAGGACATGAGCATGGAGAGCATGACGGACCGCAGATTACCTTCCTGTACGACCTGATGACGGGATACATCATTGCAGAAACGTTGATGTTGGGACAGAGCGCGAAGACTTTCGCGACCTGGTTCCGCCAGCCGGAGACGGGCGATCTCTTCTTCTCCAAGGATCGAGCGCATCCCCTTGCAAGCGATGTGTTCAAGGCCCTAATCACTCTGCTCCCACGCCGTTTTCGGGGAACCCAAGTGTGGAAACTGGTGGACGAGCCGCTTCGCAGGAAGGCGCTCCTTGGCACTATGGGGCTGGAGGCAGGCCTCCTGGATCAGGAGACGGTTCTTGCCCTAGCTGATCTGCTGAAGAGCGAACCTGGACTGCTGCGCGGGCATCTAAAGTTTTTAAGGGAGAATCGGACCCTTACCGAGCACCCGCTGAACTCCCACTTCACGCACAGGGTACTCAATGCCCTGTGTCTGCCTGAACGTGACCTGAGCTGGTCGGAGTGGATTCGGGGGGAGCAAGAAGAGACGTTGGAGTGGATTGCCGTCACTGAGCAGCGATGGCGGGAGGATGAGCCGCTCGACGAGGTGGAGGATCTGAAGGCGCAATGGATGTGTTGGTTGTTGACTTCCACGGTACAGAAACTGCGTGACCTCGCGACTCACGCCTTACACTGGTACGGTCAGAGACGTCCGGCCCCCTTTGTGGGACTCGTCAGCCGAATGGTCGAAGTTAACGACCCTTACGTAATCGAGCGCATTTTAGCTGCAGCTCTAGCAGCTGTGCTCCCATTTCGGTACGTGTCGGCCGAACACTCGGTCGTTCGGGAGCACCTGCTTACCCTGGGGCGGGTTATCTACAACCGGTTCTTCGCGCCAAGCGCCGCAGCTGCCACCACCCACGTCATGACCCTGGATTACGCCCGTCGGATCTTGGCTCTTCTGCAGGAGCGGCATCCTGGCGTCTTCGTTGAAGAGGAGTGGTGCAGGACGCAATTCCCATTACCCCAGGATCTCAAGTCTGAGTGGGGGATCAGCGAGGATCTAGACGAGGGGCGCTACAGAGAGGGGGACTCGCCGCTCGGGTTCGACTGGCACAATTATACCCTCGGCTGTCTCGTGCCTGGCAGGGCTCCCTATGATGATGACCACAGCGGTTATCAGTTGGTTAGGTCGCAGGTGTTGTGGCGCATCTACAGCCTCGGGTACACCCTTCAGGCGTTTTCCAATGTAGATCGGGAGATTTCCCGGCGGAATTACAGCCGCGAGGAAGACCGTAACAAGACTGAGCGCTACGGGAAAAAGTACGCTTGGATCGCGTTCTATGAGCTGGCGGGTAAGAGGTTCGAGGCTGGGCAGCTTGAGGAAGGTACTGTAGAGGAATTCGCCACCCTCGATCCCAGTTTCCCAGGGCCGCCGCGCCCTGTGACGTTCATGGGCCCGCCCCTGCTTGATCCGGATCAAGGCGACACCGTGACCTGGCTGCTGAACTCGGCCGCCCCAAACCTTGATCCTTGGTTAGAGCGGGACGAGATTGATGGAGAAGTGGGGCCGTGGCTGTTGTTGGATGGTGAGCTTCGAGAGGAAAATCAGAACGCCGGACGTATGATCAAAACCTTTATCCGGATGCTGCTAGCCGAACCTTCACAGGTCGACGAACTGCAGAGATTGGGTGCCGACCCACTGGCCAAACTGGACTGGTTTCCTAAGCCGCCGAGCTTGGAAGGTATCTACGCTACCGATCTCCCCCCCGGAGTTCCTGCTGAGCTTGAACTCGACTTCCATGTGAATGAGGGGAAACAGATTGTGGAAGAGGTGGTGGAGTGGTTTTTGCGTAATGGTCAGGAAATCAACTGGGCGGAAGCCAAAGAACTAATCGATGGTGGAGGGCGTGCAGCCGCCAAGCGGAAGACGAAACAAGGCCAGAAAAGAGCATGGGAGCGGGCCATTCTGAAGGAGATGGAGCAACGCGATCTCACCTTTGGTCCCGTCATCCGCCTTCAGAACAAGGAGGTGATCAGGCGCTGCCGAGTGGAAGTTCTGAGCCCGGTCCTGAGCGGAAGATGGCCGGAGGGCAGGAGTACAGCGAGTCCGGCATGGCGCGCCACCGTACCTGCACGGCTGCTGACCGCCTTCCATGTCTGGCAGTTGAGACCAAAGAGCTTTGACTTCGAGGACGTCAACGGTCGCCTTCAGGCGATGTACCTGGAATCGCAGCAGGGAAGTTTTTGGACCAACTCGCAAAATTTTACTTACGCCCGGGCAGACGCAGTGATGGAGTTGGTAAGAGCGAAGAACCTGAGCGTTATCTGGTTCATCTACGGAGAGCGCTCGCGAAGCACAGATGCCTTCCAAGGTAACTGGCGTACAAATGATAAAGAGAAAGTTTATTATAAGGCGTACAGAGAAGTCATAGTTCCTAGCCCTGGGCCTTGAGGATAATTGACACGTTGCTTTGGGATATTAGGCAAGTCGCTGGCAGGAATGTGAAAGAGAAGATGCCATAGGCAGCTAAAATGATTTCTTGCCATTAAGCGGTCGCACCCCGCGGTGGTATCGTCCCTCCGCTGCAACACAAGCGCCCCTCTCTGCTTCGCAGCCCTACGAGCTCTGCAAGGTGTTAATGGAAAACCAACAGGTATGGGACTCTCTAATCTCGTATCAGTCGAGAATTCATATATATCAGCCCACTGATCAAACTGTTGATGCCGTCCGACACGACATTGCAGGAGATCGTCGGATACTAAGGAGCGTCACAGCTCACTCTGTTACGGGAACTCAAGAATGCATACGCTGCCTATGTGTTTCACTGGGATCATAAAATTCTGCATCCTGTAGGGCATGATTGAGGATCTGAATAAATCCACTGTTGCAGCTTTAAGCGCGGCGGTTGCGCCTTTTCGGGTGGCGGGCCTTTTGCCGGTGCTTGCTGGGTTGCAACTCCTTCCTGAAAATGCGTCGGTGGTGCTTAGGCTTGAGGCGCTTGTGCAGGTGACCCTGCTGAACGCACCTGGTGGAAACACCACTTTGAAACGTCCCCAACTTGAACATCTTGTCAATGCTGTGATCACTGAGACTGAAATTCCCATGCTGGAAGATCCTCAGGCCTATCCCTTTATCGAGAATCTGGCTTTTCATGGCGGGAATTACTTTCTTATCAATGGCGTATTTGATGGCAGTTCTTCCAGAGCACGCCTTATGGCCAGAATCCTGGCGCGCCTTCATGCCACAGTCAAGGCAAACGATCCTGCCCGTTCAACAATCGATTTGGCTCTCGAGGTATTTCTTTCCGCCTTGATGTTGGGAGATGAAGTAGCTAGCCGTGCCAGGCTGACCCCTCAGACGCGGCAACCTGAGATTGATGGTTTTTTTCTCCCGTCCCCAGCGATGCTCAGCCGCTTGCAGTCTGCCGTCTCCTTCACACCTACAGAGTTGACCGCTCTACTGGCACCTCAGCGTCTGAAACCGCAGATACTGGAACCTCTGATCGGCTATCGTCTGTCCTCGCAGGGCACTAAAAGGGCAATTCCCCAACCGTCTCTCATGACACCACTTGTTCAGCTTGATCAGCGCCTGATTGTTTCTGTACCTAGCGCTCTACTTCCAGCCGCGTGCCATCAAGTGATATCCCTCTTTCATCGGGCTGGACATATTGAAAAATTGATGCAGGCGTACTCAGCAGAAGCTTGGAACACCCTCGAGGATTCCCTTCAGTTGCTGGGGTATCGGTCGGCCCTACCATTGTCTGCCAATCCATACGGAGTCCTTTCACGTGCTGAACTTCGTCGTGTGCGCTGCGGCATGTACACCTTCGATACCGATAAAGTCCTGCTGGCGGTACTGGTTACGGATGACCTGCACGACTACGATCCAACAGCCTTCATGGGCGACACAGGACAGCCCCTTGACTTAGACGCTTTTTGCCAGGGTGCCATAGAAAACCTCTACATGGGTAAGGCCGCACCAAACGAGATTTTGGTACTCATCGTTCACCACACCCTCAGTGACGGCGCCCTGATCAGTGTGTCAGACTTCGCCCCCACAGCCTTCACTCTGCTTCTTGGGAACGATGATTTGAACCTCATTGCTGACCTAGAGAACGGCAAACGGCTGCGGCTGTACAAGTTCGCGAAAGCGCTTCACGAAGTCCGGCAGTCCGCTCGACTCCCCCTTGTGGACACGCTTGATATCTACGCATTCTACAGAGATCACCGGTATTCCTTTTACCTGTCAGATCATCATCAATACCACGGCATTAGCGTGCAACCTGGCTATGCCCGCTCCCTTAGGGAAGAGGTTCAGCAGAGGTGGCAACGTCACTTGGTGCCCGCTCCCGACCTGCGTTCACTCGTTGAGGTGGGCAATTTTCACCAGCGAGAGGACTGCCTCATGTATGCGCCATTCTCTCCAGTTCAGGGACGCTTCGGGATTTACATCGAAAGCATAGGCCTGCCTGTGTGGGTACTCACGGACTCCCTTGAGTCCGTACATGAAAACGGCTTGGGAGACACGTCTTTCTATCTGGCCCAAATGCTTGGATTCTGGATGTGGCAGTTCGCGCCTCTTCTCAAACGCTGGCTCGCACAGGCCCGCGTCCCCATGATCCGCATCTCCCTGCGCCTCTCTCCCCTGAAAGGATGGCAGGAACAGGCCTCTGTAGCAGCACCCCTTAATGGCTCTGAGAGCCCCCCCTTTACCATTCAGGCCCGTGGGAATGGCATGGATATCGACGTGATCCTCCACCCCGCCTTTCATTTTCTGGTGGCCACTCCAGACAATGCTGGAGAAAGGGTGCTCATTGAGGAGTTACTGACCAAGCTCCACTCGTTGGTGGTTGGGCGAACCGTTGCGACAGATGAACTTGCTCAGGCCATGGAAACCATCGCCCCGCTTGGTCTGAAAAAATCCTTTCTGGCTCTCAATACCCAGAATCGCCCTGAACTCGCCGAGGGGGACTTGCCCAAGGCCAGAACTGTTCAAAAGGAAGATCAGGACATTGTCCTTGAGCGCCTGGCACAGGGGCCACTGGCAGGCCGCCAGCCCGGCGAGGTGCTGGATAAGAACCGCACCAAGCTCCTGAACAGTCTGGTCGGCGACATTTACAACAGGTTGGCCGCCTTAGTAGCCACCCTACGAGGTGATGAGCTCAGGCATCAGCTGATCGCACACCATGAATCCCTGGTCAAAGATGCCACTTTTTACAACGTCACGCTGCCGACCCAGAGTGCCTGCTATGCCAGCAACCAGCAGGTCACTGAGGAAATGTCTGAGCAGATGCGTGCATATGCCACCGCAAGTCTGTGCTCACGGTTCCTGATTGAATATGTGGCAGCCTGTCCTCCAGCAGGACTCCGGCCTTTTAGCCTCTCGGCCTACGACGAATTGATGGCGTTGGGCAGCGAATTGATCGGTATGGCGCACCAGAGCGACTACATTCAATACGGCCTTGTCAACCTTCCTGTCAGCATCCTGGGATCCGGCCGGATTGGAGTAAACACGGATGAATTGGCAGCAGTCATGCAAGGCTACCGCTCCACCTTTGATCAGGGTGAATTGGCCCGTGCCACAGGAGCCCTAGGACAGTTGTGGGAGGTCGCCCCCGCTGCTCCTGAACCTGGAACTTACGCTGACTTCAATGCTGCCGTTCAGATCGAACTTGGATTTACGCTCCCGGAATTGATGGATTTCAGGGAAGCTGCTTACCTCTTGGCTGCAGGGCAGGTGTACTCCTCTGAACTTGGTGAATTTCTGGCCCATATGGCGACTACTCTTGGATGGCCCACTGACCGTGTCCGGGCCGTCTTAGAACACCTTTCCCTGAACGAACGTGACCATTTTTTGAAGCCGCCTGCGCCATACGACCCTATTGATACTTACCCCTGGCTGTTCAACCGCCGCTTGTCCTTTCTGCAAAAACCGTATTTGCGGCACGGCACACGCATCACCTATGGTCCACGGAGTGTCCATCAGGCCGCTCGACACCTGGTGACCCTCTTGCTTGGCGGGCGTTTCCGTGCAGCCAGCCCTGAACTCAAACGTCAATACGGCATCCAGACCAACCGGCGTGGGGAACGATTCAACCAGCAGATTGCAGACTTACTCAAACGCGCTGGCTATGATGAGGTCAAGCCCAAGGTCGGCAAAATAGGTGGACGGAAGCTGGCTTCCGCGACAGGGAACGATCTGGGCGACATCGATGTCCTCGTGATTGATCGCTCTAACCACCGCATCCTCCTCTTGGAGTGCAAAGACTTGAGCAGCGCTAAAACGCCGACCGAGCTTCACATGGAAGTTCAGAACGTATTAGTAGGAACAGAACGCAAAAAGTCCCTTGTCCTCCGTCACCAGCACCGCGCTGAATGGTTTAGAGAGAACTGGGAATTTGTACTCCAAGCGGTGAACGCCGACGAGATTGATCGCTGGCGACTCGTTCCACTCCTTGTTGTAGATACAGAACTGATGGTTGGCCATCTGCGGGCAAGTCCTCTCCCTATCGTTCCTGAGCATCAATTGGTGTCCTATCTCCAGGAGATTTGAGCTCAATTCCCGTCAAACCAGGAAAAACCTTCAGAAGCAAACCTTCCAGCCGTGGTTGATGGTCGCTGCCCAGCCAGTCTGAACTTCAAACCACCCCAGCTCTCAACCTGCCGTGACGCCAATCAAGCCACATAACCTATCAAATACTCTGCTTGGTTGCCTGTCATCTCAACAGACGTCGCTAGACGTCTGCCATGATCCTCTCCCCTACCGGCAGCGTTCGGTGACTTTCGCTCGCAATTCGGGGTCAGCCTGCAGTTCCATCAGCAGGGCGTCCAGGATGTCTTCGAGGTGCACGCGGTGGTAGACCTCGCTTTCCATCTCGAGAGCCAGCCCACGCAGGAAGTGGTGCATGCTGGGGCGGATGCGGGTGCCGAGGGATTTTTTTTGCTCGGGTTGGCTGGCAGGCGGCGCGACTTCGGGCACGGGGGTGCGGCTTTCATCCACGGTCTGTTTGCCCGCGCTCAGCATCCGCGCCAGTCCAGGATTCGATTTCGTCACAGCCGGGCCTCCACTTCGTTCCGAAGCTTCGTAAAATGCATTGCAACCAGCCGGCGGTCGGGCGGTTGCCCTTTGCCAGCGCGTACGTTCTGCGGTGGGCGCAGGTTGGACGGCAAGGACGCCGCAACCTTCACCCCGCAGGTAGAGCAGGGGCATGCCGTGGGAGGTGCCACTCGGAAACGAGCTGTGGACGTTCAGCCAAAGCAGACTCTGCTCTAGCTGAACACGCGGATTCAAATCGGCAAGTGGTACGAGTTCGGCGACCTAGAAATCTATACCACTAGGATTCTATGACTTGCGATCCAACCACTCCTGAAGGAGACGGCGAACAAGCGTGCCAACTTCGACGCCGTCCTGCAAAGCCTTGATCCGGACTTCGCGCCGGAGTTGCTGCGACACTGTGACGTTGAGCTGTACCAGCTTCTCCACGGCCTGGTCGCTGTTCGCTTCCTGTTCCTGAGGCAGGGCCGGGGCCGTTGGTGGAGCTGTCGGCGAGGTCTGGTCTCCCCCTCTCAACACATCTCCCAGTTTCGGACGTTTGGTTCTGGTCATTCTTGGAGCTCCTTCCAGACAGCGGCATATTCATCCAGATCGCTGGGGATCCCTCCGAAGGCAGCCTTATATGCTTCGAGTTCGCGGATCCGGGCTTTCAGGACAGGTAGGCCTTCGAGCGCTTCTTCAGCTTCACGGGCCAACCGGCGCCGTGGGTTGTAGCGGGTGAGCAGCACCGCCACGTCTAGGTCTTCGCGTTGAGCCTGAAGATCGGCGAGCAACTCAAGTGTAGGCCGCAATCGGTCGACCTCCAGACCTGTCGGCGCCACTGGCACGAGGGCAATATCTGCCAGACCACCTGCCCGCAGCAGAAGCTCACGGGAGTTGGGAGGAGTATCGATGATCACTGTCCGGCCGCCTGCCTGAGCGGCTTTCACCTGCCGTGCCAGTCGGTCAGGCTCACCTTGAATGACCTCAAAGGGAAGTTGAGCGTGAGCTGCCCACCGGTGGGCACTGTGTTCACTGTCCGCATCAACGATGGTCACGGCTTGACCGGCCTGCGCGGCCACGGTCGCCAAGTACAGCGAGGTGGTGGTTTTCCCCACGCCTCCTTTGAGGCTTAGGATTGCGATCGTCTTCATAGCCAATAGCATAGTGCAAAGCGCGCACAGTACCTAGTTTTCTAGAACTCTAGGAAAGCAAATAATCAGAGTGCTTCTGCTACAGAACTATAGAGATAGTTAATTATATTTCTAGAGACATATGGTTGGGTTTCTCCATCCCGCCTTAGAGGCTGAGAATCGCGGGCGTCTTCATCGCCTGTAGTAGAGGGCTGAGAGAGCGGCAACTAGTTTTCTAGGATAGCAGATGATTAGGGTTCTACTGCTATAGAGCTATAGAGAAATATCTACTTATATTTCTAGAGACATAGTATTGGGTTTCTCCAGCCCGTATTTGGGGCCGAGGGTCGCGGGCGTCTTCATCGCCTGTAGTAGAGGGCGGAGAGAGTGACATCTAGTTTTCTAGGATTCTAGAAAAACGAACGAGTAGAATAGTATCGATATAATTCTATAGAGAAATAATCAAATATTATTCTAGAGATATATGCAATCGGGCTTTTGGAAAGAGGCGAGGGCGAGGAAGGTGAAGCGCTACGCCAAACAGTGGGAGAGAAGCAAACACCCTGCTGTCAGTACAGCCCGCCCCGACAGGCAGCCTGACCTAGGCGGCTCCTGCGAGCGGAGATCAGCCATCATTCCCACGAAGATTCGCTCAGCAGTTCATCTGATAACCGGTCGGTTCTCGCTGATCAGCTGGATCATCCTCATACCGAATCTCACCAGCACAGTCAATACAGTGCTCAGATGCTTCTGTCTCCTGGGAACTTCCAGGGTCTGAGACAAGACTGGCAGGACACGCTGTGCGGGACCTTGCTCCACATGGTCGGCCAGACCAGAACAGTCTTCGTTGGAAGTAGATATAAGAAACTATAGAAATATTCTTCTACAAATCTAGATTGTGCATTTGTGAACTCATTGGCCACTTCGTCAGGCTACTACCACCTGCAATGCTGCTCTTACGCTGCTGTCAAGATCGTTTCCGCTTAAGAGGTGTCGGAGCCGTTCGTGCTGCAGGCCACTGGGCCGAAGAGAAAAGCGCGTGCTGTACCCCGCGAGCAAGGACATCAGTCGCTCGTCTACCATCACTCGCTGGTCGGCAGCCAGGCTGGGCCGCCACGTCACCAGAACCTCTACAGCATCGAAGCGTGGCAAGTGCATTGCGAGGCGCAGCAACCGCTGTCGGGAAGGGGCGTCCTGTGCCCAATTCCACAGGGAGTTCAGACGATTTCGTGTGATGAGTTTGGCAGCCATCAGCACTGCCTCTGCTGTCCGGGCTTCCGGGCTGGTGCGGAACAGGGACAACTCGAACACTTCCACGTGATCTTGAGGAGACAGCCGACCCAAAGCGCGAAGGGTTTCCAGCCGCACCTGGGCCTGGGGATGAGCCAGAAGAGGTTCGAGTCGGCTGACAGCGCCCACTTCCCCCAACTCAGAGAGGCCGGCGATCCAGCCTGCCAGGGGAGAGGTGGTCAGCTGCTGTTCATCCTCAGCCAGATACACTGCCTGGACGTCGGTGCCCCGCTGACGCAAGGTGTACTGCGCCAAGGAACGAATTCCACTCCGAGGATCAAAGAGGGCCGTGAAGAGAAAATCTGGTGTTTGAGGTGCGGGCGTCGCGTCAATCAGGCGGATTAGGGCGGTGTGGCGGATTCCCGCGTCACGGTCGGCCAACAGAGGAGGCAACCGGCTGAGGGCGGCCAGTTGGGCGAATCGGCGACGCAGAGGCGCGTGTGAATCTCGTCCAAAGACGTCCAGCCACTCGGTGCGCTCCGGTTCGGCGAGTCCCTCAACGACGCGCAGCACCGCGAGGCGCGTCCCCCGGTCTGCTGAGGGCAACACCGACTTCACGGCGTTTACCCCACCCTCTGTCCGCAGCAGGGCACGTGCTCCCGCCACCAGTGGCCGGAGATCCGCACGCCCCACGTGTTCCAGACGATCAACCAAGGCGAGGTGCTGTGCCCAGTGAGCGACGAACGGCTCGCTCAGCCGCTGCGCCAAAGCATGGGCCGCCGCCGCCTGAACTGGGGCCACCCAATCGTTGGCCCGGATCAGCAGCGCAGCCGTAGACAAGGGGCTTTCGCTGGTCGTCAAGAGGTGCACCGCCGCTTCGCGCAGGTAGCCATCGGGACTGAAGGCCAGGGCGGTGAGGACGCCGGGCATGGAGTTCAACTCAGGGGCATGCCGTTCCAGCCAAGGACGCCAGCGCGGCGTTCCCCGCCCCCGAACGTCATGTGTCCAAGTCCAGAGACCGCCAGAGCCTTCCCAGCCAGAAGAAAACGCTTGCCGCCACAGCTCCTCCAAGCGTACCCAACCAGAGGACGGAACCGTTTCAAGAAACGCTTGCAGCCGGGCCGCTCCTTGAGCGTCGGGCTGCCTCTGTGGGATGGCCTGATCCAGCAGGTGCCGCAACTGAACTGCGGAAGGAAGGATGAGCACCCGGCCACAGTACAGGCTGGCCACTCAGGCGTGTAACAGAAGGACAGAGGCGCCCGTGTCGTCTCGCTCCTGAACAGCAAGGGGCGAACCCCGAGAGGTTCGCCCGCTGGACGTGATTCGCCAACTGTTGCCCCGCATGTCGAGCGAGGTGCAGGAATTGCACCTGCCAACAGGCCCACGTCACGCCGGAATGCCGTTATAGCACTGCAGGCAAGGTGACTCAACACGGGGAGTCCGGCAAACCCAGGCGGTGACCCAACCGTATCAGCAGTTCGGCATCTTCAGAGCGCAGTTGATTCGGCAGCACGGCTTCATCCGCTTCAAAGTACAGGCCTGTCTGATAGTCCGGACGCACCCACTTGGCCAGGAAATCGACCTGACCCCCACGCTCTACCCGGTAGACCAAGCCTTCAGGTCTTTCCACGGCTCCATGACCGCCTGTTCCAATCGTCTGGAACAAAGCAGACGGGTCACCTGCCTGAGCCGCGTGTAACTGAGGCGTGACCAGTGAAGATCCCAGGCGGCCTGTCAGTTGCGCCCACGGCACTCGGTCTTTCCCCTGCATCAAATCGAAAGCCACAAAGGGTTCGTGGGCCAGCTGGTATTGGGTGCCGTGGGCGAACAGCAGCCATTCTCCGATGACCCGTTCGCCGGGCTGAAGGAGACCCAGAAAGCGCTCAGCGTGATGTTCCACCCAGGCGGCGAACAACTGGGCCTGAGGTCTGCGGCTCGACTCGGCCCGGTAGCCCGCACGGGTGAGCGCCAACACTTGGTCACCGATGCGGGCCACCGCCAGATTGCTGCCGTCCAGTTTTTCGTGCACCCAGACCTGATCGCCCGGCAAGGCGTCTCTCGTGGCCCGACGCGCTTCCCGTTCGGAAATGGTGCGGTCTGCCGGGGTCAGGTGGCTGCCCGGCAGGTGGGGAATCCGGCCGTAGGTCTTCATGCCGAGGGGACGCTCTGTCATCGCTGGGGCTGATCATGACAGCTCGGCGCGGCCACCCGCCCTACGCCATTTGCGTCTGGACTCATCCCAGCTGCGCCCTATGCTGGGCAGATGTCTGTCTCCTGCTTCGTCACCCTCGGTCAACGTTGTGCCGTCTCCCTGCGGCTGGAGGGTGACGCCTTTGAGGTACATGTGACCACCGCGGCGATGGACGCAAACAGACTTCAGGCATACCGGGCCGCCTGCCGGGAACTGGGGGTCAAGGCGCTGGTGATTGAACTCGCCCCCGGAGTGCCTGTGCAGCCGATGACCTGCCTGCGTGTTTGGGGGACCCCGGAGACTGCACTGCAAGCCGCCCGAGACTTGGGTGCGGCCCTGGAAACTCAGGGCTTTCCCACCCAGCGCATCAAGATCGAGGCGGCCCCGTGGAATGCCGGGGTGCCGGTCTCTGCAGAGGACGCCGCTCACGAACCGGCGGGCCGCTACTTCGAGTTCCACGCCCGCCTAGTGATTGCTGCGGACGCCAACCTTGGCATCCTGGAACTCCTGTGTGCGGCTCAAGGCGCGCACCTGTCTCGCAATCCACTGAAAACGCGTTTGGATGGGCAACAAGAGCGGTTCGTCACCTTGCGCGTAGGGGGAATGGGGCGGACGGAAGCAGAGGGACAAGCCGCCGTCCTGACCCGCTATCTCGAACAGGCAGGCTGGACAGTGGAAGACACCGTCATGGAATACTGCCTCTACGACGACCACCGCGCCCTCGACGCGGCCTGGGAAGCGCCGTGAGCGGGCCTTCAGAGCTTCAACCCTTGCTGCGGGGCTGGTTGCGGCGGGCAGGACAACACCCGGCGACCTCGGACTGGGTGCTGCGCGGCAGTCTGGTCACCCGCACCCTGTGCGGGCAAGGGCGTGTGCCCGCCGATGTGGACTATTTGGTGTCCAGCCCCTATCAGCCGGACACGTTGGCCGCCGTGATTGCTGAAGTAGCGCAGCTTTCAGACTACGGTACACGGCTGACCTTGACGCGCACCGAAGCCATCTGGGCCGAGACGTCCTTTCCCGGCCTGCGGGCTTTTTTGGTCGGCCAGCACAACGGGCAGGAGCAGCACTTTCAGGTCGATTTCTCTTTCGGTGACCCGATGGCGCAGGCTGCAGTGACGTTGCTGATGCCCGAAGTCGGCCCCGTCCTTGCCTGCCCCGCGGAAACCCTGTGGGCCTGGAAGCTGCACGGTCTGGTGGAGTTCGGCCCCGGAAAGTGGCGGGGCAAAGATCTGTACGATCTCCACTTGCTGCAGACCTCCCTGCGACTCGACTTCAGCGTCTTACCCGAAGTGGTGGTCCTGGCCTTCTCCAGCCGTCAGACGCCCCTGAGCGATCTGGACGAGTTGCGAACCCGGGACAGTTGGGGCTGCTCGGTGTCTAATGGCCGCAAATGGCGCACCTTCCAGCGCCGCGCTGGGGTTCAAGCGGAGTTTCTGGAAGTCCGGAATGGCGTGCGAGCAGTGGTGGACACAGTGATGAACACTGCCCTCACCGAGACCGCCTGATGCCGGGCGGCCCCGTTACACTTCCAGCTATGGCCCATCCGTACCACCACGCCGTCAGTTCCAGCAAAGCCTTTGGCGGCGCGCCCGAGGAGTATCAGGCCATCCACGACTGGTTCGACCAGACCAAAGCCCACCTGCCGGATGTGCGTCACCGCGCCCTGCTGCATTCCAGCTTCGGCATTTTCCTGTGTGAACAGGTCTTCGGCACCACCCTGCGCCTGGCCAGCGGCAAGCAGGTTCCAGTGAGACTGATTGGAGAGCAACACGTCAAGGAGGATATGGGCGGCGTGATCCCCACGGTGCAGGACTGGTTGGGTGACCTGCCTCTGCGTCCCTGGATGACCCGTGGATCCGCGCCGCTCTCCGGGGACGAGCCGTGACCCCCATTGGCTTCCAGCGCAAGATCGCCGCCCTCGGA
Source organism: Deinococcus sp. QL22 (assembly GCF_023370075.1). NCBI lineage: Bacteria > Thermotogati > Deinococcota > Deinococci > Deinococcales > Deinococcaceae > Deinococcus > Deinococcus sp. QL22. The sequence goes on from NZ_CP097157.1 coordinate 39,909, forward strand.
GTCACGGAAGTGCGGTACGCCTACCACTGGCACGAGGACGAGATGAAGTACGACGTCCAGGCCCTTGATGCCACGGGTGCCCTGCTCAGCCTGCCGCACCTCTTGGTTCGTGAAATCGAAGAAGCATTGGCCGAACAAGCTCAAGACGGGTACGGCACCTACCGCTGGGACGTTCAGGCCAACACGGTGGAGCCTTTTGGTCGACTGGACTACCTCTTCGGTGATTCTCTAAGTGGCGTAGTGGCCTATGTCTACGACGAGGACGCCCAGCTGGTGCGCCGCATCCAGCAGTGGACGCCCGAAGACGGGGGAGATGTGGTTCAGGCTTGGGCACGCTCGTGGGATCCTGAAGTGCGCCGGGCCGTCGCACAGCATCCGCTGATCCCTCCTGACGTCCGCCTGCCCCTCCTGGGAGACACCGCGCCAGAGGTCAGGGCCGCGGCCCAGCCTCACTTGCCTCTAGATGAAGTCGCCCCATTGCTGAGGGTACTGCATCAGGCGCAGCACCCGCGCACTCTCCCCAGAGAGCTGCACACGCTCTCGGGCAGCAGGTATAGCCAAGTCCGCCTGGCGGTTGCCCGCAACCCCAGCACGGCGGCGGCAACCCTACGTGAACTGACCTCCGACGAGTGGCCCATCCAGGTGGGGCTGCTGAACAATCCGTCGTGCCCGGAACCGCTGCGGCATGCCGTGCTGGATCAGGTGGCCGCTATCCCCTTGGTGCGCGCTCGACTCCGGCTGATGGAGAGTGCGGAACTTCCCAGCGCCCTCTTGGAACGGTGGCAGGCCGATCCTGATCCGGTGATCCGCGCCCGGATCGCGGGGCAACCTCAAGTCTCCAAGGCTACCTTACTTGTGCTTGCTGCTGATTCCCATGAGGAAGTGCGCGCCGCCGCTCGAGCACAATTGGCAGAGCGTGAGCCTGAACCCGGTGAAGAGAGCGAGTGGGAAACGGTACCGGAGTTGACGCTGGAACAGCAGTGGCACGTCATCAACTCGTGGCGGCGAGGGGACAACGATTATCTCTTGGCCCAAGACCAACAACTTCTTCCCGAGATTCTCGATCACTTGGTTCATGATCCGGAGCGGGCCGGTTACGTTGCTTGGCAGGAAAACCTCAGCGAGCAGCAATTGGCGACGATTGTTCAATGTGGGAACGTTAGAGCGCGGGAAATGGTGGCCTCCAATCCCGCCCTGCCTTTGCCGTTGTTGAGGCAGCTCGCTCAAGATGCCAGCGAGTTTGTTCGGACTGCCGTGGCCCAACAAGGAAGGTTATCCTCAGCTCTGCTCCTCGAGTTGGCACGCGATCCGGAATTCGGAGTGCGTCAGGCCGTCGCCCGCAATCCAGCCACCCCACCAGATGTGTTGGAAAAGCTCGCGCAAGAGCGGTGGATCGCTCAAGACGTGATCATGAATCTTCACGTACCTGTGAAGTTGATTCACCACATTATGGCTGATCCCCAGGCGCCGGATGTTCGCCCATGGCTGCTGACCAACGCGCACCCAGAAATACTGGGGGCGCTCAGTCTGTACGCCACGGGTGAGCGGTTGGTGTTGATGGCCCAGAACGAACGCACGCACGCCGGCAGTAGACTTGATTCCACTGTTCCGCTCGCTGGTGTCCCAAGGGGTAGACCCCATCGCCCACTTGTTGACTGACCCAGAAACCCCAGCATCTTTCCTAGAACGGCTGGTGGCCTCTCCACACGATCAGGCGTTGCTGAGACATCCTCAAGTGAACGCAACCGTCATAAGGCGCTTAGTCAAGGTGTACGCGGCCCGCTTCATGTTCTACAGCATGGATCGAAAAGAGCTGCCACTCCTGCAGATGCTGTTGAACTCCCCTTTCCTCACACAGTCGGAGCTCCACGTCATGTTGGATTCTCCAACCAGTCCCCGAGTTCGGGTGGCAGTTGCAGCTCATCCAAAAACTCCAGAAGAACTCTTGCGGCGGTTGTTCGCTGATCCGCTTCAGCAGGTGGCGGACACGGCTGCCCGGAACCCTCAACTACCGCAGGATCTGCAGCAACTTAAGGGCTAATGCTGTGTAGCGTCGACCCAGAGGAGCTTTCCCGGTGGGGACACCAGAAATATATTTGTATATAAAACTATATCTCTAGTACAAGAGTATGCTCCCAGCGACGAAGCGGACGCTCTGTGCACTATGGCCCAAACCCGGTAAATGGAATTCTAGTTATCTAGGATTCTAAGTTTATGCGGAGAACGTGTCCCTACCCCGGACACCCCCTCCAAAGGCAATCTGTGGACGGTCCGTTGGTTGGACAAGATGGTTCTGGCCCTTACACAAAAGCCAGCCCATCCTCTTCTGACCACTGATAGCGTCCTGCCCGGAATCCGTCCACCACATGCTCGAAATAAGCGGTCAGCCGTGGATATGGGACCTGGTAGTCTCCGCCCTCATGAAAGTAGGTGCCGATTTCAAGCGTGCTCAGATCGAGCAGCAAATAATCTCCTGTACCATTGCAGAGCAGGGGCAGCCACTCTGCACACCAAGGTTCAGCCGCGGTGACGTCGTCGAAAAAGCCCTGATTTTCCCAGTACAGTGTCAAGATCGTCTCACTGTCCAGCAGATGCCAGGTGTCTTCCAAGATCGGCCAGTGTGGGAAACCGTCATGTTGCACATACAGTGCCAGAAACTCCTCGGGCAGCCGCTGGGGAAATGTGGCTCTCAGGACAGCCGCTCTGGCGCAATCGGCTGCCTCAGCTCGCCCAGGGTAACCCCCTGAGCCCTGAACCACTCTTCCAATTCCGTCATGTACGACTCAAGCGTCATAGGATCGATGTCACCTCCGAGGAGCATGGCCTGAGTGGAGAAGGGCTGATTGCCCTCAGGAATCCATTGTGGTTTCATGGGTTCTAGCCCCAGCGCAGACCGCTGTCGACGATGAGTCAGAAAAGGCGACCCGAAGGCCGCCTTTGATTTCTTTACTTTAGCTCGGTATACAGTCCATGCACAGGACATGCACCACAGTTGCCTGAGCGGGCGCCTGAAATGGGTTTTACTGCGACCTGCACGGCACGGAAGAGAAAGCGGCCCGTAGCTCCGATACAGGGCCAAGTCAGCGGTCAGAGGGTTCTGATGCAGCTTGCTGTTTTGACCATGCTATGGCGGCCTGGAAGTCCTCTGGAGTCGGTGGAACCAACTTGAACCAAGGGTAGGCGAACACCTCTTCCTGTTCTCGGTAAGGAGTCTTGGAATTAACCGTCGTGAATCCTGCTCCCGGCACACCTTCTTGATTGACGACCAAGATCGTTAGAGGAGGGAGGGCGTGCTGGCGACAGTACTGCATGATGTTGTTCAAGACGGATGTCAGGGCTTGATTGTTCGCATAATCCATCAGCCCACTGAGTTCCCCGTAGCGCACCATTTGTCGGTTGTGCGCGCGGCCAATGAGATACTGCCAAGCTTGGAGCGCGCGCCAGGCGGAGCGTTGTCCAGTACCTTCAGGTTTACTGTTGACAGCATCATTGAATGTCAGGGGCATAGCTCACTTATCTAACCACAATGTCTATGTCAGCCCAGATTACTTTGGAATAAAGTTTTTGTTCTCGGTTTTCCTCTGCCACCTTTCCTTTATTGCCCTCTCGCGCCCTCTCCCCACGCTGGGCCTTTGCCCCGGCTTCCGCTTCAGGAGTGCATGTCAGTGTGTATCACTGGGACCGATTTGAACGCTTGAGCCTGAGCGGCAGCTCAATGCTGAACTGGATTGGGCACTAGAAGTCGTCTGGAAGAGCAGTGGACTCTAGAGTCCCTGCCGAGCTCTGACCCTATGACAGGGGGACGATCAGAGGATAACTACTCATCTGCCGTTGCGTCCTCACACTGAGTTATTCCCCTAACTGACCAGATGTCTAAACCCAGCACACATTACCCCACACCATCACCCAGTTAGCTAGGGCGCGTCAGTCAAGTATGAGCAACAGCGATCACATGGTTTCTGGCTTCTCTTTTGACACCTAAGCCGGGGGAGGGTTGTGGAGTAGCTTCGTGATGCGAATGTGCGCCCCAGGGCCGTCGGCGAGCGCGGTACGTTGAGGGATGCAGCGAGAGACTGAGCACTTTGTGGTGACGTTCAGTGAGCAAGCGGTGTTGGTGGCCACTGGGCAACTCGATGGGCCCTGCACGGCCGTGAGCCTGCGCAACTTAGGGCCGGGCCAGCTGATTATCCGGGGTTGCGGGGCCGGTGGTATCCCTATCACTCAGAGGAAGAGCTGTTGCTGCGCTAGGGGATAGTTCGAGAAAGAGCGAACAATTTCGATGTGGTGCAGTACTTGGTGCTGGAGCCAGGCAGGGGCGTAGAACTATTTACCCAACAGGAGGCCCGTAAGTTCGAACGGGTGTACGGCGGAGCCGAAGTGCTGCGCGGGTTTGATTGTCGGCTCGTGCTGGTCGTGAACCTGCCGGGTGGTCATGCACAGTTACCCTTCCGGCTGGAACATCGAACCACCACACTGGGCGAGCAGATGTTCATTCGGGAATTGGCACAGGCCGACAGCAGGAGCCATGCGCGGCATGCGAAACCGCCTGATTGCCTGGCGATCCCTGCGGCGATGCGGGCATGAGCACCGTACCCGCTCAACTGCAAATGAGCTGTCACTCGCGGCAAGTTGGATGGCTAACGGAACAGGCCGACAACCACAGATTGATTGCGCTGCGCCACGAATCTCACGTCGATCGGAGACAGCCAATACCAGGCGTCCTCCAGCACGGTGCCCAACCGCTGCACGTTGCCCTCCGTTCTGGCCTGTTTCATGACCGTCGTGAAGAGGCCCGAGTCCAGCGCGATCAGCCCACGCAGTTCCCAGCCTTCCGGTTGAATTGCGGTGGCCTGCGCCACCGCATGGGCGTCCAGTCCACTCAAATCTACCGGAATGGACTCCGGCTCCGGCGAGAGGTGCAGCAGTTTCCCGTCAAACGCCTCAATTCTATAAGAGGGCACGCTGAGGGTCACATCCGGAGAGAACGTCGTGCGGTCAGTCACGTACATGACCCCAAGGTATCGCCATCTCGGGGGACTAGGTGCTGAGCTGGCTCCATGTCCAGCCTGCCCCTGCGGCTCAGAAGACAGGCCTGACGGCTGAAGTCGAGAGCACCTTGCCGGTCAATGTGCAGCGCGAGTACCAACATGGCGGGCGGCAGACATGAGCCCCACCCGTCCGCTCCCACACACCCGCAGCGTCACGGCCATTGAGGCGGACAACATCATCGACCGCCACGCCAAGAGCCGCAAGATGAATAAGTGCATCTGCAAGCTGGCTCTGCACAAGGACGGACTAAACACCGCTGCAGGGCTACTGCGGCAAGATGCTGGGCGATACTTCCTCAGCATGCCGGGGTGTGGGGCATGAGCGGGCTAACGATACAGGCCAATGACCAAGTACTCCCCCGCACGTGGGTCGAAGATCAATTCCACCGGAACCCACTGGTACCACGCGTCTCGCAACACCGTGCCGAACGTGTGGGCCGTGCCGTTCACGACGACCTGCCTGAACGCATCCACAAACTGAAGCGAATCCACAGTGATCAAGCCACGAATCTCCGTGCCCCCAGGCCGAACACGCCTGACGTTCGCCATAGAGGGCGCATCGAACTCAGCACAATCCACGGTGATGGACCGATCTTCGGGCCTCAAGTCCACATTCTGACCCGTGAGGGCATTGATTTGATAACAAGGCACCCCAATTTTCATTCCCTGAGGGAAGGAGGTGCGGCGGGTGCGGTACATGCGGCCTACCCTAGTGTCCTCCTTTTTAAGCAAACCCCGCCCTTCCCCCCTTTGCTTGCCCACAGGACGCTCCGTCTTCAGGGGACAGAGTCAGCGGTACAGGCCCACAAGCACGACTTGTCCCGCCCGGGGAGGACTGTGCTCTTCAACCGCGGTCAGCAGATACCAGTCGTCCCCCAGCACGACACCAAAGCGGCGCGAGGTCGTAGCGGTCATCGCGTGCTGGAGAGCTTGTTCAAAGATGACGGCGTCCACGGCGATGAGGCCCCGCAGTTCCCATCCCTCTGGCCGCATCTCCCGGGCACAGGCGATAGCGTGGGCGTTCATGGCAGCAACGTTCACTACCATGCCCCAAGGCTCCTGGATCAACTCCAAACCCAAGCCATTGAACGCTTCAATCCGGTAGCAGGGCAACTCAACCGTCTGCCCAATGGGAAAGGTCGCGCGGCAGGTGCGGTACATGCGATTTACCCTAGTGTTCCCCTCCTGAAGCAAACCTCACTCTTTCCCACAGTGCTTGCCGACAGGACTCCACGTCTTCAAGGGGCAAGGTCAGCGGTACAAGCCCACGAGCACAGACTCCCCAGCACGCACAGGGACGTGCCGTTGCCATTCAATCGGGGCCAGGAGATACCACGCCTCTTCCAGCAGGGCACCCAGTCCGGGCGAGTTTTCATCGTTCATGGCCAGTTGAAACACGGTGGCGAAGAGCATGGCGTCCACAGCGATCAGACCTCGAATCTCCCCACCCTCATGCAATACGTCCGTCACACAGGCAATGGCACGGGCGTCCAGAGCCGTAACATCCACCTTCAGGCACCGAGGCTCCTGGACCAACACCAAGCTCCGGCCATCGAACGCCCTCATCTGGTAGTGGGGGACCTCCACCGTCTGGTTCCTGGGGAAGGTGGTGCGGCGTGTGTGGTACATACGGCCTACGGTAGTGTTCCACCCCTCAAAAAAATCGCATTTTTCCTCTCACCGATTGTTCACACGACCTTCAGCCTTCAGAACGGAGGCCTAGCGGTACAGGCCCACGACCACGTGCTGCCCCAGATGAGGGGTAAATCGTGAGTCGATTGGAGTCAGCTGATACTACACGTCGTCAAAGACGCTTCCAAAGCGGCGGGCATTGCCTGGGCAAAGGGACAGGATGACAAACTGGAGCCGTTCGAGCTGGGCCGCGTGCAGTTCGTGGACGTTGAGCCGACCTTCTGGGTGGCGAACCTGATTGGGCAGCACGACATCGCTCGTCAGGCCCGCGCCACCCGCGTGCCGCCGGTGCGGTACGACGCGATCCGCGAGGGCCTCGGCCGGGTGCGGGCGTTCACCCAGGAACATCAGGCGAGCGTGCACATGCCCCGCATCGGCGCCGGCCTCGCCGGCGGGGACTGGACCGTCATTGAGGGCATCGTGCAGAAAGAACTGACAGGCCAGGGTGTGAGCGTCACGGTCTATGACCTCCCGCCGCGTCCGTGAGTGACCTGACATTTGCCCGCCTCCCTGAGCACCTAGCACTTCGAGGAAGGTACGTTCCTGTGCGCCACGTCTGGGACACCGTGCTGCTCTGATGTCAGCCGTTATCTATAGCTACCGAATCAATTCGACGGACACGTTGAGGGCCAGAGTATGCCAAGCGCGGTCTGCAGTAAGGATCGGTTGATTCAGACGTTGCCCAAGGGCAAGACAATAGCGGTCACCCAGAGATAACCCCGCGCTGCGCGTCACGCCATACAAATCTGCGACCGTCACTGCGTCTTCAAGCTGTCCTGCATCCACGAGCAACAGCTGGCCTAAAATGCCCCGCTCCGTGAGTTGCCGAGTGACATCAGTGGCCGCTGCCCCTTTGCTCGCCAACTTGGTCAACACTTCCGCCCAGTTCACGGTATGGATGGTGGCCCCTTGCTGCAAGGCCTCATCCACCCGCTCGGCCCCGGGTTCACCCTGCAACCAAGCTAAGACGGCAGAGGCGTCCAGAACCATGCTCATTCCTGAGCCGCTTCCTGACGCCGCTCTTCAATCAACTCGTCTGCGAGCGACTCTCCATTCATTGCTAGATGCGCGAACATGCCCCGCGTGCTGGCAATAGCATGTCCGGCGGTAACCAGTTCTGCCTTGCCCTTCTCAGCGACTCTTACAATCAAACGGTCACCCGAATGGATGCCCATGCTTTGCCGGAAGGCTACGGGGAGGAACACCCGGCCATTTTCCTTCACTTCCAGAGTAAATGCCTCTTTGGCGGTCATAGGGCAAGTTTAGCATTTCTGCCACCTCCCTTCTCTTTGCCGTGTGTTTTATACTACCGATAATGTCTGTTACACCCAGATAAGGAGAAACGTCTTGACCCTGGTTCCCCAATCCACTGTTCCCCCCCTCGACCCGATCCAATTGGTCTTGGACTCCGTCACCTCACCTCTGACCAAAGCCGCTTACCGAACAGCTCTCACCGATTTTCTGGGCTGGTGGAATGAACAGGGGAGACCCCCCCTGAGTAAAGCAGTGGTGCAACGCTACGTCGCCGTTCTGGTTGGAGACGGCCGTTCCTCTGCGAGTGTGAACCAGCGGCTCTCTGCTATCCGCAAACTGGTGCGTGAAGCCGCTGACAACGGCCAATTGGGAATCTTCGAGGCGGAAAGCATCGCGCGGGTCAAAGGCATCAAAAAACAAGGGCAACGCACCGGAGCGTGGCTGAGCCGGGTTCAAGCGCAAGAGTTGCTGCTCGCCCCGGATGTCTCCACCCTGCGCGGTCTGCGGGATCGGGCTCTGCTGGCCGTGCTGCTGGGCTGTGGTCTACGGCGTTCGGAACTCGTGAACCTGACCTTCCAGCATGTTCAGCAGCGGGAAGGGCGCTGGGTGGTGCTCGACCTCACCGGCAAGCACGGACGAACCCGGACGGTGCCCATGCCAGCTTGGTGTAAGGCGGCCATGGATGCGTGGACAACGAAAGCGGAATTGAACAGCGGGCATATCTTCCGCCCGACCGCGCCACGGGGATCGAAAGTCCTCGCCCGCGCTTGCCTCTCCCACGAAGCGGTGGCCCTGATCGTGCGCAAGTACGGCACCCAAGTAGGCCGCTCAGATCTGACCCCCGAAGGCGTCGCCCTCGCGCCGCACGATTTACGCCGCACGTTCGCTAAGCTCGCCCATAAGGGCGGCGCGCCGATCGACCAGATTCAGCTCTCCCTCGGCCATGCCAGTATTCAAACCACGGAGGTTTATCTGGGCATCGATCAAAACCTTGAAAGTGCCCCCTGCGATGTACTAGGCCTCTCCTTAAAAGGCAGTTGACTGAGGGCGCCTTCTGGCGCTTCAACTCACGAACCGACGGTCAAGAGCTGTTATGGGAGATGGATTGATGCCTTAAGGTGCTCGAACGCTCGTTGAAGCACCTGTAAAAGCAGCCGTCAGCCCGCCTCATGGCCTGTCAACAGGCTTGGTCGGGTGACCTGACTTCTTGAATGGGTGGTTACCCTCCTGCTTGCGGTGCCAACAGCACTGAGGATTGGTAAGAACAATTATCAACGGGACAGGTCTGACAGCATCATGCTTTTAAGGGCAGAACGACCCTGCGTTCACCTACGTATTCCACAGTCATCTTCGGGTTTAAAAACGTGAGCTCATACCAGCCATGAGCTCGCCTCAGAGAGCCGGCTAGCCGGACAGACTCGTTCAACATTTCGAACTCGTAGATATCCGCTAACTCAGCAGGAAGATGTTCGACTGCAGCCAATGTCCCACCCTCCATATGCTCCTGAATGCAAAGAGCTGTCCACTCCGAGAGCTCAAGGCGTACGCCTTCCAGCACCAGATCTGGGTCAACATATGCACCAGTCAAGCCCACGACGAAGGTTCGGATCTCCTGGTTCAAGCACATCACCACGACTGGTTCATCAGGAGAGAACGTCAAGGCAGGGTAATCCCGAGGCTGAAGCCGTATCACGCAGTCATACTGTCACGCTCCAGCGGGTCGTGGCGTCAACGTCATGACGCGTTGTCGCGGTGAATGAACATCCAGATCAGGAGTTCGAGATGCTCTTGCTTGCGGCTGAACGATAGGCTCTTCCGCACCAAATGGGCGACCCGGAGCCGCAACGTGGCGTTGCCCCTGACACCCTCAGAGCGTGGCCCCGGCGAAGGCATAAGCCGCGCTCTTTGTCCTGGTGTCTGAGGTTGTTACAGGTTGAAACAACCTCAAAGCCAGACCCGCCGGACTGCGGAAGTGCTGCCCGCCGTTAGGATGACTAACGCCGCGCACGGAGAGATAAGTGAACGGCGACAAGTAAACCGAACCGATACCGTGTTCAATCCACGGTGCAGTTGCCAGGCAAACGTTGGAGACTGGGCAAAGCCAATCGCCAAGAGCCTTCTACAGCACGCACGCATATGCCGTCAGGCAGCAGAGCCAGAGCCAAGGGTGGATTTCCGTGCCGTGAAGATGGAGTGATCACCACTGACCGCCCTCCTCCATTTCGGTTCCAGATTCGAAGCGTGTTATAGCCAGCCCCCAAGAGGTACTTACTGTCACGCGTCCACAACAACTGCTTGACGAAACTGTTGGGGAGTGTCTGCACCGCACGTCCAGGTCGAGCAAGTTTGACTTCACACCCAGTGAACCGGAGCGCTTCCCAGCAGAACTGCACGGCGGCGGCCTGCCGATCAGGTGAATAGAGCGTCTGCGTATGTTCCCAAGCATAACTGTCAGTGTTCGGCGCCGATCTCACGGTGACCTGCTTCCCTGGAGGGAAGGGCACCGCTACCTGGACATCTGGCCTTGCAGCAAGCAGGGAAACGATCAGGAAGAGAACCATACGTCAGGGTACTTCGGGCAACACGGCGCTGCTCGGGCGTCAACGTGACCGATAACGGCGGGGCCATGCTTAAGCTCCTGCTGGCCCTTACGCTGGCCCTGAGCGCCTGCGCGACCCCGCCCCGCCCCAAAGTGTCCGCGCTGACCCATCTGGCCGCCCAAGCCCTGCGAGACTGCCCCGTGCCCATGACTGTCAAAGCTCTGGCCCGCATTTCGACTGGCCTGCTCTACCTCAGCGAAACTGACGCGCCGTTCTCGCCGGTTTGGTCTCCCGCCCAACGCTTGCCTCCTGCAGAGTCGGTGGTGCAGTTCGTCATGCTCGATGCCGCCGCCGTTGAAGTCCGCGAGTTTGAGGCCTTCTTTGAGCGCCTGACCACGCCCACCGATCCACTCGACCCCGCCAGCGCCCAAAGTGCCCGCCGTTTCCGCTTGCTGCGGGATACTTTCCGCCGCTCTTATTCTGCCATGCAGGTCTACCGCGTGCAGGAGCGGGACAACCCCGCCGTGTGGCGCATTTTTATCTTGGGCGAAGATCGCGGCGGCGTGTCGGGTCTGGAAACGTGGGCGGTAGAAACGTGAGGGCGCGGCGGCTGGTCGCGCCGTTCGTTGCTTTCTCACTGACGGCCTGCACGTTGCTCAGTCCGCCGCCCCCTGAGCCGCTGGCGCAAGCGTTCGCCTAGCACTACTTAAACACGGATTTTCGCAATCTAGACGGTAGTCATGCATGTATGACAGGCTGGCACATGATCGTTGCTCAGGATAATGCTCTGCCCTTTCTGCGAGTCTTGTGACGAAGTCGGTCGCTGTATTTGCACACCCTAATTCAATGCTAGGGAGAGTGGAGAAACAAAGCGATATGGCGGATGACCCATCTCCTTGCTTGACCTCCCCTGATCTCAGATCAGGCTAGGCTTGGGAGACCCTCATGCGACTCAAAGATGTGCGACATACACGCGATCTCTCTTCCCTCCCACAACTTGATGGCAAGGCGTTCACGCTGGTGACGATCCAGGACTACTACGATGGTCCGCTGACAGGCCTCGTGCAGCAGCACAATCAACACTACTGGTACGAAATCATCGACTCTCCCCTGGATGGGGGATCTCGCTACGTCATCGCCCAAATAGATGAGGAAGCCGTTCAGGACGAGCTGTACTGGGACCACCTCTTTAGTGCCCTCGTGTGTGATGATCGGTTTCGTCCATCTCGCAACCATCCACCTGAACGACAGGCGATGTTCTATGACGCTTACCGCAAGCGAACCCCTCTCGACATTGAAAACGCTGGTGTGATCGGTTGGATGTACATGTGGGCTGCTGAAAGTTGAGCGCAGCGAACACTGGAGTCACCTCACTCAACACGACTCAAACACAGAGGTTGCCGGTGAAGCTGGTTGAACAGACTTGGGGGACACTCCCTTCGCGGGTGGATCACGAGCGAGGCACATGAGTGGAGCGCGGCTTGAGGGAGGACGCGCCCTTTTAGTGCCTGCGCCTTTGGCGACTGTTCCGGTTTTTGTCCTAGCAGAGTCCAGCCGGTTGGCAGAGCTTCTGGCTGCTGCGGAAGAGTTCTAACCCCCCTCGCAAGGGTTGTGTTGCCTTAATCGGATTGGAGTCGGCTGACCCGCCGTGACCGACCCGAAACCCTACCGTCACCGTTTCCCACTAACCATCATCCAGCACGCCGTTTGGCTATACCACCGCTTTCCTCTCCGCTAGCGTGATGTCCAAGAACTCCTCCATCAACGCGGTATTGAGGTCAGCCATGAGACCCTGCGCGAATGGTGCCTTAAATTCGGTGCTCTCTTCGCTGACTCCTTACGGCACCGTGAACCCCGCTGGGGTTCACGGTGGCATCTCGACGAGGTTTGTACGACTGTGGATGGCGTTCGACACGGGTTGTGGAGAGCGGTAGACGAGTCCGGTTTCGTCCTCGACATCCTCCTTCAGCGGCATCGCGACACCGAGGCTGCGAAAACCTTTCTGACCAAGCTTCTGGGTGAATATGACGTTCCAGAGGTCATCTGCACCGATCAACTGCGGAGCTCCGGTGCCGCGATCCGAGAAATCCCGAGCCTGGTCCACGTCGACCACCAGCAGGTGGTCTCCAGGGCACGCTGCAACAATCTGGCCCTGCAATCTCACCGCCCCACACGACGTCAAGAACGGAGTCAGCAGGGGTTCAGACGGAGGAGACGCGCGTAGGAATTGCTGAGCCTGCACGCACGACCCTCTAAACCTCCACCCTCATTCCCGCACCAGCGTTTCCGCCCAGCCCAGACGAAAGAATCAGAGACAAGCGTTCCAGACCGGGTCATCGGTAAGCGTTCCAGACCGGGTCATCGGTCGCGGCAGGGGTCGCCTGAATCTCAGGCCACCCCTGCCCTCCCCATACCCGGCCCCGAATGAAGGCAACACAACCCCGCCGCTGACTTGCCTTCCAGTCTCAACGACAAGGCTGCGTCCCTCAATTCCGCCCCCCAAGTTGAGCTTTGCGCTCCCCGCCGTCAATGGCCTGCCCACCTAAACCGTCGTCTCCCCCTCGTATCAAAGGATCGGTCGTGGCCAGTGTCCAGCCTGTGCTCTGCACCCGCTCTTGATGACTCCCCCCCTGATCTTCCTCAGGCCCGCAGGCTGAGCAAACCCGCAACAAACCAGCCACCTCCTGCGTCTGTCCGCATCCTAAGCAGGCCACCACACCACGGTGTGTCGCTCCGACATCTAGGATCAGAGGCCACTGCACATCCCACGGCGGTACGACCGGCAGGCCAGGAGGGGGGCTGCCTTGATGGGTGAACACCGTCAGGCTTCCGTCTTGCTCAAAATAGGCCCGCTGGACTTCACCCAGTTGCCGCACCCCTTGGCCTCTCAATCGCTCAAACAGGTCTTCCCGGCTGAGATTGGCCTGCCTCAGTGCGTTGGGCACCATCACGCCGTCCCGCACAAGTTCGACGGGCACACCTTCAATAAAAGTTTCGACGCGTTCACTGCGAATGACCAGCCAGGTGAGGAGTCGCTGCAATCCAACCACCATACCCAACGCCAACATGGCGTGCAGTAAAGGCACTTCGGGATAAAACATGGGATCGCCCGCCGCCGACCCCAGGCCGATCACGATAGCGAGCTCCAGCGGGCTGAGCTGCGCCAGTCCCCGCTTGCCGGTGATGCGGAGCAGCAGCATCAGCCACCCGAACATCAGGGCGGTGCGAAAGACGATTTCAAGAAGAAACAGTGGGGGCACATCGCCCAGAAACATGCGTTCCCAGTCGAAAGGCACCATGTCAGTGCTCACAGGCACCGGTCTGGGAGGGGTTCACTGGTTGACAGATGGGCATGGAAGCATGCTGTACTTGGCTGAAGTCTGAGCTGGGTACGGTAGGGTTCCCAGAGCCCACGCCTGATACGTTTGCGGTGTTCAGGGGGTGAGGCGGGCATCCATCAAAGTCTACCCAGGAAAGCTCGACTGAAGACCTCGCGTCAGCTGGGAAACAACAGGACAGGGCACGCTGAACATTGATCGTCTGTTGAGTCATGAGATGGATGCCCGCCAGGGAGTGGATAACCAGCAGGTCATTCCTGAACCACTTGAGCACGATTGCCAGCCGTTTGACCCGACGATCGTGCGGCTAATGCCTGCACCGACGCCAGCAATTTCACGGCAGCTCCCACACCCAGGTTCACCCCCGGGAGGGCGTCAAGTCACTGAGTAAACCGCTGTACTGCACCTGGGAATGCTGCTCCAACCGCAAGAATAGATTGGCGATCGCTGTTTCTGGGCGCGGATACAACGCCAAGGTCTCGTGCGGCCGAGACCGCGTCATCATCCGGGGATCCACCTGAAACCACCATGTTTGTGGATGCGGCATCAGCACCGCAGCTCCAAAATCCGCACCCATCAACACGGCCACCTTCTCGGGCTCCAAGGCCCGAACTTCCGCGAGGTAATACTGTCCCTGAGGTCCCAGGAACAGCGCGCTGTTGCCTTGGCGGCGTTGGAAGGTCAAGGTGATCATGCCGCACTGTAGAGCTCGGCTCCGCCCACTGCTTCCAGATGTCGAAGCACCTGCGCGATTCAAACGTCGATGTTCTGTTGCCACCGCTTAAAATTCCTCGTCCAGACGAGCGAGTTCTTGAGTCCCACGCACCACTTCCACCACGTTATCGCGGTGCAAGGCTACCAAAAGAGTCGCGGCCTCTTCGGTGGGGAATTTGAGCGTTTCGGCAATGGTCCACACGTCCCGAACGCCGTCCAAGTGCCGCAAAAAGAGATTGGCCCGAATGCTGGACGGGGGCTGATACAGACTAGAGGCAGGCTTAAGCCGCACCACGATCAAGCGCAGGCCCACCACCGCGCTCGGGTGCACCAGACCGGAAGTCATGAGCTGACGTGCCATCTGCTGGGCGTTATCCGGTTCCAGCCCGGAGGTTTCCATGGCACGGGCCAGGGTGCGCCGTCCGTTCACCCAACGCAACAGACGCCATTGATCCGGCGAGAGGGTCACGGGTACAGCGGTCTGGCCCAGGCAGAACACGGTGTCCAGTGGCAACGGCTCACCCATCACCAAGGCCTGGAGCAGGTCTGGGCCGCTGATGCCTGCGGTGGGTTCGGGGAGCAGCCGTGCTGGCTGGAGCGTGTAGCGCTCCGGGGGGTGTTTGAGGGCGAATGCCAGGCCAAGGCGGGCCTGCAACCGGAGGGGTTCTGTCAGGTTAATCGTGTTGCTGATAGACGGAGCGCAGGGTGCCCTGAACTTCAGGCCACCCCTGCGCCGACCTCGCGCCACACCTGACATGCCCGGTATTGGTTGCTTCTTCTGAGGTGGGCGGGAACCGTCGTTCGAGCATGGCGCTGAAGGTTGGTCATCCGGGCGTGGAGATTCAAGAATTCCTGGGTTCGCTTGAGTTTCCTGAAACCGAGCTGGCTCCGCTCTTGTTGTCGTGTGGGACGGTGCGACTGCTCGACGAGATTATTGCAGCGGGCCGCCCTGATCACCTGCTGATGGTCGACCTCCTGAAGCGCCGGAAGTTCTCGGATGGCGGCCCCGTAACTGGCCAGCTTGTCGGTGCAGATCGTCTCTGGGACGTGGAATTCGCCGAGCAGGCGAGCCAAGAACGTTCTTGCCGCTTCGGTATCTCGGTGGCGTTGCAGCAAGACGTCGAGCACGACCCCGTGCTCATCCACGGCTCTCCACAGCCAGTGGCGGACACCGGCAACGGTGGTACAGACTTCGTCCATGTGCCACCGGGAACCCCGCCCCTGTTCCCGGTGACGCAGCTCTTCAGCGATGAGCGGCGAGAAGTTGATGTTCCACTCGCGAAGCGTGTCGTGGCTGACCTCAATACCACGCCCCTGAAGCAGTTCCTGCACATCTCGGTAACTGAGCCGAAAGCGATGGTACAGCCAAATCGCGTGCTGGATGATGCTGATCGGGAAGCGGTGGCGGTAGGGCTGACGGTCAGTCACTGGCTACCACCATACCGGTTAACCTGCCAGAACCTGTCGCATGCAGTTATGTTCAGAGCGAAAATCATCACCACTGGTCTTCGGTGCTGAGCGAGCATGGCTACGACGAGCTGCATTGAGATTTAAATCAAGCTCGCACAGTCACACGTGCGCCGTCCTCTTCCAAGTGCACGGAGTCAATGAAGCGGACAACCCGGCTCGCATAGCCCATCACAACCGAATGTGTTCGTGCCCCTCCACCAAAACGGCGCACACCCTGCAATAATTCCCCATCTGTCAAACCAGTTGCAGAAAACACCAACTGCTGACCAGGCGCCAGGTCAGCAGTGCTGTAAACCTGCGTTTCATCTAATCCCATGCCTCTGAGCCGTTGGCGCTGCTCATCCGATTCAGGCATAAAACGGCCCTGGATTTCGCCGCCGAGGCATTTGAGGGCGGCGGCGGTGATCACACCTTCCGGCGCGCCGCCCCAACCCATGACTGCGTGAACACCTGTACCCCGCATCGCCGCTGCAAGAGAGGCGATTACGTCGCCTTGCGCAATGAGCTTGACCCTTGCGCCAGCATCACGAACGGCTTCGATTAACGCTTTGTGGCGCTCCCGGTCAAGAATCACAATTGTCAGGTCTTCGATGCTTCGTTCAAGGCTTGCAGCGAGCGCCACGAGGTTTTTTTCGATCGGCCAGTCGAGATGAACGCGGCCTGCAGCAGGAGGGGGGACGACAAGTTTATCCATATAGATATCAGGCGCATGAAGAAGGCCGCCACTCTCCGCAATAGCGATTACTGCAATGCCATTGGGCAACCCTTTGGCTGCAACGGTCGTGCCTTCAACAGGATCAACGGCAATATCAATGATGACGTGCCGTGCACCGCTCCCCATCTTTTCCCCTATGTACAACATAGGTGCCTCATCCATCTCTCCTTCACCTATGACAACCGTCCCCTCGATATCAAGCGTATTTAAAGCATCTCGCATGGCCTGAGTGGCCGCCTGATCAATCTCGTGCTCGTTGCCCTTTCCAACCCAATGGGAAGCTGCGAGTGCTGCCCGCTCTGTAACGCGTACGGTCTCCAAAACCAAGGCATGCTCCAATTGCAGTTCGGAGGTGTTTTTAGGGTTGTGTTGCCTTAATTGGACCGAGGTAGGCTGACCATCCGTGACCGACGCCAAGCCTTACCGCCACCGTTTCCCCATGACCATCATCCAACACGCCGTGTGGCTGTACCACCGCTTTCCGCTCAGCGACCGGGACGTCCAAGAATTGCTGCACGAGCGCGGCATCGAGGTAAGCCACGAGACGCTCCGCGAGTGGTGCATCAAGTTCAGTTCCCGATTTGTGGAAGAACTGCGTTATCGGGAACCCCGCCGGGGTTCAGGGTGGTATTTGGATGAGGTCTGCACGACAGTGGATGGTGTCCGGCACTGGTTGTGGCGGGCGGTAGACCAGTACGGCTTTGTGCTTGACATCCTGCTTCAGCGGCACCGCGACACTGAAGCTGCGAAGACCTTCCTGACTCGCCTCCTGGGTGAGTACGATGTCCCAGAGGTCATTCACACCGGGTCAGCTGTGGAGTTATGGAGCGGCGATCCGGGAACTCCCGAGCCTGGTCAATGCCGACCACCAGCAGGTGATCTCCACGGCGCGCTGCAACAATTTGATCGAACAATCTCACCGTTCCACACGGCGTCAAGAGCGACAACAGCAAGGATTCAAGCGGAGAACACGAGCGCAGGAATTTCTGAGCCTACACGCCCGAATTGAGAATCTCCATCATCACACCCGAACGAGCGTCTCCGCATCGAACAGACGAAGCAATCAGAGAAAAGCGTTCCAGACGTGGTCGATGATCGCGGCAGGAGTGGCCTGAACTTCAGGCCACTCCTGCCCTCCGTTTGTCATGAGATCAGTTAAGGCAACACAACCTTACGGAGTATGTTTCATCGTCAAGTGTCTTTTTGTTGAAATCTCCCAAGCCATCGAATGACTGCAGAAATGCGAGAGCGCTGGGGAATGGCGCCTCCCATCCCCGTGTGCTGAGGAGGGCAAGATGATCACCTACGTCATACTCTCTGTCTTCTGACCAGCCCCTGTGTTCAAGCCAGAGGAGGGTTTGACTGTTCAATGCCGCTTTGATGGTTTTGTTCACTCGGGCTCCTCAAATTCAGTTGAGCACGACGAGCTTCCAGAAAGATTCAGCCCGCCAGAGGCACAGGCAGCAGACTAAACACGCATCTACCCCTCTGGTTTGAACGGGGGTTTAAGCTGGCGGAATGACGCTGCCCGCTCGCCGTGTTCATTCGTCTGGTTCGCTCCAGGCGCCACGAGGTATTCAGAAATGAAGTACGAAGACAAATGAGCTCGTCTGCTGGAGATCAGCCATCTTTCAGGGTAAGAGGAACATCGGCCACCGCAGTAGGACGCCGCCCAGCGCGAACAATCAAGCGCCGCAAGTTCACGACCCAGGCGAAATACAGCAGGAGCAGAACCGGCAGGCACAGCTGCGTCACCGCTTTCCAGGCGGGGTACAGCGGTCCTGGCTGAGGTCCGTAAGTCTTGTTGTACGCCTGAGGCGTGATCCAGGAAACATCCCGAAGTTCTTGAAACTCTGTTCGAGCCAAGCGTTGCCAGGTGTTCTTCGTCCGATCAATGACGCCGATGCCTTCTTCAGAACGCACATACACGCGCTCTGCACGGACGGCAACCTCGTTCGCATACATCAGCTGGGGGCGCTCTGGATTCTCCTCCTGGGTGACCCCTGGCCCCAGCACCAGCGAACGGTCTGGTGGAATTCGGACGATCAGGGTATAGCTGAGACTCACAGGAACGTTCTTGTACCCAACGCTGGTATCAACGCCGGAATTCGTCAGATAGTTGCTCTGCTCAGTGGAGACAAAGTCGTACACCCCCATCAGAATCCAGGGCAGGAACAGCCCCACCACGGCGGCCCCCATGGCCCTGGGATGATAACGGGTCACTCCGCGTACCGCCGCCCATATTCCCAAGCCCAGGGCGCCCAACAAGAACAAATACGCCAGGCCCAGGACGATGAACATGCTCTCAGCATGACGGCCTGAGCCCAGTCAGATGTCTCGCCCCTGCTGTAAAAATCCCAGGTCTCTCCCTCCAACAGGGGCCACGTGCGAGGGTACAAAACCTGCCCCGTTTGAAGGAGTGTGCGATCTAGCGCAGGCTAAGCCCTGTCTTCAGAACGAGCCGGCGTAGGCACGTGGACGCTTGGACGCGGAGAAGTCCAGCACGGGGTGTTGTCTTCGCCGTCTGTGGGCTGGCCAGCTTACTGCTCGCCGTGCGGGAGCGGCACAAGGGGTGCAAGCCCGGTACAGGCGGCAGACTATGACACGGGAGGCAAGGGTGGGACGATGGAGATCTCCAAGGGGATTGCACTTCGCAGAGGGGTTAAAGCCGCTGTCTCGGTGAGGGTTGGCGCACAGACGTGGGGGGCAAGAGGCAACAACACCCTCTAAAATGGTTCGGAATGCTCCCTCCGACCCCCTGGGTAACGATGCTCAATCGTCCCAGACAAGCCTTCTCCACGGTTCTGGATCAGCCCCGGTTCAATACCCACGTCGGGTATGTGCTGGCCGTTTTCATCTTGGCCACCTCGGTGACCCTCGTGCTGACCGCTCCAAGGCCCTTGTCACTGGTGACGTATATCTTCCTTTCTTGGATCAGCCTTGTTCTGATGTTCTATGTCATGAATCTCCTGTGTCTGTTGACGGCCCGTGCTTTGGGCGGCGGGGCCGGCTGGAAAAGACAGCAGTTGGCACTGGTCTGGGGCCTCTACCCGATGATTCTGGTCCCCTTCATTGGTGGCCTGCTCCTGTTTGGAGTGAGTCAAGCGACGGGGGAGCCAATTTCAGAACTTATCCTCTGGCTCTCCGGCGGAATCGGCGGCCTCTGGTCGGTGGGTCTCACCGCCCTGAACTTGGCCACAGTGCATGGTTTGAGTGTTCAGCAAGGGTGGATCTCGGCTTGGCCCGTCCTGCTCTACCTCATTGGTGGTCTCCTCGCGGGTTGAGGTGGGGCGCAAGACGGATGACGCCTGCTTCAAGGATGTGGATCCAATGGCGCGCTGGCGTCTGATCCTCTATCACGCCTCTGCGGCTCAGCAAGGCGTGCGTGTTCAACAGTGTCTGAGTTGCGCCCTCCTCTCCCGAACGTCGCGGCCGCTGATGCTGAAAATTCTCTTGTCCCCCAGCTCACGAACGGAGCACTCTTTGTCTGTCCAGCACGCGTTTGACCTGTACGGCATTCCAAGGGTCGCCCTGGCGGGTTTGAAAGCCGTGCACTTCCAGCTGAGCCGCCAAGGCACGCAGACTGAGCCCCTGCGACCGAAGTGCCCCGGCATAGGCAGCACCGCTTTTGACTCTCTTTTCCGCTTCCTGCTGATCCAGACTTTGTGCTGGATGCTGTGCAATTGCAGAAATGGTCGACTCAGGACTGACCGATGAATCGGATTTCGGGTGCCTTGGCCACGATCTTTGTTCGGCGGGCAAAGTTGGCCACGCCAGGTTGGTTGGCGCGTTACCTTGGACTCACGTTTTCATTCTCTGGAGGCTTTCCAATGCAACGTGCCCTGCTCTGCCTGCTCCCTGTGTTGCTGCTGGCCTGTCGTACTCCCCCCCTACCTCAAAGCGGCACCCCTGCCACCCGCGAGAACCTGTTGGCCACCATTGACGCTACCCCTGCTCCTCTGGCACTGCCCCGACCGGCCGACCTCGGCACCGACCTCTCCATCCAAGGCCCTGTCCAATTTGCCTTTCGCGTCGGTGATCCGGTGTACCTCACCGGCAATGGGACTGGAGAAGTGTGGGGGCAAATCACGGGTTCCAAACAGGCGCGGGTTCGCTTGCCTACCGAGACCAATCTGCCCCGCCTGCCCCTCCTCTCACTGATCCGTGAATTCATTCCGTCCAGTTTGTGCGCCGTGGACACCCTCAAGGCCAGTTTGGAGGCAGAGTACTTCACCCCAGAGTTCTATGCCCGAACCCCCGGCACCTTTTCGGCCGGGCTTGAACCTCAGACGTCGCCCATGCCTCTCTACGGGCGCCTGTACCCCGCAGTAATCTCGAACGAGAAGAATGCTTTTCTCCGCACCGGCATCCTGCTGCATCTCCAGCAAGACGTCAAGGTACAGGGCGAGCTGCGCTGCGTCTTTGAGTACGGGGAATTTGTCGAGGATGCCACCCAATATGGGCTGAGCGTGAATGTCGACTTGAAAGCCGGGTGGAACGTGCTGCGCCAAAGCTATCTGAGCACCCCGAGGGCGCGGGGCGGGTCGGTGGAAATCGTGATTTCTGGGGCGGCCCAGGATTACAACACCCTCGTCACCATTGGAGAATGAGGCCCGGCTGGGGTTCGCCTCCACAAGCCAGTTCGCTTTGACTCATTGACCGTGAACTTCACACTGCCCGATAGCGTAGGGTCGCCCATTGCCAGCGTGCGTTCTGTACAGCATTGGGCATGAGATCAGTGCGGGCTGAGCGCTCCAGTAGGCCGAACCATCCTTGACCTTTGAGTGGCATACGCTTCAAGTAAGCATGCCTGCGGGCAGCCGGGTTCCCACTCGTCAGGCAA
Source organism: Deinococcus sp. QL22 (assembly GCF_023370075.1). Classification (NCBI taxonomy): domain Bacteria; kingdom Thermotogati; phylum Deinococcota; class Deinococci; order Deinococcales; family Deinococcaceae; genus Deinococcus; species Deinococcus sp. QL22. The sequence goes on from NZ_CP097157.1 coordinate 61,523, forward strand.
GATCCAAATCGGGGCCTTGTTCCGCAGGCCGATGTGCAGCCGCCACCACCACGCCAGCGACCTCGTGGGGGACAGGGTCACGGCCAACACCTGCGATACCTGTTCCACCCAGACCCGGCACCGTAGGTGCTGAATGCGCAGACGCTCCTGGCACAAAGGTGTCAAGTCTTCGAGTCGAGCAGGCTCATACATGTCAGTCCCCCTGGATGGTGATGCTGCGTCGTGCCCGGCCTATGCCAATGTGCCCCACGAGGCAGCCTTGAATCTGCACGTTGGCAGCTTTAAACGTCATAGGCAGATACGCTGGGTTTTCACTGATCAGCGACACGGTGCCATTGAGGCGGTGCCAGCGCTTCAGGGTGGCGCTTTCCTCATCAGGCAGGAGCACCAAGACGATCTCCCCAGGGTGCGGTTCGGCCTGCGTGGGATGAATCACCACCAGATCACCGGGATAAATCCCGATGCCCAGCATGCTGTCGCCCCGCACCCGCAGCAGGAAATCGCCCTCGTGCAGGTCGAGCACGTCCTGGAGTCGGGTGGCGTAGCCCTCCACGAATTAATCGGCCAGGGTGGGCTGCCCCGCCGCCACTTCTCCCAGAATGGGCCGAGTCAGGCGCTGCACGATGAGGCCGGTCACGCGCCGACCTTCCGCACTGAGCTGGATGTGGGCGGCCCGGCGCTCTCCGGCGTCGTACACGATGAAGCCTTTGTCCAGCAGGCCCAGCAGGGAACGGCGCACATTCTGGCGGGGAAGCTTGAGGACATCGCACAGCAGACCCGTCGTCACCGGCTGACCCGCTCAGCTTCACCTCCTGTACCCTGTACCTAAGCCGAGTCTTTACGCGCAGTCGTACAAACAATGGGGGAGCCTAGGTGATGCTCGAACGTTGAGGGCCTCAAGGCAGATTGAGCTGTTCGGGCGTCGAGGCAAGTGGAAATTCTTTCAACATCACGGAGATCTCTCCACTCGCTGTCGTAACGGGGGTTATCAGAGCAGCCCGATTGAGTTCCTTGAAGGCTCCAGTGAGAACCACGTTGCTGACAGTTCCAGTTTTTTGGCAGGTCAGTCGAAGTATCCAGTTATACCGGAAGGTCGAGAAGTACATGGTTGAATAAGTGCCCAAGCGTTTCAAGACCAGCGTCTCTGGGGGATTGCCGATATTGAGTACCTCGTTTGTGGCCAGAGGTGTCTTAGCGTAGCCTGACGCCTTGGTACTAATGTGAAAATTATCCTTATTCCTTTCTGCTGCGTCCATGGAACTGCCAATAATTCCAGAAAGCTCAATGTTTGTGCAATTTGCCAATGTTGCTTCGGAAACTACAAAATACAAACGTGTTGGCACGGGTGCATTATCTAGCAAATTACCATCACAGCTGGCTAAGCCTACGCCAAGAAGAACTGACGAGACCATGATGTTAGCCTGAATTTTTTTCATAAATCCTCCGAATTTCTGGTAATCAACTTAGCGTGCCAGTTTAACCATTAAGCAGGCCATTGTTCAGTGACGATCAAAGAGGGGTGTCACTCAGCGCAAAATCTTTAGCTTACCAATTCCAATTCGGTCCTAGGGCGTGTCGGCTAAGGGTGGCGCGGCGGAATTCAACGGCATTTACAGGTCGAAGCGAGCACGATAGGCTACCGCGTCCGACTTCAGCCCGCTCTTGAGGTACAAACGATGCACTTCTGGCGCCTGGCGCCCGGTCACCAGCATGACTTTGTAGACGTTGAGTGTTCGTGCCATCTCCATGACGTAGGTCATCAATGCAGTGCCGATCCCCTGTCCGCGAACATCTTCGCGTGTCACGACATTCTCGATCAGGCCGTATGGCCGTGCACCTTGCATAAGGTTGGGCACCACGACCAACGTCACCGTGCCCAGAATTTCGCCGCGCTCTGCGACGGACACGTGAATTTTGGGGTCTGCCAGCAGGGCCTCCCAAGTCGTCTGGGCCACCTCCGAGGAAAGTTCCGGTGAGGAGGGACTCAACTGTCGGTAGAGGGTGGTGACATCGGGCAAATCCTCAAGACGAGCAAGACGGAGACGCAGCTCAGGCAGAGATAGTTGAAATGCTCGTTGCGGGTGAAGGGGAAAATGATCGTTTCACCTATAAGATATAATTCAAGTGAACTGCACGAAGAAGCGCAATTCTATTTGTCAGGTAGAGATCCGGTCAATGTAATCTACGATAATCTATATGGCGTACATAGCGTACTCACTCAATATGTTACTGTATATTTCCTGATCATTGACAATTTAGGTGTTCCCCAATGGCTGCCGGCTGAAATATTTAAGATTGTTGATGCGACAGTGCTACATGATTGGGTGGTTGATGTTTTTAACAATGGACGAGAAATAATCATTGGCCCAAGCTATATTGCACAAGACGAAAGTTATTTTTCATTATTATCAGAGGGACACGAGGCCACAGTAAAAGATTTTCTCAGTCGGCAATCTGAATAAGATTACCTGAAGGTGGATTCAAAGGGAGCCAGGGCGTGTAGGCAAAGGCTCCGTCACGTTCCGTGCGTTGCCGAAACAAGGATTTTCGAGTCATTGATACTCGCTATAAGAAGAGAGGTCGAACTTTGATCTTGCTAGGGTTCTGTGGAGGAGGAGTTCAGTCTGACCGACAATGGAGACTGACATGACCGCCAGTAAAAACCACTACACCGCCGAGTTCAAAGAAGAAGCCGTGCGTCTGGTGATCAGCAGCCAGAAAAGCTGCGCTGAGATCGCCCGCAACTTGGGTGTTCCACCGTATTTAGTCGTACGCTGGAAACAGCATCACGAGCAACAAGGGGCGGTGGGCCGCCCCAATTCACCGGACGCGTCGCCGTTGAGTGAGCAGGAAGCGCGGTTCAAGAAGCTAGAACGAGAGCTGGAAATTACCCGTCAGGAACGCGATATTCTGAAAAAAGCACTGGCCTTCTTCGCCAAAGACCACTAATTTACGGGTTCATTGAGCAGCATCGGCATGAGTACAGCATTGAGCGGCTGTGCAAGACGCTCGGTGTCGGGGTCAGTGGCTATTTTGCGTGGTGGAGAAGGCAAAAACTGCTATCGGGTGGAAGACGTCGCTCTGACCGAGGCCATTCGAACCATTCATCAAGTCAGTAGGGCACCTACGGTGCCCTCGTGTCAAGCCGCACTCGTGGACGAGGAAAACAGGTCAGCCGAGCACGAATTACTCGGCTGATGAAGGCAGCAGGACTGAAGGCTCGCTGCAAGCGAAATTCGCGTGACCACCAATTCAAAACACCCGCACCCAGTGGCCGAAAATCTACTGAATCGCGAATTTGTTGCCGAACAACCCAATCAGAAATGGGTGACGGATATTACCTATTTACCCGTGGCTGAGGGCTGGATGTACCTCGCTGTGGTGATGGATCTGTTCTCTCGCAAAATCGTGGGTTGGGCCATGCGGGCCACCCTGCAGACCGAGTTGGTCGTCGCTGCGCTGGACATGGCACAGCAGATTCGGCGTCCTGGACAAGGATTGCTCCATCATTCGGACCAGGGAATTCAATATGCGAGTCGCGAGTATCGACAAGCACTGGAGCGCCTCCAGGCGCTCCAAAGTATGAGCCGAAAGGGAGACTGCTGGGACAACGCGGCGATGGAGAGCTTCTTCGCCACCCTGATCTTGCTAGGGTTCTGTGGAGGAGGAGTTCAGTCTGACCGACAATGGAGACTGACATGACCGCCAGTAAAAACCACTACACCGCCGAGTTCAAAGAAGAAGCCGTGCGTCTGGTGATCAGCAGCCAGAAAAGCTGCGCTGAGATCGCCCGCAACTTGGGTGTTCCACCGTATTTAGTCGTACGCTGGAAACAGCATCACGAGCAACAAGGGGCGGTGGGCCGCCCCCAATTCACCGGACGCGGCGTCGCCGCGTTGAGTGAGCAGGAAGCGCGGTTCAAGAAGCTAGAACGAGAGCTGGAAATTACCCGTCAGGAACGCGATATTCTGAAAAAAGCACTGGCCTTCTTCGCCAAAGACCACTAATTTACGGGTTCATTGAGCAGCATCGGCATGAGTACAGCATTGAGCGGCTGTGCAAGACGCTCGGTGTCGGGGTCAGTGGCTATTTTGCGTGGTGGAGAAGGCCCAAAAACTGCTATCGGGTGGAAGACGTCGCTCTGACCGAGGCCATTCGAACCATTCATCAAGTCAGTAGGGCACCTACGGTGCCCTCGTGTCAAGCCGCACTCGTGGACGAGGAAAACAGGTCAGCCGAGCACGAATTACTCGGCTGATGAAGGCAGCGGGACTGAAGGCTCGCTGCAAAAATTTCGCGTGACCACCAATTCAAAACACCCGCACCCAGTGGCCGAAAATCTACTGAATCGCGAATTTGTTGCCGAACAACCCAATCAGAAATGGGTGACGGATATTACCTATTTACCCGTGGCTGAGGGCTGGATGTACCTCGCTGTGGTGATGGATCTGTTCTCTCGCAAAATCGTGGGTTGGGCCATGCGGGCCACCCTGCAGACCGAGTTGGTCGTCGCTGCGCTGGACATGGCACAGCAGATTCGGCGTCCTGGACAAGGATTGCTCCATCATTCGGACCAGGAATTCAATATGCGAGTCGCGAGTATCGACAAGCACTGGAGCGCCTCAGGCGCTCCAAAGTGAGCCGAAAGGGAGACTGCTGGGACAACGCGGCGATGGAGAGCTTCTTCGCCACCCTCAAGCTGGAACTGGAACTCGACACAGCACAAGGAAACCGCGCTGACACACGTAATCTGGTCTTTGAGTGGATTGAGGTGTTTTACAACCGCGAGCGTCGTCACTCTAGCTTGGGGTACCGCTCACCGACTCGCTTTGAGCAACACCGCGCCACACTGAACTGATCCTCCACGAAGGCATTGCAATATCAATGCGAAGTTCATCGCTGCGATCCGTCGTGGCACCATCGGTAAACGCGGCTTCCCCACGTGCCTCGACCTCTTTGCGCCACCGATGAATCAGGCTCGGAGCCAGTGAATGAAGGCGACTGAGATAGGCCGTGGTGTGCTGGCCGCTGTTGATCTGGCTGACCACCTCAAGTTTGAAGTCGCGGCTGTGGTTTCGTCCTGGCATCTGATCTCCTTCGCGATGCAATCAGCGTATCCGCTGACTGGGGCGAAGTGTCTTGGCCTGTGGTCCTGTCAGATGGGGTCAGTCCAGTACTGCATATGCCAGTGATACGTGTCTCACAGGTTGAATCATCATTGCTCAGTAAGATGGTGCGAGTCTTCATCACTTCCAGCACCCAGTTCAGATGATGGCCCCTCATGACCCCTGAACCAATGTGGTCTCACCCGTACATGCTCATGCCAACGGTGCCTGTCTCCACCAAGCGTGCGCTCTCAAAGCGTGCCAGCCAGTCACGCTCACCCAAGCGCAGCAAGAACAGGACAGCCTGCACGTCGCTCACAGCGTCTGTCAGATGCCAAGCACTGGAGCACAATGCCTCTGAAACGGACATCTGATCCAGTGTCCATCCCTGCGCCACGAGTTGGTCGGTGAAATGCTCATGAAGCACGCCCGTCTTCTCCTCTCCAGTGAGGCGGGCAGCCAGGTGGCCCCAAGCGTCTTGCTTCTGAATCAGCCGGACGCGTTGCAGGACATCAACTTGGATGCCCGTCGGGGCATGGAGGGCAGGACTGGGCGTGCGGAAATCGAGTGGGTCGGGGCCCCAGAGGTGCAGATCCTGGCCGTGCCCTTGTGGTGAGCTCAGCACGACCAGCGTTTCGTGCGGCTCTTCGTGGATGCTGATACTCAGGATGCAGCGAGTGGGTGGATGACCCAGGGTATGAAGCTCGGTCTGTTCCACACGGTCTCTGTCCAGCCCGTCATCGTGGCCGAGAAACCCATTGGACGCTGGAAAGAGGATCTGGAAATCTCGCCAGCCTTGCTCGGTGAACCTCGTCATGAGGAGAGGCTCCAATTCATCCTCAGACAGGGAGGTTTGGTAGTAGATGGAGATGCTGGGCCCCCGATCCTTATGCCCCTCACCCTCCAAAGTACCCAGTAGGGTCAGCTCTGGGAGGATTGGAAGGGGTGCAGAAAATGTGGCTGGCAGTTGTTGATAGATACGGGGTAAGCCACTGTGGTAAAGAGCGGCAGAAGCGCGGAGAAGCTCAAGTTCATCTGAGGGATGCATTGAAGATAAGCTAGCGTTAGCCCTACCTACCTATCGCCGCACGTGACGCTGGATGTGATGGTGTATACCCCTAAAACCGCAGTTGCGAGTGAAAAAAGAACGCGGCATGCTTGAGGCCTGTTCCTGCCAAGCGGCCATGAATCCGCCTGTCACACACCTGAATGCCGTCTTCGCCGCCAAAACGCGTGTTTAAGTAGTGCTAGGGTCTGTAGGCCAAGGGTCTTACCATGTTCAAGAGGAGAATCCCCTGCCCTCCTTCACGATCCGGGTTCGTTGTCAACCAAAGAGAACCACTGTGTTTGTAAGTCGTCCCATACAGGAAGTGTTTGGGCATCAACCACGATCCGTGTTGTGGGCTCACGCCATAGGATCTCAACAGACCCTTCCTGCTCCAGCTGGTACAAGCGGGCCTCGGATCGGTTCGCAAACCACAGCTGATGCTGAGCTGTGACGGTCGTCAGCTCAAAGTCACCGAATCCTACCCGGGTGATGCGGCCGTGCAAGGGTTGCCCGGGCGTGTCCCACACCACCTCCATTCCCTGCTGCTGGATGGACAGGAGGCAAGCGACCCAGGCCCGACGAATCAGGCTCCAACGTGCCCAGGACTCCGCTGGGAGCTGCTCGTTGGGACTTTCATAGGGCCACCCGACATGATCGGGATGACGAACGTATTCAGGTCTGTCCATGTGCTGCGCGAAGACCGACTCAACCGAGGCCAACTGATCCGTCAAAAACGCGGAGTACTGGGTCAGCATCAGATACTCCCAAGGCTCATAGTCCAGCCCCTCAGCCTCGTAACGCTGAACCTTTTCGTAGGACTGGAGCAGGACTTCAATGTGCTGAACCTCGTACGCCCATTTGGCGGGTTGCCAGCCAGGAAGCCAGACCTGCCTCACATGGATCCATCCGACTCGGTCACGTGGGGGGCGTTGAACGTACGCCGCCAGACCGGAGACATTTAAGGTGTTGCGCTGCTTCTGGTCAAACGTAAAAAGGGAGGGTAGCTCAGAATGCATCGTGTCAATCACCCTAAGCTAAGCAGTTGACTTCTACATGCGCCCTCTGGCGCAGTTTGAATTTCCATGGACGTTAACTTTGCCTACAGGCCCTAGCACTACTTAAACACCTTATTTAACGTCATATCCGGTGTTGATCCCTCCAGAACGCGTTCAGACCTGACCTATGAAAGCGATCGTTGGGCGTTGGTCCGCTGCCTGATCCTCGGAAGATTCCAGAAGGACAGAAGCGCTGAACTATCATCAGGGATGAGCGTCCGTCCCGTACCTTCAAGCGCTCCCCGCCTGCTGGCTTTTGCCGGTCTGGTGTTGATTCTTGTACTGATGCTATTTGCCCCCTCTTTTTCCACAGCACAAATTCCGAAGCTCTGTCTCCAACAAGCTCAAGCGCAATGGCCGGGCATAGAAGTGCTCACCCAGTCGTGGCAGCAAGAACAAGACACCGCTGTCTTCAGCGTTCGGCCGTCTGGATCTGCTGAGCCGATCCATCTGACGTGCACTGTACAGGCTCCCAGTTCACCTGGAATCAGGAGATATCCCCAAGTCCAGGTGACGAGGAAAACGAACTAAACGGTCCATCGGCCGAGCACCCTCAGCGGAGTGGTGGAGCACGGGTGGACAACGTGATTGATGTGCTGTAGAACACTGGACTGACTTGGCGTCGTGCAGCAGGTAAAGTCAGTAGCCCTACGATTCCACTGGCTAGACAGAGGGTCTGTAGGTAAGTCATCGCCATCATGCAGAGCAACGCATGATGGTGGAGCCCTCGCCATGAACGCCCTTCGAAGTGGTCGAGCCCCAATTCTTCCTTGAGCTGCTGGTGCAGTTGTTCGCAGGACCACCGCGCCTTGAGGTTCCGAATGATCTCGATTTTGGTCGTTTTGGCCGGGTGGTTCGTCAGGTAATACTTGCGCTCTCCACTAGACCGGCGTTCTCCGACCACCCAAACTTCTTCCCCGGGAAGGTGTGACCCATCGTGGAGTTCCCCTCCATCTGCGACCCTGACACGCATCACTGCGAAACGAGCACGCAGCGGACCTTTCGTCCCCGTGCGCCAGGTGCGTGACACCCACTTGTAGGGTGGCAGAGCATGCAAGATCTGAGCAACGCTCTTGCGTTGCTCGTCGGGAATGGGCACCAGGAGCCGCCCCGTCTTGGACCGCCGGTCCGTCAGCAACTGAACCTGGGTGGAATACACCTTTTGTGTGCTGGGGACACCAACCGCCCAGGTCAATCCCCGAGCCGACAGCGCTCTACGGAACTCGGCACTATTTCCGTATCCAGCGTCTGCGACGACCACTTTGAACTTCACGCCTTGACGTCGAACCCGGTCGATTTCCTCTACAGCCAAGTCCTTTTTCGTCAGGAAGTTGCGGTGTTCCGCAGGAACACCGATGGCTGCACAGCGTTCTGGGTCAGCGGTCCACTCCTTCGGGAGGAACAGACGCAAAGCCAGAGGGACAGGAATATCGTTCTTGGCCAGCGTCAGTGACACCAGCACCTGGCAGTTGGCAACCTTCCCCAGCACACCGCAATACTGCCTAGCGACCCCCACACTGCAGTCGCCTTGCTTCGGGAACGCTGTGTCGTCCACGATCAACACGGCATCTGACCCCCCAACCAACCGTTGAGCTTGGCGAGCCAGAACAGCCTCCAGCTCGTCCTCCTTCCAGGGACTGACGGTCACGAAATGGTGGAGTTGTGTGTACTGACCGGGAGCAATGTATTCCGCCAACGGTTGCAGACTCTTGCGTTCGAGCGGGGACATCAAGCCGCGCAGATACAGTGGACACCACTTGCGACGCTGAGCATGTCCTAGGACACGGTGGAAGGGACGTAGGAAGCGCCGGAGGGACAGCGAATGTTCCTGAGGAACGGTCATGCATCAGCCTGACAGGCACGCATGAATCTCGTCTGCACGGCCAAAATGCATGTCTAAGTAGTGCTAGGGCGTGTCGGCTAAGGGCTGGAAGGTGGCGGGAGTGCCGATCAAAAACGCCGAGAGGATCTCAGGACGCCCGGAACGAGCAACCAGGAGGCCACCCTTATAGTGCCGCTCTGCCTGAGCTGCGTCTCCGTCTTGCTCGTCTTGAGGATTTGCCCGATGTCACCACCCTCTACCGACAGTTGAGTCCCTCCTCACCGGAACTTTCCTCGGAGGTGGCCCAGACGACTTGGGAGGCCCTGCTGGCAGACCCCAAAATTCACGTGTCCGTCGCAGAGCGCGGCGAAATTCTGGGCACGGTGACGTTGGTCGTGGTGCCCAACCTTATGCAAGGTGCACGGCCATACGGCCTGATCGAGAATGTCGTGACACGCGAAGATGTTCGCGGACAGGGGATCGGCACTGCATTGATGACCTACGTCATGGAGATGGCACGAACACTCAACGTCTACAAAGTCATGCTGGTGACCGGGCGCCAGGCGCCAGAAGTGCATCGTTTGTACCTCAAGAGCGGGCTGAAGTCGGACGCGGTAGCCTATCGTGCTCGCTTCGACCTGTAAATGCCGTTGAATCCCGCCGCGCCATCCTTAGCCGACATGCCCGAGTGTGAACGGTGCACGAGCAGATCCAACAGGCTGACCATGAGCGTGCGCGGTTGACCGAACAGGCGGCCCAAGAGCGAGCGGAGCAGGGACGTGCCCCGAATGCCGCCTGGATTCATCCTGTGGGTCGCCAGACGAACCGCCACGCCATCCTAGGCGTTCCACATCGCCCGCCCACGCTGAGTGCGGCTGGGCGGCCAGGTTTTTGCTTCCGTCCTTCGCGGAGGGTCAGCACGGCTTCCATCTCGGCGAACGTTTCCCGATAGACCCCGGTGCGTCGGCGGAATTGCTTGCGGTTCATCTTCAGCGTGCGTGTCAGACGGTCTCGCTCCACACTGCCAGCTTAGCCCACGACTTTCGCAAGAGGTCTAATAAGGTTCTCTAGGCCGCAGGACTATTCGGTCAACGCAGTGTCCTGGGTCGCCACAACGTCAAAGTTGCATGACAACGGAAATCCAGCCGGGTAAGGTGAGCCATGAAAGAATTTGTGTGGGTGATGACCACAAATTACGCGAATCTGAGAGGGCGGGCGCGGCGGCGGGAATACTGGATGTTCACGCTAGTGGTCTTCATCCTCGCCGTGGTCATTGCCCTCATCGAAGCCGCTTTGGGCCTGGCGACTGACACCACGTATGGGCCCCTCTCTGTCTTGCTGACCGTGGTGACGTTCATCCCAACCTTGGCAGTGAGCATCCGGCGCATGCATGACACCGGACGGAGTGGCTGGTGGGCCATTGTTCCGATCTTGATTCTGGTTTTGGCCTGCTTCGATAGCGAGCCGGGGACGAATCGATGGGGATCAAACCCCAAGGAAAAGAACGCCGTCCCGACAACCTCTTGAGAGCGACCGAAGTCTGACCTGGACTTCGACGGCAATTTAGCGTGCTGGATGGAGCCTGAGAGGGTAGAACGGATGAGACTGCTGCGAACTCAAGCCGTTATCAATAACAACGCTTCAGACGGCGTTCTGAGTCGCTCAGTTAGCTAGCTTCATCCCATGTCTGCCTCAGGTGGTGGGCCTTATGATGGTCCATGCTCCCCGTCCGGCAGTCTCTTTCAGCCGAGCAAGTCGTTCCCCTGATCCTGGCAGGTCAACCCCTGAGCAACTTAAACGTGATTGGATCTGTGGTACTGATCATCAGTGATGATTACGTTCTGCCACCGGTCAGCTTGACCAACTGTCATTTTCAGAGGTTTAACGCCTCCATCACTGGATTTAGCGGGCCCGTAACCTTCCAAGATTGTCGGTTTGACGAGGCCCGCTTCTTTGGCACGTACTTCTTGGGCGGCGCCCGGTTCATCAACTGCATCTTTACGGGTGAGGTAGATTTTAGCGCTGGGGGACATAACACTCCGCCTGCGGAAGTTGTTCTTGAGCACTGCGAATTCCGACAATACGTTGACTTTTTCGATGTGTGGTATACGGGGCCGGTCCGCATTCAGAACTGCCGTTTTCTGGGCGGCACCAATCTCCTGATCTACCTCAGCGAACCATACGGTTCGACCCTGGAGTATCCACCCCTGGTCCTCGAAAATCAGGGTGACCTTGGGCTGGAAAGGCATTGACCGGGTTCAGACGACGCTTTCAAGGGCTGCTGCCCATGCTTTCCGCCTGTCCCACTGCCAGCTCGTGTTGCCCGACTTGGCACCTCTGGCACTGGGCGACCTGATGTGATTCCTACGGTTGCCAGAGATAAATGAAGCCCAATAGGAAGGCAGCCATGACGCCTGCCAGCCCGAAGACGACCGGGGTGGGGAAGGGATAACCGAAGCGCCGCAGGACGAGGGCGAAAATGCTCCAGAACCCGAACATCAGGCCAAAAATAAGGTAGCTCAAGATCAGGAAGAGGAACATTTCCATACCGTGAGTCTCTTCTCCTTGTTCATGCTCCGAATGTTTGCTTCATACAGGACTGGGCGGACTGACCTCGATTGACTCCGCCTGTGGGTCTGTTGTTCACCTCCTTGATCTCAGGACAGGGGGTTCATCTGGGGTACCTGCGCTCTCCGCTCCGGTGGCGATTCGGCTGCGCCTCACCGCTATTTTTGGAAGATGTCCAGGTCAGACAAGCCGGGCGTTTATGTCGAGCTGGGCAAGCATCTAATGTGTAGGGGTAACCAGTCCTCACGCGATTTGTCTCCGAGGCTTTCTCCCAGCGGTCAGCCATCCCACGGGGTCAGGCAGGTTGCCTCGACCCTGTCCCATGCGCGAGCTTGTGCGGCGCCAGTGCGCTTTTGGGCCGCAAGAACATGGCGCACCAAGTGACCTGAGGCGGCATGCGCGTGATTTGATCAGGAGGTCATTTGGGGAGAAGTGGGGCAGGCCTTCCCACTTCACCCACCCGCCCTGGTGAGCTTTGTCATTCGCAGTCCCTGCCTGATGAGTTCTGACCCGCCTTGAAGGTGAGTACACTGCCTGCCATGGATGCCCACCGCTTGCGCCCCCTCGTTGAAGCGTTCGTCTGGCCTTTAATCTTCTTCAACACCTGCGATGACAACACCCTGGATCCTGATGTGGCCGTCCAACAGATGGAACAGATCGGTGCGATCCTGCAGCCCCTCGATCCAGAGCTGAAGGCCCTTGTCATGCACATTATTCACGAGATCGCTCAGGACGAAACACAACCGGACGTTCGAGCCTGTCTCCAGGAGCTTCCTGACGGGCTCGGCTGGCTGGCTGGGGATGAGCCTCTTGAGACCCCCTGAGAGCGCACAGTCTCGCCAGCGTTGCAGGTGGTGCAGGAGCGGAGGAGGAAGGTAGTGCATCTGTATGTGCCAAGAAAGAGCCCGCAGTCGATTGCGGGTCTTGCTTTTGCGTCTGGTTGCTCTTTCAGGGAAGGTTAAGAGCGTTCGTCATCCTCCACACTGAAAGGAAAGGGTTCGCCAGTCGCTTCTGCCCAGACGGACCGGAGTAAAGAGGTACTCCGGGATCTCTGCCTCCTCTGGAGACAGATCGAAGCGGCACCAGTACTCAATGGTGGGGTGATGAAGCTCAAAATCCCTCAGGAGAATCGGGCGTAGCCTATCCCGAAACATCAGATTTTCTTGGTCGTCACTGTGTAAGTGATCTTCGTACGAGTAAAGAATCAGCTCCATGACGGCGTAGCGCTCATCGTCGCTCCACAGTTCTTGCTCGTAGGCGTCTAAGAACTCCTCGATCCGCTTGCCATCAGAGACCTCAAGCGGCCAGTCTTGATGGGACGGATCATGTTTAAGGTTGAAGCGCCCGTTGATGCGAGCCTCAATCGCTGGTGTAGGGTGGCGAACCATGCGGGCATTCTCTCTCCGCTAGAACTGCCTTGGCCGACACGCCCTAGCAGGACTTTGTCACTCTTCGACCAAAAGTGCTCCTGAGTCTGGCTGCCAAAGGAATGCGTTATAGAGCTCATGCAGTTGCTGAAGGGCGAGGGCGTCATCTTCATATGCTTGGCGGAATCGCACCATCAATCGACCTTCACCGTCGCCGAGCAGGCCCTTCAGCCAACTTCCAAACGCGAACCACTGGGTTTGCCTCTGGCAATGTCCGACGTGATATCCCTCAATGAACGCGATAATCTCGTCGTACGAGCTATGGGCCGTATACAGGTATGGACGTTCCAGAACACACTGCACGAAGTCGATTAGGCGCAGCTTGACAGGCGGATCAGTCATTGAAATCCATTCTGACAAAGTCCTACTAAGGCCAAGGATAGATCTCTGGTGGGACATGATCATCAAAGTCCTCGTCTTCGGCAAGAGCAATTCCCGCTGCTGTGAGGTCCGCCCCGAGGGTCCAACCTAACCTCGAGAATTCATTTTCGGCAATGGTGATGTAGCCTCTTACTTCAAGTTCTCTCAGGCAAAGTACCACCGGATGAGCGTCGTACTCTTCGGACAGGCTGGTATCTAGCTCAAATGCGGGTCCATTCCTATCCCCTCTCCGCCATACCTTCACTATCCACTTCAAGTTTAATAAAGCGAGATCGGATAGGTTCTCCAAGTCAGCACTCATAGCAATTCACCCTTCAGCTTATACCACCCAATGCGCCTCCTATTGGTACTCCGTTGACTCGCTCCAATGCCTGCTGAAACACACAGTTCTCTGCAAGTTAACTTGCCTGGCTGCCATGATGAATACAGTCTTCTCTCGTCTGCGACACTCAGTCAATGGAGTACCAGTAATGGTAGTCCATTGACTTCTCGGAAGAAGAGGCCTTACACAGGGTTTTCGGCCATTCAGATGGTGGATATGCTTGCGTGCTGGACATCTTTTCGCTTGAGAGTCGACGAACTACCAATAAGCGGAATGATATCGGGTGGCGAACTCAGCCGGTGGGACATAGCCGAGACTGGAGTGCAGCCGTTCTTCGTTGTACAGCTGACCGATGAAATGGTTGATGTGGCGCTGTGCGTCGTCGAAGTCGAGATAATCCTGTAGATCAACTTCCTCCGTTTTCAGGGTTTTGTAAAAGCTTTCCATCCGGGCGTTGTCGTAGGGATTGCCCTTTCTGGATATGCTCGGAAGCAGACCGGCCTCCCGAAGCCGATCAACGTACACGCGACTCGCGTACCCGGTGGATTCAAGCGGTCATCGCAACAGCAGCGTCAAGTCCGTGTAGCGCGTGTTCAAAGCAGGGTGTATTCTGCTCCTGAACAAACTTCATCCCATGTTCGGTTGGCTTGCCGGATAGCTTCTAGCGGATTAAGATATTCTATCCTGGAGTGCAAAATTAATATAGATCGTTTGTTAGATAATAATGACCTCAATGAAATAGCTAAGGCGCTTTCTGACAACACGCTATCTACTAACGATAAAAATTATGGACTCACTTCTGCGGTAGTTCAAGAAAACGTAGAATTAGTTAAACTTTTCTTAGACTATGCGGCGAACCCAAATACGCGTACAGACAACCCTTATGGCCCTCCGGCTATGTTAAAGGTTGCCGAAAGCTTAAATTACGAAATGCTGGAGTTGATTTTAGAATATGGAGGGGATCCAAACTGCAATTTTGAGGGTGGCGCGAGACCTTTATTCGTTATTATAGAAACTTTAATCGAGAATGGTGCAGAAGGGGATACAAGGATGTTGGAATTGTTAATAGATAGGGGTGCTGATTTGCATTATAAATGGAAGGAACTTGGCAACATAACTCCAATAGGTCTATTGACTCCTGTACAACTGACCTCTCTAGGGATCAAAAGTGCCTCTCTAGGGGTCAAAAGTAGCCAGAAGTCGCTGGAATGACGGCCTAGACGTACTCTTTTTCTTGCGTCAACTCGACAGTGCGATCTGGAGGGCATCAAGGCCTATCAATCGTGAAATCCTGGAACAGCATCACGCTGTAGGTAAAGTCGTGGCCGCACTATTGATGCCGGGAGAAATTGGAGTTACCTTCAGTTCAAGGCGGCACGCTGGGACACGTCCAGCACAACACCTGACTTGATCCCATGACTCAGATTTACACCAGTATCAATTAAGGGGCGATCTTGGACTTCTCGTGTAGGAGGACCTTCGATTCGACGGAGGTGCCGCCCCCTTCCAGGTATTCGCACTGGTACTCACCTCTGTACACAGTCTGACCTTGATTTCGCAGGGTGAGCTCAAACCGTTCACCTGTTTCTGTGCGTTCGAGGGTTCTATATAATTCTTGATCGTACTTGATTCTTATAATTTTTGCATTGCTCAAAGAGACTGTATCCTGACAGGCAGTCATTGTATTACTTGACGACAAGCGTTCACTTTTACAGGCAGATATGGTGTGAACTAATAAGAATAATACAATAACTGTTTGTCTATGGTGCATACACGGGTTCCTTATTTTCTTGGTTTGGTAGGTTGCTATGAGTTCGCATTAGCCCATTAATGCCTGCTCTATTTCTTATCCGCTCCAGTGGAAGTGAAGGTTCGGAGTGGTAGAGCCCTCACCAAGAAATTGCCGAACATCGGAAGCGAGTTGAACCAACGGTTCAACTCCGGGCTGCAGGCTTGCCTCTCAGAAGTTGTGCTGTGCCGGGCCCGGAACCTTTCGTCATCTCGACTGGCCCCGAGGAGCGCTTGCTCCCTGCTTCCTTCCCTTTCTCTGTTTCCTGTGTTGAAAGGACTTTCCTGCAAAAACAACATCTTCTGTTGACCCTCAGTGATCAGAAGTTATTAGGGTAGGGAGATGGAACCAGTGAGGTACTGGCGTTGGCCGTAGCTAAGGTGGTTCCAGTAAAAATACAATTGTAGCGATTCCGGGTTTGAACTTGACCCAGATGTCGCGTCACCATGAGTCCCTCCAACGTCCAGGCCCGTTCTCCTTGGCTGGGTCCTCTCACCACTACATTTTCCATGTCTGGGCCAGACTGCTTAATCACCTTGGACACCATCAGCTCTGCTGTTGCCTGGCAGTACCCGATGACGTCCTGCCGAGTCACAGCTCGGTGCCGATGAGCAGCCTGCGTACTGATCTGTCCTGTCCGCTCCGTACATCCGGTCATCATAGTGACCAGACTGACTGCAAAGAGTAGGGACAGGACTACCCGTCGTTTCATCACTTTCGAACGTGAGCAACGCTGACACGCTCTGGTGAAGACTGACCGAACAGGATCGAGGCTGTCCCGGAGACGGTTGCCTTACGCGTTGACTTGCGATTTGCGCTCATAGCAGACCCCTGGATGTGGCTGAAGAATTCAAGATCACGGAAGTAGAGCCGTCGGAATTGTAGGAGTGAAGTGGGGGTCGCCGTTTATATGCCACAATTCGCCATAATAAACTCGGAGGAGGCACGATTATATGCACGACATTGCTGATTTGGTAAGCGAACTCCCTCCACCACGAACCCCGGTCAACGCTCCTTCCGATGCTGAAGTTGAGAAAGTTGAAGAAAAATATGGAATCAAATTCCCAGACGATTTCAAAGATTTTATGAAAGTTTACGGCTCTGGCATCATCTATGACACCTTTATTATCTTTAATGTTGGTAGTCCCGATTATGTTTCCGAAATCGACTTATCCAGCGGCTTCTATATAAATCATGCAAATAACTGGCCTAAAGAATACCATCTAAAACTTTGGCCCCAAGCTCCAGGTATATTTCCTATGGGTCGATCTACTCAAGGACATACTTTGTTTTGGCTTGTAACAGTGAGCGGGGAAATTAGCGGCTTTGTCATTTTTGATCCGAAAAGCCCAACATATATGTACTACGAGTACCTTTTTACAATATTCATAAGTCACTGTATTTCAGGTGACTTTTCTTATATACACGGGGGATTTCCCTCATCATCTGAACCTTTTAAACCTGTTGGGTAAAACCCATGTACTGTCGGAAATCCTCACTGGTCCATCCGCCGTCGTCGTGCCGGCGATCATCACACCCACTGATGCCGAATTTGACTGATAGTCAGCTCATGCCCTTGGGCAACGGATCTTTTTTGATCTCACGCTTGCCCAGCACAATTTTCCTGTTCCAGTCAGTCTGCGCCTCTTTCTCCCCCGAGACTGGACGGGTGATCTGCAGCGGATGAAAGCTGCTGGTGTTCCTGAGGAACACCAGCAAACGCAGAGCAAGTGGGCCGTTGCCTTGGAGGAACTTGATCGTCTTCGGCCACAGTTGAATTTCGGTCTGGTGCTTGCAGATGCGGGTTACGGGGCCACTGCCGCTTTCAGGCAAGCCCTCAGCGAACGTCAACTTCAATGGTCTGTCGGCATTCACTCGACGCAGAAGGTGTATCCCGCCGATGTTCAACTCCTGCCCAGCGTTAAACCGGTTCATGGACGGCGTTCCAAGTACCCGACACCGTCTCAACCACGTCAGACTGTCCGAGAGACATTGGCAAACGCGGTTTGGCATCAGGTGGTGTGGCGGCAAGGAACGAAAGCTCCGCTCTCTGGACGATTCGCTGCTCAATACGTGTGCCTTGCGGATGGCACAGAATATCGGCAAGGGCAACACCTCCCAGGTCAAGCCGCCTGGATCATCGGAGAAGAAAGGCGTGGTGGTGAGCGAAAGTACTCCGCCTGCAACCTTCCTCCCGAGACATCGTTTGAGCACCTCGTTGAGGTGACCAAGCGGCGTTGGGCTTGCGAATTGACCCATCGGGAATTGAAACAGGAGGTGGGTCTAGATCATTTCGAGGGGCGTTCATGGCGTGGTCTACATCATCATGCACAGCTGTGCATGATGGCTCTGCTCTTTCTCCAGTGGTTGCGACTCAGCCAACCGGATGACCTGAGAGGCGACTCTGTGCCTGCAATTCGAGAGGAACTGGCAGGAGCAGTCCTGCTAGTTCGCTGCATAACCTGCTGTTCCTGTACTGGTCTTTTCAGCGGCCCCTGAGTTTTCCCGAAGTACAGTTATGGGCCGTCCCGATCTCACTGTACTGCCGCTTCCCACCGCTGTCACCCTGTTGAGCTGTTGGATCGCGCCTCAGATTCCGGCAAAACTCCTGCACGCACACGAAAAAATCTCCGATGCCGACTTGGTGGCAGTGGCGTTGCTTCAGAAGCTGCATCAGGCCCCTTATTTCAGCCGCTGGTAGAGTCTGCTCAAACTCAACCACTTCGCACACTATCCCTCCGAACCACGCGGCCCATCTCAACGCTTAGAGGCCAACTGAACAGATCAATCCCTGAACGAGAACTCCTGTTCCGACTCTCGTGCGTCCCCGTCTTGGGCCGGGTGCTGGCAGCGGTCTAGCCTAGCCCTCGAGAGGACTGGTGGAATCGGCCTGTTCTTCCTGGTCAAGGGCGGGAATGGCCAAGGCAGCCAGCAGGAATGCCGCGACCGCAGTCGCGGTCATGGCCCAGAGGTTACCAGTAAAGAGCAGGAGCAACGTCACCACGCTTAGGGCGCAGGCGCCGCCCATTAACACAGCGGGGAGCACGTTCATGGCCTCAGTGTGGGGCTTGACTGCAGAAACAGCCCTTCAGTCGGCCTCAAGAATATGGGGGTGGGGGAGGCCGGGGGCAGCTCTTGAGACGAACTTTTCACTCCTGAGGTCAAAGGGTTCAGCAGGTCTGACGAGGACTGATCTAGGGCGTGTCGGCCAAGGGTTAACGTTGGAGGCCTGTACGGCCCTCAAGGGCACGCGTCATGTCAAACGGGAGACCATCCACCGGGTTACGTCGAAGGTGGACCAATGCTCCCCATCGGTTGAAAAGAACGTGATCTGAAGGCCACTCTCAAAGTTCAGGGAGAGGGCAGGCGCTCGGTTCCGCTGCCCATAGAACCATCCACTTAGCATTTCTCCTCGAATATTGAGTTCTCGGCCCAGATCGCGCAGAGACCAAAACATCTGATCCTCAGGGACGGCCCAGGCTTCAGGAGCCTTCTCCCAGCGCTGCATGTACAGCATTGGGCCATCGACAAACAGCCGCCACCACTGATCGTTCACCAAGACGAACACTTGATGTGGGGAGTACAGCTCGTCGTGGGTCTGGTAGTTCTGCCCAATAAGTTGTTGAAGGACTTGCCCCCCGAACTCGGGTTTCTCCCCTTGAAAAATCAGATCATAGTCGTACGTGCTCATGCCTTAGTTTGATGCCAGAGACGAGAAATAGAGCTCCTCACAACCTTAGGTTCAGGACTTGGCCGACAGACCCTAGTGGCTGGGCTCAGCTCAGCTTGCTGAGCTTTCTCCTTGGAGACGGGCATGCATGGGGCTATCGCCTGTCGGCATCCTAACCAAGACGTGGTTCCTGTGTCCCCCTTCGATGTCTCGCCGTTGTTGCGTGGTTTGATGCTGTGCTGCGAGCGGCGCGGCTTCTGTTGCCCGGTCGATCTGGCGGCATATCAACCCCACCTTACGCGGCGCGGGTCAGCGACTGAGATCGGCTGCGGTGGGAAGGAAGCGCCGATTCTCCAAGCCAAGCCCTGGCCTTGGCGCTGTTGAATGCATTGATGGCTCAACAGTGACGGCGGCTGAGCATTGCGGAGTTGTGGAATCGCCCGCACCGAGAGAGGCACGAGAAACTTGGACTTGCGCCTCTGCTATTCAACCCTCTGGTGCAGGACTCAACCACCGCGCCACTTGACAGGATCTGGCCGGAGGTGGCCCTTAGGGCAGTCGACCTGGGCGTGCTGTTAAGAACCCAGGGAAGGCTGCCAGGCAGCAGCGGAAGAGAGTCCAAGGCCAACCACGCCTACACTTCCGCTCAGCAGGCTCCACCACCGCTCGTGGTCGCCCATGGGACGGGCCAGGAGAGCACCATGAACTCCGTCTGGCTCGTCCTGAGGTAGTAAATGATCTTTCCGGTCCTGCGTCAGACGCTGTGCCCCCCGTTGTTCCCCCAGCGGAGTGGGATACTGGCGAATGCTGAGCTTCTTCCGTGGCGTGCTGCTCGCTTTCCTGCTCAGCCCCTCTTGGGCGGCCGCTGAGGTGACCTTCTTCAATTTTGATCCGCCTTCTTGGGATGCGCTGCTCGAGATTCAAGATCAAGTCCCTGGATTCGCCGGTTTCGCCGGATGGTGTCCAGACCGCAGTGTCATGCTCGGCACGGTCTTTCCCACACTCGCCCAGGCGACCCAGGAGGCCGCCGAACGCAGCCCCCTGCTCGGCCCATTCCTCAAAAGCTTCAAGTCGTGTTCTCAAGTCGTCACCCGTCAGTACAGTGTCCGCACCCTCGTTGGGGTGGCGCGGCAGGTCTTGGCCGCCAACCCGAAGGCCACAGTGTACGTCGATACAGGCCTGAACCGCGTGGTGTACACCTCCCCCTTGACCACCGTGAAAGCGGCTTGGACACCTTTCCTGGTGGATGAGCGGGAGGATCCCGCCTACAGTCTCCAGCTGGTGCTGACACCGACCGCGCCGTCCGGCCTGAGCGTCACGCTGATCAATCTCCTCAACCGCCCGATCAGCGTGACCTTGGGCAGTGGGATAGGGGCGGTCACCGTGTACCAAGGTGACCGGCGGGTCAAGCCACCGTCGGACGGGGTTGAGGCTGACGCCTCTGGAGCGATACCGCTCTACGTGCCCGAGCGAGGTCGATTGACTCTTCCAGTGGTGGTGGACGTCCCGCTCGACTCACTGAAGCCCGGCCCCTACCGCCTGTCGCTGATGTGGGATTGGCAGCCCAGCAGCGACGACCTCGAGCTCCTCTATGAACGCAAATGACTTTGGGGGATGAACCAAGGCCGGGGCTGGCGTCTCCCGGACGAGCCGCACCCCTGATCTTGGCTATCGGTGAGGGTGGATTTGCTCCCCATGTGAGGGTATTTGCAATGTTGATGGCGGCTCTAGGTCTCACCGAAGGGGCAGTTGCTCGGCGACTCTTGAAGGAAAGCGTGTGATGGGTCGGTTCGTGGCCGGACTACTTATCGTGGCCGGTCTGGGATTCGTGGGCTGGGCTGGGCTGGATTACACGCTCCAGGGGTACACCACAGCTCCGCTCGGTGGCATCGGGCCGGGCATCGCCCTGATCGTGACCGGCCTGATCGTGTTCCTATTGCAGCGGTCAAGTGGAACAGGTGACGGTTAGGGCAGAAACACCCTTCGGCTTTGCCCTGGGAGCGTTCAGTTCATGAGCTTAAGCTTGAATGTTAGCCTGGCTTTCCCACCCGCTGGCACGTTTACCCCACGGTTCAGGACGATCTGCCCGGTCTGAATCGCCTGGCCATCCACGGAGACGTTGCGCCCATCCAGCTGCTCCCGAACATTGACCTGTATGGCTGTCGTTTTTGTACTCACGAAGCTGTACAGCACCTGATAAGTACTGCTCAGCACCTGGCCTTTCGCATCTTTTTCTAACCCAGTGCGTGTGACGGTCTTCTGGTACCGGAGTTCAGCATCCGTCCCCAGATTCAAGTCAACCGACTTGCCTGCCTGGACCGCAGGAAGCTGCACGCTGCCCACCAGCAAGCCGCTTTCACGCACATCCACCAGCCCCGTGGGGAGAGACTGCGAAGAGGTGAACTTGTACTGGCGACTCGCCTGCCCGGACCGGTTCTGCGTGTCAAAGTACGACTGAACACTGGCGTAGCGGATGAAGTCCTTGACCTGCGGCTTCAAGAAAGGCAGGGTCCGGCTTTCACCTCGGCCCAGTGTGAGGCCGCCCGGCAGGGCGTAGCGTTGCAGACCACGCACCTCGCCCAGACTGCGAACGAGACCAGCATTGCCAGGGATAGCAGGCAACGCGAACGCTCCGCCCGCAGCATTCGCTGACGAGACGTTGCCGGGGGTGGTCATGATCGGCATAGGGGACGACTGGTTCTGCTGCTGTTGCTCCACGTTGCCGCCAAACAGGTCAACCTTTCCTGCCGTAAACACCTGATCACTCTGGTTGGTGATGTGCGCCAGCGCCGCCAGATGTGCCACTGTGCCGTTCAGTGTCAGTTCATACCGCGGTCTCCAGAACAACGCCTGTGTGCGGTACAGCAGGGTGGAGCTGTTCGCTGTATTCATGTTGTCCAGCCGCAGGGTCACGCCGCCTTGCATCGGGGGCTTCTCGCTAAAAGCTAAATCACTGCGCTGAGCATTGATGTATTCGCCAGTGCTCAACTGAATGAGCAGGTCGTCAGCCCGTTCTAGAGTGGCCTGCACAGCTTGACCAGACGGGGTCCAAGTGATGCGTTTGCCTTCCTGAGTGCGCAGCCAGTCGAGTTCGGCCGGTTGCCAGGAGATGGCTACGGGCGTTTGGCCACTGACTGAGAAGCTGCTGGGTTGAATCCAGCGCCACTGAGCAAAGGGGAAGGTGATGGTCGGGCTGGCGGGTTGCTGCACCTCTGTAAACGAGGGGTAGATACGGAGGTCAGCAGCGAAAGCAGTGGAAGGGACGAGCAAGAGCAGCAGGGCAAAAGAGTTCCGGTTCATAGTTCACCTCATGGAGAAGTTGGAGAGCTGCAGGTTGACAGATCCGCCTGACAGCGTTCTGTTGTCTGCCGCTCCCTGCCGTTGTCCCCACGCTCCGTCAATGGATCACGTCCCATCTCCCTCGCAAGCCTGTGCACACCTGAAAAGATCTCCGATGCAGAACTCACCTATTGGTGCGACCTTTAACAGCTCAGGGAGTGCTCAGGTGCAGCCAGTCCAGACGGTTGCCGTCTTGGATGAGCAGGCGGCCATCCGGAGCGAATTTCGTCTGGGGGCGAAAGGCAGAGTGACCGCAGCCGATCAGGCGTTCGTAGCCGCCCCGCAACTGGGCGGGCGTGTTCAGGAGCTTGCCGGTGCTCAGGTCAGCCAACCGGTACCCGTACAGCTGGCCGCCGCACCCATCCCCACTGGTCTCGGCCAGGAGGACGGTGCGCCCATCAAAGGCACTCAGGCCCCAGCCCGCGTACATATCTGTAGGGTGCTCGACAGGCACCCGCAATACAGCACCCTGCGTTCCGCTTTGGGCCTCCACACGCGAGAACACATTGACCCGCGGCACGGGGCCAAGTTCTTCCGGATTCAGGGTCTGCGCCGTCATCCCAAACTGCGCCAGAAAACGCCCATCGGGAGAAGGGAGCGCAGCGATCCTGCTGCTGTGCCAAGGGGTCTGCCAGAGGGGGTTCCCGGTGCGTTCGGCCACCGTCCAGCGTTCGCGGTAATTGCTCTGCGGGCCATCCTTACGGTCCTCTTTGACCAGCAGCACCGAGGTCACGGGAAACTGCGTCCCGGCGGGCAGTGGGAAGACGCTGCCGTCCATTCGCCAGGCGCTGGTCAGGGTGGGCCCATTGAAGACATCTTGCTCGACACTCAGCACCTGACCGTCTGGGCTGAAGGCCAAGCGCTGTATCCGGCCTGCGGCCTGCCAGGCGTGCAGCACTTGTCCACTACTGCTGTGGAGGCGCAGGGTTCGTCCAAAGGCAGAGGCGAACCGTTGCCCATCGGTGCTGGCCGCCACCAGGTCGGCGCGGCCCCGGTAGAGCGTCTTGAGGCTGCCTGGTTGATGCAGAGCGATGCGGCCCGCTCCGGCCCCGCCCTGCACGGCCAGCAGCGCTCGCCCACCACTCAGCGGCGCGGTATCCAGCACGGCTTCACCCAGCGAGCGGACGTAGGTGCCGTCCTTGATCTGGCGCACTTCCGGCACACTGCCGTCCCGGATGGTCACGAAGAGCTGGCCGTCCGGTGAGGGGAACGCCCCGCGCAGCCCCACCAGCGGGCCCAGGCTCCAGACGGGCGGCGCTCCCGGCGAGTAGAGCGCCAGTTGCTGACCGAACAGCGCCCCACCACTGCCGTACTCATTGCCCGCGTTGAACACGTTGGAGGCCACCAGCACGTGCCCGCCCACCCAGTCGAGTGTGGCCCCCGCGTAGAGCGGCGGGCCTGTTAAGGTGACCTGCTGTGCCTTGACCTGACCTGCCTCATTCCGCGTCCAGGTGAGGAGGAGGCCCTGACCACCGAAGATGGAGACGTCTCTCTCTCCCCGCAGGGCCAGCAGCGCGGCCCGCTGACCGTCGTCACTCAGCGCCAGGGCCGTGCTGGATCGGCCACCGTCTGGGTTCAGACTCAGGCCCGTCGGGAGGGGAAACTGTTCCACTTGGTTGCCGCGTTGCCACTGCAGTGCGCCGCCTTCCACCCAGACCCGTGTCTGCGCGTCCAGCGTGCAGGCCATCCTTGTCCTGAGGGTGCTTGAACATCCGGGCTGCGCCGTGAGCTGACCAGTCTCGAGCTTGAGCCGGTAGGCCAGGGTGGCCAGCTGATTTCCCTGTTCCCCGCGGGCCAGCACAGGCAGTCCGGCGGCGTTTGCCGCGCCGGACAGGTTCAATCCTGGGTTGGTGAGGGCCGATGGAACCCTCACCGGCTGGGTGCCTTGCAGCCGTCCATCCGCGACTTGCCAGCGTTTCAGCAGGCGGGTGGTATCGAGCGTGAACACTGTGAGGCTGTCGGTTGACCATGCGGCGCCGCCGGCCAATTCTCCGAATGGCCCGTCCCCACGGCCAAAGCTGCCAGCGGCGTGGCCAGGAATGGGTGTGGTGGACAGGGTGCTCAGGCCACTGGCAGACGGCAGCAGCAAAGCGGTCAGTAACGTGGGGATGAGGCGCATGGCTCTTAAGATTATCCGGCGCCCGCTGAGGCTCCTGAGTTGTGCTCGCTTCTTTTCAGCGCTTACGCTTGCCTGTGTCCAAGTCAAATACTGGACCCTTCCCCTGTCCGTCTCGCAAGGCGAAGTAGGGTTTGTCGTAGTACACGAACTTCGCCATCAGGCCCTCAGACAGGTAGGGCCCCGACGCCCCAATGAAAAATCGTGGGTCGTTCTCCCGACTAGGGGCAATATCCGAGAATTTGGCGTCCAACACAACTTTGCCTTGTGGGTGCGTATCTTTACCCGTGAACATTGTGCTTCATGGCTGTTTAGAATGACGCCATGAGTGTGAGTGAGGCAGACGTGCTGGCCCTCTACCAACGCGTCCGAAGTCTCCGACTCCGCATTCAGAAGATGCCTCAAGTGACGCCCTGGATCAACGAGGAAGCCGACCGTCTGGCTGCACCCCTGATGGCCATTGAAAAAAAACTGAACCGGCATCTTCAACACCCACCACAGTTGATCTACATGCACGATGAACTTGTACGCGTTCAAGGTGAGTTGCAGGCGCTGTTTCGGGATCACCTCAATCCCTTGATAGGCCGTTCTTCCGACTGAGTTGAACGGGTTCATCCGGACTGCGGCTCAGCAGAAGCGCGCGCCAGCCTCCGCAGCACTGGCTGCCTCCTAGCCAGGGACACCAGGCGTACCCCTGCACTGGTCAGGCCTCTCACCAGGAGAAAACGGCGTCCAACACCGCTTTACATCCTTCACGTACATACGTTGATTGCACACTATTACGCTCACGTGCGCCGCGCTTTGCGCTTCTGATGTCGGTCAGTGCGCCTTAGCGTGAGAAGCTCTGCCTTAGGCTAAGGTGTGCACCTCACTCAGGGCCCTCAGAAACCAGATGATTTTGTCGTCATCGGGTACATGATCATTGAGGGAACGACCGACACCCAGCAGCCGCGCCCTGAACTTCGCGGGGTGGTGTACACGCCGACCTCCTGTGTCTGCCCGTTGCATCCCCACGCCGACGTGTTGTCTTGGAGGCAGCCTGCTCCTGAGCTCCATGAGCAGTACCGGCAGCAGTTGGAGATGAGCCTGGATGACTTTATTGAGTTTCAGGAAGCGACAGAGCGAGCGTTCGAGGCTGCAGAGTGGGGCCTGGACGCCGTGTTCGTGCGCCGATCCACTGCAGCCCATTTTTTCAAGAGGTTTTTCATCCAGCGGGCGCAGACCCGTCTGATGGAACTCTCGATCCGCAGCCTCGATCTTCCTGCCTTCTTGAAAGCCACTGCGCCTGTCGTTGGCTCCTCCGCAGAACAGTATGAAGTTCGTGCGATGCATCTGGCGGCGGTCCGACAGGAGCCAGCAGCGACGGACGGCCAACTGTTGGGCTTTGAGGTGGTGGGCGTGAATGCACACCAGGACACGCACACGTCGGTGTGTTACGCCGTCAGAGAGGGTTTCGAGCAGGCGGGCATCACGTTCAACAGCGAGGGGTACTTGACGTGCGTGGATCAAGCAGCGAAAGGGGCGCGGATCAACAACGATGAGGGCCGGAATCCTGTAGGAGACGCGTCCTGGTTTGCGGTCAGGCTCGCGGAACTCACACGATCACAGCGGTCCTGAGCCTTGGGGTCACCCACCGTCTTCACTCACGCGCTTTAGAGAAAGAGCTCTGGAGGCACTTGATCATCGAAGGCCTCGTCTTCAGCAAGAGCTCGTCCACGGGCGGTGAGGTCAGCACCCGGACTCCAACCTAACCTTGACATCTCATCTTCGGAGATCGTGATCCAGCCCTGTGATTCCAGTTCTCTCAATGAGACCACCACTGGGTGAGAGTCATAGTCGGCGGCGTCATTTGCATCGAGGTCAAAGGCATTTCCGTCTTGACAACCTTGCCTCCAGGTCCTCACCATCCACCTTAAATTTAAATGAGCGAGGTCGGACAGGTTCTCAAGATTTGTATCCATCGCAGTTCCTCCACCCCAAGGGGAATGGCTACAGCTTGTGCGTTCCCTCTGCCGAGGTCAACAGGGTGGGGGAGCTGGGTCAACCCAAAGCACCGGGTTTTGAAGGCCGAGCAGAACGCGGTAGCCTTGGTCTGTGCAGTTTCAACACGGTGATGTCACCGGCGCTTTCAATCTAGCTGGGCTATTGCGACAGGGAGCTCCAGGGCCGCTCGCAGGTGAACCTTTTATACGACTTTCAGAGCTAACCAGGCTTATACCGAAAGGAACGCCTAATAAGTTCGGAGCGACTTCTACTCATTCATCTGGATTCGAATAGAGAGGTATCCAAGCTGGCAGCCATACATATAGGGTTTGGGGGCATTCACCTAGATCACCTGCAGCACTAGGTCAATTATCGAGCAGTGAGTGGACAGTAAGAATTACCCGTACATATAACGCTTTGCCCAATTCTCCAAGAGAGTAGTTAACTAAGCAAGGCACTTTCGTTACCAATTCTCGCTCTGATAATCCATCTTCTGTAACAGACCTATTTCTCAAAAACACGCACATATTGCTGGGGTCCTGAATGTCTAATAACAAGTTTGACCTGGATCTGTTTCCGACAATTCTAATCGAGAGTAAATTAGAGGAGGCGATACAATACGTCATCGAGCATCACAAAACAAAAGATATAGATGATTTAGAGGCTTTGATGTCCATTGAGGAGTTCACGAATCGTGGCGAGATCGGCGCGATAACAGATAAAATAATAGCAAAAATTCAGGATCTATTGATTAACATAACCGACTTGGATGCCTATTATAATCAATTGTACTTTGTTAGGGTGGCCGATTTTAATCATAGACCAGACATAAAGAAGATGACTGATTATATAGCAGCTCACACAACACACGCAGATATATTGGAAATACTCTCAAGCGACACGCGATAGCGATCTCTCTAGGGTCAGAAATGGCCAGAAGTCGCTGGAATGACGGTCTAGCCGCAGTACTCTTCTTTAGCCCACTTCAAAGTAGGCTATGAAGGGCGTTTAGGGCTCGTAGGCCAAGGGTAGAGCCCAGCTTTTGGGGCGTATCTTATACTTCTGTGGCGTGAAGAAATTAGTGATGAACAGTGGGAACGTCTGGAGCCGCTTTTACCTCCATTAATTGGACGCGGGCGTCCGTATCTGGTGCATCGAGCCATTGTCAGTGGCATCGTCTGGGTTCTGCGAACCGGTGTGCCATGGCGTGATGTCCCTGACCGTGGCGACCTGCTCTGCAGTTAACTCTTGCAGCGCTGCCAACGCAGCCGCTGAAGGTGCTCGGCTCAGCCGCAGCCGGAGCAGCACCCCCAGCGTCTCACGGGCGTCCTGAGGACCAGGCAGCTAACGTCCTCTTTCTCTTCGGAGCGGCTTTGCTGGGCTTGCTGGGAGCTTCACCGACGCCAAAGCCCCACTTGCTGGGATTGCGCACCGCGTCCACCACCGAGGCTGCGAGAGACCGGGCACCCTGCTCAACGGGCCCAAGGTCACGCGGCTGGCCCGCCTCGCCCCTTTCAGTTCGAAACTGACGCGCTGGCAACTTATAGGAGCGATGCTCGGAAGGTCTCATTTCCTTCCTTCACTTCTGAGGCAAAATATTTGTTTCCATGCTTATCAACAGATGACTTGTTGAGTGACTGCTCTTGGATTATGGTTGGAGGTGGATCACCAGGTGAGAGCGGAGTTCCGGGTTTAAGGGGTTCACTGCTATCGCAAGACGCTAGGAAGCACATGAGGGTGGCTAGCATGAGTGGGTTTTTCATTTGTTCACCGCCTTTTAATAATACTATCACTAAAATATTTAAAAATTCCTTATCTTTCGACGGTATATTTTTCATTTTGCAGGCAGTTCTTGAGAGTCCGTTCTCAGCAGCTGTATTGCCTTAACTGGTGTTACGGCAGACCTCTCTAGGGGTCAAAAGTAGCCAGAAGTCGTTGGAATGACGACCTAGACGCACTCTCTTTCTTGGGTCGACTTGACAGTGCGCTCTGGAGGGCATCAAGGCCCGCTCGAAAGAGACTTTTTGCGGGGTAGCCGTGTTCGAGCATTTTTGGTGGGGACTTCGTTGCGACGAAGTCCCCACTCAAGCAGCACCAGATAAACGCCAGTGATACAACGCTAAACAGCAGGCTCACCCGTGTGCCCTCGGTCAAGCGGGTTGCTTCGAGATCAAAGCCTCGTCCTTTCAGGGCTTGATGCATATTTCCGCAGTTCCAGCGCCAAGCGTAGCGCGTGATGGCTGGGTGCCCCATCCGTGATACGCCAGATAGAGCGTCTGTCCATACAGGTTCTGGCAGGCCAGAACCCTCATTTTCACGCCATACACCGTCATTGGGGTATGCCAAATGCGCACTTCTCCTGGGTGCAGTTTTTTGAAATAGGCCCACACCTCGACCCCGTCAGCTTTCGTCGTGACGTGCAGCCGAATGGTGGGTTTGATGCCGAGTCGTTTGAGCGCCCCAAACCACTCTTTGCCGATGAATTCTCGATCTGCAAGGAGGGCCAGAGTTTTGCCCTGCATCAACGGCAGTACCGACTCCAACAGCGCAATTCGAGCCGCAGTATTGCTGTTGCCACTGTGTGGCAAAACTTGCCACGCCAACGGAAAGCTGAAGGACTTCCACATCACACTGAGAATCAGGAAATTTAGATCCGCTTTGCCCCATTTCCAATTCGTGCGGTCAAGAATCAGCACCAGTTCGTCGTCATCTCGGAAATGATTCAGCACGAGTTGTGCCGTCAGCCACTGCTGGTCCTGCCAAACAAATTGAGCAAAGCGCTTGAGGCGCTGGTAAATCGTTTCGTCGGAACCGACGAGACGGATGCAGCTGACCAGTTGGGAGAGGCAAACCGTCCGCTTTTCGATCATCACCAAAATGAGTGTGGCCAGCACCGTCAAACGACGGGGATCGATCGGAAGGATGGAGGCAAGGTAAGTGGATAGGCTATCTTGTGGGAGTCGGCTCCGGGTGGCTTTCATCGCAGAAAACACCCTACAGGAGCTGACTTCTCCTGCCTACTTCCGACTTTTGACCCTAGAGAGCAATCAAAGATGAACCTAGATCGGATCCGGGCTGCTGCGGCAATTTATATCAATTTTATTATTTTGGTAGCCCTCAAAGGGGTATCGTAGCCAACAGCCCATGAGGTGACCTGTATGAAGACATCGAATTGGATTGCTGCTGTATTGTTTGCCTCTTGTCTTACCTCTTGCTTTGCTCCCATAACTACATCTGAAAGTGACTTAATTGGAACTTATAGAAACAGTTCAATGCAGGAATATATGCTAAGACCTGATGGAACTTTCTTATTTAAGGATGATAGCAATGCTATTCTCGGCGCTTGGTCAAAGAATGGTAATTATTTGTATATAATCCCTTGCAAAGAAGCATTCACCATAAAAGATTGTCCACAGGCTATTAAGATGAATTCTCGGTTTGCCATATTGAAAGAGTCAAACCTAATATTGAGGGTTGGTGAAAATATTGCAGACGAATTTATAAAACAATAGGCTCTTAGTGAATTTCAGACAGCTTACTAAGCCCTTGTAAAGCGTAGGCATGCTCAGCCTAATTCAGTTACCGCGAATAGGGGTTGACTTGCGGGGCAAAACATGAGAAGGGGACGGTGCTTATCTGTACTTCGGGGAATATTCAGTGGCCTATTGGCTTGGCGGTGGGCGCCGCGAACGTAGACCTTGTCCTGAATACCCGGCCCTCTGTGCATTCGGCAAGGCACGCCATCGCTTGGTGTTCAACCAACGTCTGTGAAGCGGTACGACTCATTCAAAGAGACAGTGGCCAATACGCCCATTTCCTCTAATTTACGTGTATAAGCATGGAGCACGCTATACCGCGCCCATACGCCAAACTCTGCCTCACGATGCTGCGTGAATTGCCCCAGCGCCCAGAGATCGAACACGCCCATGTCGTCATCAAACCAGTCCCACTTCACGGTATATCCGTCGAGATGGGCGGTGAAGCCCAACCCGTGATAGTGAAACGTCAGGCCAGGCAGTTCACCTGCCCAGGGAACTCGGTCGTTGAGGACGTCCTCGATGTGAGCGGCTCCGTACTGTGCCTCAATGCGGGCAATCACGTCGAGAACCCGTGTGTGGTAGTGGCGTACAACGCTACGCCGTGCCGCCCAGATAGAGCGTGCGCCCGTCTGGATGGAGCAGAACTGGGCCGGGCGCTCGGCTCTCAGGCACCTGCTGGCGGTGCTGCACCTGGCCAGAGGCGCTCAGACGCACGAAGACGGGAACGCGGCAGGAAAGACCGTCTTCAGGGTCTAGGCAGCGCCAGCCAGCCCAGCCGGCGCCGGGCAGAGTCACGCCGGACATGACCGCTGAGGCCACGCTGGTCAGTCCCAGGACGGCGGCGCAGAGAACACGTTTCAGTGGCCACATAAGTGCAGTTTAAAAGCTGATGCCTCAGGGGTCATCCACCCAAAGTCAGCGAGGCATTTAGTTCGTAGCTGCCGGCCGAAAGCTGTAATCGCTGGCACTCCCACTGAGCAGGACTTCAATAATGTCGACCTTACCCTGCGGCGGAACACCATTGATTCGCTCGCGGATCAGATTCCAGCCCTGGCGCAGATCGAGATTGACAGAGAGATTGAACTGCGTCGCGTCTTCAAGGCGCGTGACGTAACTGCTGATGCAGCGCATTTCCCCCTGAATTTCTACGTCCGCGGCTGCATAGACGAGCAGGCCGCGGTTCTCGCCACTGAGCTTTGTATTGATCGCCAGGTAAGGCAAGACGTTGACGAACTCTGGAATTGGCGAGGTCAGGGGCTGCAGCAGAGCCGCCGCGCTGACGCTGCGGTTGCGGGTCAGGATGTCCACGCGGGTCAGCTGAACGTTCTCTTGCCCCGCTTTCGTCTTGACCGTGTCTACAGCACACGGCGTAGAGGTATTGAATCCCCGCGCAAAGGCCAGCGCGCTTTGCTGTCCGGTGCTTGGGAGGTGAGCCAACTCCCGCAATTGAAGCTCCACCTGACCCCGGGAAACAATGCGGCCGACCTCTACTCCTGGCCAAGTCATTCCTGGACTGCTCAGATAGACCGCCTGCCCAACAGGAAACTGGGGTAAGGTCGGGCCGCTCAATGTTCCTGACCGGCCCAGAGCGGCTGGCTCAAGGGCCGGGAGCGCCCGTGGAGTCAGGTTGACGGCCGCCAGCAGATCGGCAATTTCAACGTAAGGCTCAGGCGGCAGCACGGGGCCAGGCTTGACGCAAGCGGTCAGGAGTAGGGGAGCAAGAAAGAACAGTTTCGTGATCTGCATTGGACCTCCAGAGATCTTTTCAGTGTAGGTGGAGGGCTGTGTCGCTGATGCCTCAATCCTGCTGAGGTCGCTTGTTCAGGCTTTCCGTCGCGGGATGAGAGACGCTCTTGCAAGCGCACAGCCCACAAGTAGTGCGGTGCCCAAGGTGCAAATCAATCATGCTGGAGCGGGGGCTGACGCCCCTCGTGCGGACGCGTTCAAACTTCTGGTGTCGGCTCTATTGATACCGGTTCAAATCGGAGTTGTCGCCATGAGCCGTTGTGGCAGGCTGATCTACCGCACCCGCTGCCCACCCGAACGGAGCCGCGCCTTGAGTTCTTTGGTCGTCTTGGCACAGAACTTGCCGAGCACGTTGCGCTTGACGTACGCCCAGACTTTCAAAGGTGGGGTTCAATTCTGGCGAGTAGGGCGGCACATCGACCAGGGTCAGGCGTTCTCTGGTCTCTACGAAAGCCGATCTGGCTTTCGCTCGGTGAATGGCAGCGTTGCCCTGCACCACGACGACCTCACCGGGAACCTGCTTCAAGACAGGTGCGCAGAACGCCCGTCCGTTGGGCGTCTGGATGGCACCTGTCTGCGTGTGCTGCAGGTTTCTTCTGCTGTGCCCCCATGAGCGTCGGCCCCTCATGGAACCCGACAACTGGGTATTCTCGTCCAGTAACCCATCACCGTACGGAATTAGGGGGACCCCTTGGCCGCGCCTGGCAGCGACTCTCCGACCGAGAGTCCCTCCGGTTGCGAGATGCCTTCATCCGTTCCGCCCATCCCCCTGCTCCCTCCCGCCGCCTGTTCGGGGTGCTCCTAGCTGTACTGGTTCTCGCCGGATACCTGGGCGGTGTCGGGGTAAGTCTGTGGGTGGCTTGGTTGGCCCTCAGTCCTCTGCCCAGCATGAATGAGTTGGCATTGATCCCACGCTTGTGGTGGGGTCTGCTCGCATTCACCTTTTTACTGTTCGCTGTTCAGGCCCGACCCCGGTTCCCACACGTCCCGGGTCAGGAGGTCAGCGAACAGCAGGCACCCGAACTTCATCGCCTGATCCGGGAGGTTTTCACTGTCCTGAACGTGACACCTCCCACACGGATCGTCATTGATGGCGAGGTCAACGCTTTTTTCGGGTGGAGCGGCTTTCCTCCTCGGTCCACACTGGGCCTGGCTCTTCCCCTGCTCTACGCATTGCCGCCCCAAGAGCGGGTGGCCTTGATCGCTCATGAACTGGCCCACCAGCGCAACAAAGACCCCACGCGTGGCCACGTGGTCGGACTGGCCTTGAACATTCTGGCCCGCGCGGTCGAGGTGCTGAGCCCAGACCGACTGATGGCCGAAACCGGTGACGCACTTCAGCAGATCGCTCAGGTGGTCATGCGCGGGCTCGCTCTTGGGCCACTCGGCCTCTACCACCTGATGCTGTTGCTGCTGGGGGAAGATCAGCAGCGGGCTGAGTTTCGCGCGGATCTGCTGGCCAGTGATGTGGCTGGCAGTGCGGCGACCCTCAGTCTGTTGGATCATCTCCACTTGACCCGTTTCCTTGAAAGCGCCTTGCACAAACAACGCCATCAGCCAGAACGCCCTCATGCGTTCCTTGAATTGAGGTATATGTGGTCCACTCTCTCAGAGGTGCACCGACAACACAGCCGCGATGAAATCGCCGCTCAACGCAGACAACTGGACGCCAGTCACCCACCCACCGCAGATCGAATGGCTGTGGTGGCGGCCTCTCCCAGAGCTGCTCAGGTGACGCTCAATGCTGCACGAGCATCGCAGCTCGAACACGAGCTCGCACCATTCGTTCGGTCACTGGAACAAGCCGCTTACGAGGCATACCAAGCTCGGTACGCCCAGTGGTAAGCGCGGCGGGAACGCTTGAACTGTGGGCGCGTCACTTCCTTACACCTCTGGATGAAGATGTAAACCCGAGGAGGGAACCAAGGTGTAATGCTGCCGCTCGTCAAAGACAAAGCGTTCGGTGAGCAGCTCACTGGCTCGGAAGTCCCTGCTGTTCAAGGGTTCCAACCAGAACTCATCTGCGTTGTACAGCTCGATGACAGCGCCCAAGGGGCGTATCGCCTCTAGGTATTGATGGAGCTGAACAAAATTGACCCGGTTGCGCTGAAATTCTTGGACGTCAGCCTCCGTCAGCGCTGTCCAGTCGGGTTCGAAGATGAATGGGCAGCCACAACCTATATGGGTGCCCAGAGAGTACACATGAGGTTGGCCCAGAGAGCGGCGAACCCCCTCTTCACTCTCGTGGATGAGTCCAACCGTCAGTTCTGGAGCCTGCTCGTCCCAAGTGAGTTCTGGGAGAAGAACGCTGGAGGCGAGAAACAGGCAGTTGCACATCTGCCCACTTTACTTGTTATTCGTCGAACTCAAGATTCCGAAGCAGAATGAGGGGAGGGCCTGTTTAAAGACCTTGCGTCAGCCGGTAAAGATGCCGCTCTAGGTTATAGCTATGTGGCCCCCAGTGCACCTCCAGCATAAAACGGAGATAGTCCAGTGCTCCGGATGGCTCGCTCTCCGCCAGTTGCAGGCCACGGCCCAAGTCCTGAGCGATGTCTGTCAGGTCATCCAGCGCGTCTCCAATTTCGCCCGGCACTTCCTGTTGAAACGGTGCACCCGTCTTTGCGTCATACCAGCCCAGTTCAGGCCACAGGCGCTGCAGGCTGTGCCGTAACACGGCGTACTCGGAAACGGGGTTGAATCCACTGGGCCACCCCATGCGATTGGGGTGTTGCGAGACTTGTTCGCGCACGTCATGAAGAGCGTGTTGAAGATCCAGTGGGGTCGCTGAAGCCCGCTGGGTGATGAGCTGGTGGACTCTCTGAACCACAGCGAGGGTGCGTTGCTCTGCTGCTGTGGCTGTCATACCTCTCAGCACACAGGAATTGGGCGGGGTGTTCAAGGGCTGTCTTTGTTCTGCCCTGGTTCTATAGACCCCAGGCGAGGACCTGAGGCGTACAAATCGATATCTATTCCTACTCCGAGGGCCGCGATTCGAGCCAGATCGTGCGCTTCAATGGGAATCCCTCACATCTGCTCTGAATAGCCCCAATACGCCACCACGATGTTCATATGACACAGAGGTTTGAGAGCCTGAATTCGTGCTGCTGCACTTTCGGTGAGATCGAGGAGTCGTGTCAATTTGTGGTGAACCTCGCCCGGCAGCTCACCGTCAGGACACAGGCTCCACCGGGTGAAGGTGTGCGGTTTCCGATGCTGCCTAGTACAGCGTTCAATTAATACGAATGGCTTCGTAGTGCCGTCTAAGAGTTCGCCGGGCGGCTTGGGTGGAGAACTGCCCGGTGAACAAGTCAGAGGCTGTTGACTGAGCCCGGTGAACAAGTCAGAGGCTGTGTTCATCGCTGAGGTCAATCCATTCAAGGGGGGAAAAACAACGTGTTTCTGGAAGCATCAAGGCAAGTCAACGGAGTACCACTATTGATCACGGCAAAATCCGCGTTGTGCCTTGGGGCAAATCAGACACGGAGAATAACATTGGCGCTTCGGGTGTCCTTCCACGATATGTCGGAGACAACTGTGTTGTCCTATCGGACATGACATCCGAGACGCTCAAGACACCTTCAGTAATTTCTACCCGTAGAGGGGGAATCCTTCTGCTGGTCAGCGCAAGTTTCATCAGTGGGTGTCGCAATGGGATCAACCGCCCAGATGCTTCTTCCATTACGAGGCTCTGCGAGGCCACTGCGATCATTGCAGCCAACAAGCTTCTTCGCGGTGCGGTCGGAAACTTCGACTTACAAGTCACTGAACCCGCCCACCAGACAGATCCTGCGAATTGGGTTCTGACCGGCACGATTGAGTCTCGGCGAGACGACGGAAGCGTGTCCGTGACTGCTCCCTATACGTGCAAAGTGAAAGGCGAAGACATCCGAACCGCAGAACCCATGATTGGATTGGGTTTGCCGATGAGGCAGCCGTATTGACTTTGGCTGAAGTCCACCACGGAAGGTAAGTGCGAAAAAGCTGGTGGCCCGTTCCCGCCCTCTCTCGGGGGGTGAGGAACGGCCTCAGCCTGGAGCGTTCACCGACCTCGAGGACTACCGCCGCGCCTGGTTCCGGCATTGGCTCAAGCACCACGGCGTCCACGCACCCCAGCCAGGACGCAGGTGCGTGTGGACGCTGAACTGGCGGGCCGCATCTTGAAGAGGTGTTGGAACAGAGAGAAACCTGCGAGGTGCTGGGGCGTGTTGGCCAGGGGTCATCGCTAGACTGCAGGAATGTCTTGGGAGATGGCTTTCAAACAGTGGCGAGAGCGCCCATACCCCTCACGCTCGTCGATCGTTGGAACTGTTGACCCCGTGCTCTTGGATGCTGATCTGGTGGCGCAATTGGAGAAGCTCCAGAGAGGCGGGGATGCGTTCGTAGTGTTTGAACTGGCCAGGATGCGCGATGCGATCGTGAAGGTCCTGCCACACCTGCACGGTGACGGCCTGTCTTACTTTATCGAAGCGGTTGAAGTGGCGGACCTCGCCCTTGCAGAGCGTACGCAAGGGCACGACTAACTTCCACCCTCATTGCCGCACCAGCGTTTCCGCCCAAACCAGACGAAATAATCAGAGACAAGCATTCGAGACCTGGTCAACGGTCGCGGCAGGGGTGGCCTGAGATTCAGGCCACCCCTCCCTGCCTCCCCATACCCGGCCTCGAATGAAGGCAACACAACCCTGAGAGGTGATCAGTTCGTCGTCGAGATCGCGGCCCTGCAGCAAGCGGCGCCGGGCAATACCGGCATCCGAGAAGGTTCGGCGGTAGTGTTGGTCAGCTTCGGCGCGTGCCCGGTCCAACTCTGCCTGCGGCGGAGTTTGCTGCTTGACCTCCAGGCCGATCCAGCCCTCCGGCAAGCGTAGATTCTGGCGCAGGGCATCGGCGTCGACCGGACTGACCAGGTTCATGGTTCGTACGAGGGTTTCTATAGAGCGGTGGTCTAGGCGCGGCCACAGCAGGCCCTTGCCGCCGCCCGCCAGTGAAGAGATGAGAATACGAAACTGACGGTCAATGCCCAGGCAGGTGTGTATGTGTTGGTCGGCACTTCGAGCGGCCAAGTCGAGCTGGTGGTGCAGGCCCTGCAGAACGGTCAGCTGGAACTCCCGTGTGACTGTTCGTCGCTGCCGGTCGAATTGACCGGTGACCTAAAGACGCTCCTGAAGTGGACTCAGCAGAAGAAGACGGGCTTGATGGTTTATGCCATGAAGGTGGGTGACCTGCGGCAGCTCAACCTGACGCCCGTGCCCGCCGCACAGATCAATCTGGTCAACCATCGATGACGCGTCCCCTGGATCGTTTAGAAGTTGAGCAGCTCAGCATTCACACCGTGGCGTAACTTCAATGACACTAGATCGAGGCCAGCTCACCCCTGTAGGTACTGCGGTTACGGACTACCTCTTTCTCTTACGATGCCTCTTCAGAATTCAGCCCCTTGCTTTACGACGCACTTACCTTGCCAAGCTAGGTCGCCTCATTCCTGCAACCTGTGAGGAGATTCTCCCAGGCTAAGCACGCGTTTTGCTCCTCAGAACTGTCGCCAGAACTCAATAGCAAAGTCCACCAGCTCCCGCTGTCGCATCAGCCGTGCTGTCGCAGACCCTACTTGCCCCTTCCTGATGCCCCCATTGGTTTCAAAAGCCAGTTTGACGGGTGGGAACGTCTCTTCGTCGTAGTCCAAATCCTCAAACGTTACCCACTGCTGTTCACCGTTCAAGAGGATGGGTGCGCCCTGTGTGACGGTCCCTCGCCTCCCTGTCCTGATCTCAGCAAGATGCAGACTCGTATTCTTCTCGGTGCCCAGGAGCAATACCCGCGCATCCAAATCGTACAGCCGAGCGAGTGGTGAACTTTCCCCCAGCGAGAACGGCAGGTGGTGATCCGCTGTGACATCGCAGGCTTTCTGACCCCAAGCAGCGAAGGACGAGTGCGGGTGGTGACTGCGGAGGACATCCGGCCAACTTCGGAAGCTTTCTGCGATTTGTCCCATGCTCCGTGTGGGGGTGCGTGCCGGGTCAAAGGCAGGCATGTTTGCGCGGATGATGGAGTGCCAAGATTCAGGAACAGGGGGCTGGTTCCAATCTTTTGGGTCCGTAAGGCTCCCACTGTGTGCGGGCATCACCAGGGTTCCTTCGAACGTCAGCACGTCTTGGAGGGCTTGGATGACCGCAACGGGACCACCAACCACCCAGCCAAGTGCGCTCAGGCTGGCATGGACGAGTAGGGTGTCTCCAGTTTGAACTCCCAGTGTGCGGAGGTCAGCTGCCAGACTTTCCCGGGTTCGTGGAAGATCAGCAAGAGCAATGGCGTCGACTTCAGACATGCTGGTTGTAAGGTAATGCAGAACAGGGAGCAGTTGATTGGGGATACCTCGCTTCTAAGGCTCTTCCGCACTCCCGGTGCAGGCCACTGGCCACGTGATAGGTCAATGGATGAGCGATCTTCAAGCAGTTCTGGACCGGCTACTCCCAGCCGAGCTTACTCTTCAGGTTGTCAGCACCAGGCTTCAGGAAGCGTCTCTGGAGTTCACGTTGGCCAGCACTCGAACATCCGTGCCGTGCCCGAGGTGCGCGTCGTTGTCTACAAGTGTATACAGCCACTCCAAGCGCCAAGTGCAGGATGTGCCGTGGTGCACGCTGCCTGTTCCCTCCACGTAAGAACGTCTTTTAAACCTCTATTTTACCTTTGTAAACCGCTCCAGACTTGAGGCACTTCTGGGGAGAATTGGTGGTGAGAGGAACAGGAAACCCCAGCACTGAGCCGGGGCGCACGGGAGAACTTATTTTTTCCTAGAACGAGCTTTGGCTTTCCTGTTCGCGCTGCCTAATTTCTGGCCCTTGAGAAAGCTGGCTTCCAGCTGCTGACGGGTGTGGGCGGCCAACGCCTTAAAGTCCACGGCTCCAGATTCAATGCTTTCGAGGGAGACGCGGGGGGAAAAAGCCCGGCCTTCTCTCAGTTGCGCGTCTATTTTCTCAAACCAGGCCTGAAATTCAGGCGTCACTTCAAACAGCATGTCTCTGGCCAATTTGTTGTAGGTCTCACCGTCTCCGCTTCGCCGCTTGAACTGTTTGGGCAGTTCGAAGCGGGCCCCCGGAAGCTTGACCGCTTCGATCTTGCCCTCACGCACAGCAATCTGAAACTGCTTAACAAAGGCGTCACTGCGTTGAAGATTGCTGAGTTTTTGAACCTGTTCACTGAGTTTGAGATAAGCCATAAGGTGTTGTATCAGTTCACTTAAAAAGAAGGAAGAGGTCATTTAATTAAAAATTTGGGCTTATGCTTGATATCGCAGTGTTTGTTGAAGAGCTCGCAGCAAAGCGGAAATGCGGTTCAGCAGGATCTGGAAAAGTATTGTGATTCAACGCTCTGACCCGATCTTCAAGGTCGGTTCCGCTCTTTGGACAGCAAGGTTCTTTCACCTCCACCGTACTAAGCCACTCAGACACATCGGTAGCTAACCCCTGGTTATGGCCCTCATTCCGTGAAGATCAGACGCAATTGCGCTTGCACCACTGCTGGGAGACTCTGACGCCAGGCCATGCGGAAGGGCAGGGCTGGACACGGATCATGCACAGGCCGGAACGTGACCCCAGGATGAGCGAGAGCCGTCAGGGAACGGACGATCAAAAACAGGCCCTCCTGCTCAGCGACGAGGTGCATCACGCCCGCAAACGAGTACATCCGCGCGCCAGTGTTGATGACCTCTCGGGGTTGAACGCCTGTTTGGGTGAACACGCCTTGCCAGTAGTCATATAGGTCTGGGTTACTCTCCCGCGAGTTGAGCAGGAGGGGCTGACCCTGCAGAGCCTGGAAGGGAACCCGATCCAATGAAGCCAGGGGATGCCCCACCGGCAGGGCGAGCCAGAACTCCTCCATCCAGAGCCGCCGCTGCTGGATGCCGGGGCAACGAACCTGTGGTGCGACAAAAAACCCTACATCCAGACTGTCGGTCGTCAAGCCATGGAGTTGTTCCAGGGTGGTGCCCTCGATCTGCTGAAGCTTCAACCCCGGCATCGCTTGAATCAGCTGCCCAAGGTGAGCCGGAATATCCGTCTGACCGACGTAATCCGCGAAGCCCACGCGCAGAACCTGAGGCACGCTGTCCCGGCGCAATGCCTGAAGTCCCTCATCGAGGGTGGTGAGCACGGTGCGGGTCAACTCTAGGAGACGCTCGCCCTCCGGGGTCAGTGTGACGCGGCGGCTGGTTCGCTGGAACAAGGTCACGCCCAACTCGCCCTCTAGGCGCTGAAGCTGATGGCTGAGGGCGGGCTGGGTCATGTACAGCCGTGCGGCGGCTCGGGTGAAGTTCAGCTCTTCCGCAAGCATCACAAAGGCCCGCAGATGGCGAAGTTCCAGCATGATCCATGCATTGTAGGCATAGATCTCGGCTCGAAAAGCATGAGACTTCCGGTGGTGGGACATCCACACTAGAGCGATGGACAACACCGTACACGAACTCCGACTAGTCATTACCACCCGTGACTACGAACGCAGCAAAGCCTTCTACCAGGCGCTGCTCGGCACGCGGGCCTTGGGCGCTTGGGAGTCATCCGAAGGCCGCGTCATTATTCTAGAAGCAGGTCGGGCCACGCTGGAGATCGTGGATGAGAATCACGCGGAGCGGATTGACGAGATCGAGGTGGGGCGGCGGGTGTCCGGTAATCTGCGGCTGGCTCTGGGTCTGCCCGATAGCGGGGCGGCAGCGGCGCTGGCTCAGCAGGTCGGTGGCGTGCTGACGAACCCGGTCACACAAACCCCCTGGAATTCTCTGAATGCCCGGGTGCTGAGTCCGGATGGCCTGCAGGTGACACTCTTTACCGACCAATAACGCCAACAGATCCAACTGCGGAAAGGACATCTTGACCTTGTTCGTTCAGGCTGGCGCTCTCAGCCGTTGTGCCCAACGTTGCCCTGGCAGATACAGGATGCCGTGTCTCGGCGCACCTCGCCCACAGTGGTGGCCCTTAGTTGCTCGACAAAGGGGCAAACCAGGCGCGTATTGTGCGCCGGAACAAGCCCGTGGGGACGTCCATGCTGGATCGATCAGATGGCTTCATCCAGTGCCGCCTCACCGCATACCTTGGAGGTATGAGCGTCTTCACCCTGAAAGCCATGAGCGTGGACAAGTACCTGCGCACCGAGGAGTGCACCCCAGTGAAGCGCGAGTACGTGGGCGGTGATGTGTACCCGCTGCATGGCGTGGGCAACGTACAGGCCGGAACCAGTCAGGCCCACGCCGAAATCTGCGGCAACATCTACGCCACGCTGCACGGCCCCACCAAAACCAAGGGGTGTCGCCTGTACCAGAGCGAGATGAAACTGAGGATCGAAAGCAGCAATACCTTCTCTTACCCCGACGTGATGGCTGTGTAACTTGGTTCTAGGAACCCGACAGCCACCCATAAAACCCAACCCTTCTGCTGGTCGAAGTGCTATCAAAGAGTACGGCGCAGAATGACCGTTTGGGCAAATATGCCGCCTACACCGCCCTGCCCAGCCTTCAGACCTACCTGATCGTGGAGCAGCAGGAGCGGCGGGTGTACGCCTATTCCTGGCGGGGCGAGGAATGGACGCTGGCAGAGCTGGCGAATACGGGCAGCGTGGACATGGCCTGCATGAGCCGCAAGCTAA
This sequence comes from Deinococcus sp. QL22, assembly GCF_023370075.1. Classification (NCBI taxonomy): domain Bacteria; kingdom Thermotogati; phylum Deinococcota; class Deinococci; order Deinococcales; family Deinococcaceae; genus Deinococcus; species Deinococcus sp. QL22. Next base: position 103,063 of record NZ_CP097157.1, read on the forward strand.
GCCTCGATGACATTTACGGCGATGTTCCTGTATGAACGGGTTCAACCCAGCACAAGAACGCCTGACCTCTTCCATGTGGAGCACAGCTCTAAAGGTTGATGCTCAGCACACGCAAGTCAGCCCATTGCTCCCGGCAACCCACCAAACCTCGGCGTGCCGCCGCTCACCTCATCAGATGAGGTTGATCTGGTGTGGAACTGGAGCGGGTTCCAGTCGCTCTCCATCAGCAGTTGGGTGCCAGACCCAGGACAACCTCCAAAGCTTTGAAATGGCCCGCAAGTTGAATCTGAGAAGATCTACACTCCTGTTTGCACATTTTTGAATGAGATCATTTTTTCATTCCGCTGCCATTTCTTCGTGGACTGGCACAGTGGATGCCCTACCCTAGAAGGACACCATGACGCGCCACCAACCTGCTCCCCTTCTCCCCCACCTTGCTCCGCTTGCTGTACCGTCCCGGGAGGAGCTCCGTCAGTTGCTCTTAAACCGGGAATTCAGCGCCCTCACTGAGCGCTTCGCACAACTGCACACCGCTGAGGCGCAAGGACTGATCAGTGAACGTCAGCTGGAACGTGCCTACGACGGGGCCCTGAACTACCGGGAGGAGCTGACCGTGCCCCTGCGGGAGTGGGCCGCGGGAGCACCGAGCTTCTATCCGGCACAGGCGGCATTGGGCGTTCACCTGTTTGGGCAAGCCCTGAAACTGCGCACTATGCGCCGTGCTGTCGATATTCCCGAAGAGAACGTCGAGCGCATGGTCGGCGCCATGATGGCCGCTCAAGCGCAGCTCCGGCACGCTGTAGCGCTTGATCCCAAGGCGTCGCTCGCCCTCATCTCCTTGATGTTCATTGAAATGCAGATGGGCAACCGCGCCTGGCAGCTGTATGTGGAGGCGATACAGAAGACGCCGAACTCCATGCTGGTTCGGTTGGCGATGCTGCGCAACCTGCGCACCGAATGGGGCGGCAGCGAGCAGCAACAGCTGGAGTTTCTCAACCGGCCCGAACACGACTCTCTCAGTGAAGAGGAACGGCACGAACTCAACGCCCGGCAGCTCACGCAACTGGCCCATTGGCAACTGCATTTTGCCAAGGATGCCAAAGCGGCCAAACGCACGGCTCAAGCTTCCCTTGCTCTTGTCGAAACGCCGTACGCCCTGCTGGCGCTTGCGGACAGCTCCGCCCCACTCCGACGAGTGAAAGGACTCAGCCGGGCGCTGGAACTGGCACCGCACGACCTGCATCTCCAAGCGTCTCACGCTTCCGCTCGGCTGGAAAGCTGGGCTCCAGCCGCTCCTGAGTTCGCGCGTCTGCGCGAAGCGGCCGACTGGGGTGAAGCCTACGCCACAGACCTCTTGTCCGTGGAGCTGCCGCTGTGGATTTGGCGCATCCGGGCCTTCATCCTTCTGTTTGTGCGGTGATGGATGAGGTAGAGAGCATCCTGCTGAAGAACTCACGTGGGGGTTCTGGCAACTTAACCTGAGCAGGGCTAGCGTAGCGTAGCAGGCAGCTTGAGAATCAAGCTGCCTGCTGCATCGCCTCTTGCCAGAGGAGAAGAGCTGCGGTGTAGTTGCTTCGTCTGAGGGCAGCGGGGATGGTCGTTCGGGTCGGGCGGTGAAGGTTCGAGACTCGGGCAGGCAGCGCTAGGAATTCCTGCGTGCGCCGCCGTCGTTTGAAGCCGAGCTGGCTGCGTTCCTGTTGCCGTGTTTGTCGATGCGACTGTTCCACGAGGTTGTTGCAGTGGGCGGTGGAGACCACCTGAAGGTGTTCCACAGTGTGGAGCACAGGAAGCTCCCACAGAGCTGCCCCACAGCTCCACAACTTGTCGGTATGAATGACCTCCGGCACGTCGTATGGCTCCAACAAGCGCACGAAAAAAGATTTGGCAGCCTCAGTATCTCGGGATTCCTGAAGAAGGATGTCCAGCACGTCGCCACGTTCGTCGACCGCCCGCCACAACCAGTGCTTCACCCCACCGACCTTGACGCAGAGCTCGTCCAGAGGCCATCGAGAACCCCGGCGGGGTTCTCGATGGCGCAGTTCTTCGGTCAGGAGCGGCGCAAAAGGGATGTTCCACTGCCGGAGGGTCTCGTGGCTCACCTGGATGCCGCGCTCATGGAGCAGTTCCTGCACGTCGCGCTGGCTGAGGGGAAAACGGTGACACAGCCGCAGGGCGTAGCAGATGACGCTGAGGGGAAAACGATGACGATAGGGCTTCCGGTCAGTCACAGCTCACCATCCTACCGGCCCTACCGGCCTTAAGTTGCCAGCACCCCTCTGCTTATGTACCACGCCTCATAGGGTTCGCCATTGCTTCTCTGTATTGAAGGTGTTGCGTCAGACCACCAGAACGACCTGTCGATGACAGTTATAGCGTTCCAGTTCGGGGAACCAGATCAAGCTCGATGTCCGCGCGGTTGAGCGCGCCCCTGAGCTTAAATACGCTGAAGAGAGCGTGCGCCACCCTCAGAAACACGACTGGGGCTGAATACACCTCATCGTGGGCGGCGATGTCCAGCACGAAGCTACCGGAGGGCAGGGGCTGCGTTTGATTCGCCTGTCCCGTCACTCCGCGCAGGACGGCCGCGTGGTAGTCCATAGGCAACCCAAGGCGCTGTTGTGGAATATCATTTCCCTCGAGCTTGTCCCAGGGGTGACATTCAGGAAGGCGGACTCTGAACAAGCCAGATTGATCCGGGGTAAATGTGGCACCTAAGTACACCGCATTTAACATCTAGATAAACTTTGCTCCAAGAATCTTCAGCGCAGTCACGAGTGCGGCCCGGAGTTCAGTCACGGAGTTGTAACAACGCCGCGGCATCAGAATCCCCTTCAACTTTCGCCACACCCCCTCAATCAGATTGAGAAAGGGCGCATACGGGGGAAGGTATCGAAGGAACAGTCCCTGCCGTTCCCAAGAGGCTTGTTGTTCCCTGAGCTTCGCGCCCTTGTGAAAGGGCGCGTTGTCCAAGACGACAACCGTGAGCTGCTGTGGGTCACAGCCGGAGGCCAAGGTGTTCAAATAGGCGATCACCTGCTCCCCAGTGCAGCTGCCTTGCAGTTCGCGAACCTCCAGCACTTCTTCGCAGGTATGCAAGCTGTAGGTGCCGATGAGGTTGATCCTTCCAGACGATCCCCACCGAGTGGGGATCTCAAACTGTTGCCCAGAGCCCCGCTTAAACCACGTCGCTCCCACCGACAACATCAGAGAAAGTCCGGTCTGGTCGAGATATTTCAGGGTCAGCTTGCCGTCCAGTGCCCCCTTTTTAGAGTCTCCAAGGAGGCTTGATGTGGTGCAACGATTTCAGGGTCAAGTGTCTGAGCGGGTGAATATCGGGCGCGTTTCCAGCTGTATCCCAGGCGTTGCAGATGATTGGCCAGCGCACGAGGTCGAATCACGACCCCGAACTGCTGTGCGAGGCCCTCGCACAGCAGTGGAGCGTTCCAGAAGCGCTGCTCTCGAAGTTTCTCGTGGAGAAACTGCTCCATCTCGGGTGTGACTTTCGAAGGCTGTCCGGGTGGACACTCGTCGGCCAATCCTGGAATGCCACGCTCCTCGAAACGGGTGAAATCATGGTGGATAGCCTGATGGTTCCGGCCAAAATGCGCGGAGAGTTGGGGAATGCTCCAGCCCTGTCGATGCAGCCGGAGGATGCTCGCCCGCAGGCGAACCTTCGGGTGAGTATAAGGACTGGTCTCCAGATCCCGAAGCAGCGCATCAGCAGCTTCAGAAATCTCGATGCGGCGAGCAGGACGGGCCATGCTTAACTCTACATGCTAAATGCGTTGTACTTAACAACCCGTACCGGGGCATGCCCTTGATGTAGTGCAGCGAAACAGCTGCTTCATAGGGCGGCCAGTGATACCCGGGAGTGGCATCAACGGCATCGACAGCTGACGCAGCTCCCAGGTAAAAGTCCATTGGCCGCTGCTTGGTCCAGATGCGCGCAGTCAGATTGGGGCAATCACGTACGACGTCAATGATCGGCATGGTGCCACTGTAGGGCTAAGATCAAGTCAGCCCGTTCTCAGCACCCTGAAGATGCACTGACGGTGGGGGGGGTGCTCTAAATAAAAGCGTCCCAGACCAAAGAGGGGTTCAGGCGTTTCCACTGCTTATCCGTGAATTCTTCGCGCCACAGGCTAAAAAGATACTTCACTGCCCTTGGGTTCTACCCTTGGCATACGGACCCTAGTGAAAGGCCCCCGCCCCAGCTTTGGCTGGCAGGCAGGGGCCTTGATCCAGTGGCCTGGAAGCAGGGGTCAGTACGGTTGGCTCCACACGTTCACGCGAAGAGGGTCCGGGCTGCTGTTCTTCAGATGGATGTAGATCGCGCCGTTCGGGACAAGCAGGTTGAAATCATAAAAGTCGGTGTTGTTGTAGCTGTTCTGGAAGCTTCGCTGATCTGTCCGGCTGGTTCCAAAGGTCGCGGTGAAGGTCGTGGGGCCAAAGTGGTACACCTCGTTAAAGGTGTTTCCGGTGTACCCCTCGGTGTTGATCTTGACCCACAGTTCGCCGTTCGCGGGGATAGTGACTTCTGGATTGATAAAGTAGCTGGTTGCCGAGTAATTCAGCAGCACGTCGTAGTCAACGGTAGGGGTGGACGCGGTCACGACGGTCTGATCGGTGCGGGTTTCGTTGCCCGAGCCGTCCGAGACGATGACGCTCAGGTCATGGTTGCCTGCCGTGGTGGGCACCCAGGTGGTGTTCCAGTTGCCGCTCGCGTCCATGTTGATCGCCGTGACATTGTCACTGGCGCCGTTGCTGGCGACCAGAGCGCCATCGTCATAGATCCGGAGTTCATTCACCATGACGTCATCCGTTGCCGCGCCGCTTAACCGGCTGGAGACGCCGACTGCTGCATTGTTGATGGCATTGACCGTCAAGGTGGGCATGACCATGTCGGCCACCAGGGCGTTGGTCTGGACGGCCTTGCTGAAGTCCAGCGTGGTCGGGCCGTAGACGGCGGTGTCGGTGCCGGGGACCTGCGTCCAGGCATTGAAGCTGGCCGTGACATTCAGGGTGCTGTCCTGGGCGGTGCCGCGCGCGGTGAGGTTTACACCGATCTTGCTGCCGGCATTGTTCAGCACGGCGTCGGTGGGGTTGCCCAGGGTGTAGGTCACGTTGCCGATGTCGGTGGTGGGCACGGTCGCACTCAGGCCGCTCACGGGGGCAATCTTGGGGGACAGCTTGAGATTGAAGGTGCTGTTGGTAAACAGCAGGGGCGTGTTGGTGCTGAAGTCCAGGCTGCTGCTGGCTTTGTCGAACACTGCATGGAAGGTCAGACGCACGACCGCGCCGTCGCCCTGAATCGTGGCGGTGTTCTCGGCAGCGGGACCGTAGGCGAGCAGGGTGCTGCCGGTCGCGGCATCCTTGGCGGCGGTTTCGAAGGAGTAGGTGCCGGCGGGCAGCAGCAGGGTCTGGTGGAAGGCATTGCTGAGGTTCAGGGTCAGGGTCTTGGTGCCCGTGCCCGTGGGGTCGAAGGTGGTGCCGTTGAAGGCCACGAGCTGGTTCTGGCTGTCACGGACGTTCACGTTGAAGAACAACGGCCCAGCGTCGCCAGTCAGGCCTTGGGCGCGCAGACCACCGAGGGCGGCAACGTCGACCTTGACCAGGGGAGCGGTGGCTCCTGGGGTGGTGACGCCGGGGGTGCCAAGGGTGTTGGTGCCGCCGCAGCTGGCGAGGATGAGGGCGAGGGACATGAACGCGAACGCAGTGGGGGTTGTACGCACAGAAACTCCTGTTCAGCTCTTTTAGAGCTGAATTGAACGGTGGCGAGAGGCCAAAGGGGAGTTGCGGTGGGCGCACCACTTGCTCGGTCTGTGCCAGGTGCCCGGATACGGCGGCAGACGTCCTCGCGTCACAACGGGACGAGGCTCATGAGGGCTTGACTCACAAACTTCATCTTCGTCACATAGGGTGCAGCCGCGATTCTGACCCAAACCTTACAGACCGGGTGGCGTGTTGGGGGGGGAGGAGGGGGGTAAACCTGACCGGTCTTCGCCAGACTGAGCTGGACGGCAGGGTTCAGACACCCAGAGAACACCGGACGACTCCGGCAAAAGGCCCCCGCCCCAGCTTCGGCTGGCAGGCGGGGGTTTTTTGGTTTACGGGCGACCCAGCTGGCTGTTCTTCTGCTGCAGGCGGATAGTCTCTTGCTGCAGAAAAAGATTCTCCTGCTGCAGCTGCTCTATTTCTTCCTGAAGTGTTCTGAGCACCTGACGACGTTGCCGAAGCTCTCTGGCCCATCGCCAAATTTGTAGCCTTCCCAAATAAACCTCGATTATAAAAAGGCCACGTTGGCGGGCGAGCAGACCGAGGACAAATAGGCCAGGGGCACCAATAACGCGCAACAAATCATTCGCCCAAAGTGCTTCACCGCCAAGGACACAGACTCCGATAACCACCCCATAGAGAAGGAAGGGCAGAATCAACCTTTTCATGTAGCGACGGTCATTACCCAGAGATCGTCCAAGTGAACTCACAAAGATAAGAAAGCCGAAGCCTATGCAAGGAGTTAGCAGAAATAAGGTGAAGCTAGGCCAGAAACACAGCGCTATCGGCAGAACAAGCATGGCAGTAGCAATGGGCTGTGCAAGAGCTATTTCACGTTGCACCAAGATCTTGCACAGCCCCCCGGTGACCTGCAGAGCGTAGCCAAATTTGGCCACCTTGCTCTCTTCCATATCCATGGCTTCTCCAAGCCATGGAGCGACATATTTTTCTTTGATGTCCCAAGGAACAAGCGCTCCCAACAGCCTCAACCATCCATACGCAATCTTGTCGCTGGACTCCTTGAGCAACTCCACGATGTAACCGCCGACAACAGCAAAAAACAGAGCGAGCAACGCTTCACGCATAGGCAACCTCAGAAAACATTTGGCGCAGTTCGCCGACGTGCTCGTTCAAGTAGGCTCGGCCTTCTTTCGAGATGTGATAGTAGCGGCGCTGGGGCCGACCAGCTTGCTTGGGATCAATGTCCTCCAAAGCGCTGGAGACATATTTGCCCTGTTCCAGTCGATCCAAAAGGGCGTACACCGTGCCGATGTTCACTTTGGCTTCTTTGCTGAGCTGTAGGGGGTAGTGGTTGGCGTCAGGGGTTCGCGACAGGATGGCAAGCACTTTAAGGATGTTGTTCGTTGGTCGCATGGTAACAATGGTAGGGCATTCTAGAAAACAATGATAGGGGGTAGAGCTCACCTTTGAGCATGCTAAGGCGCCTGCTCACGCGCTACGGCTATTGATCTGGCCGCTGGGTTCAGACGATTCTCACGGTAAAAGACGCTGAGCACAGCATTTCCAGAGTTGCCGGATAGTAATGGGCTGTGCATTTTCGGCAGGAAGTTGTAACCCGCCTGCCTGGGTTTCGGCGTATCCTGCACCTATGGCTCAGTTCATGACCGAGCGGCGCTCCACGCGTCGCGGGCGGGCAGCTTGAACGGCCCCCTCACCGGGGTCTGACCCGTCCACATTCACCCGCGACGCGCGGGGTGAAGCCATTCGTAACCGCCATTCACAGGAGCACATTCGTCATCATCGCCAGCGCATCATTCGCCGCAGACTGCGGTACGCCTATGTGGGGGAAGCGCCTCCTAATGCCGCTTGGGGTTGGGTCTACGTCGCTCGCGGACAGGCCAGCAAGAACAACACCGTCTGTTCGTGTGGGCTGTGCCGGGCTGAGAAATACCGTGATCGGCCTCGCAAGCGGCACTGGGAGGACTAAGGCAGAGGGGAACAGGCACGCTCCTGTTCCCCTTTCCTCTGTTGGTGCTGATCGCCCAGACTGCAGCATGTTCGGGCAGCTGCTGAGCGTAACGTACAGAAATGAGGCGCGTGGCAGAATACCAGCGCCTGACTTGACTCGTGTCTATAGTCTGTGCGACTGACCAACGATGTGAACGCTTAAGGCTGTTGTTGCTTGCATAGTAGATGAATGAGTTTTTTCGGCGAGTCCGTGCCAGCGATTTCGATCACAGTGCCGATATTGCTCGTGCTGCACACCTTTATTCAGTGGCCCCTGAATTTCCCCGAAGTACAATTAGTGGAGCGTCAACAAAGGTGTGTCAGGTTGATCAGGGCGTTGCTTGCTGAAGCTATGGCAAGCTGAGAGGACGTATGCGCCCTCCTTTCGTGTTCTCCCTACGAGACCACAACGAGCATCTGCGACTCGGCCAGCGCCAGATCCACATGCGAGGGAATCAGATCCAGCCCATGCACCCGCACCGGATCAGGCAGGTCGGCGCCTTCCACCGCCACCGGGTAGGCCGTGCCCTGAACCTGTACGCCACTCACCCCCAGCCAGCCCGTCAGGTTGGCCTGAGGATCGAGGTCGATCAGGAGCACCCGCGCCCCGGCAGCCGCGAGTTCGGCCCCCACGTCGCGGGTCAGGCTGGTTTTGCCGCCCCCGCCCGCATGATTGAAGAAGGTCAAGGTTTTGAAAGGCATCTGGCGCGAGCATACCGCGCTAGGGTGGCCTCATGACCGAGGCCGAGATGCACGTCGTGGGGCAAAAGGTGATGGCTCAGCTGTGGCAGGCAGAGGCCTTCGCCATGCAGGTGAGCAGCCATACCAGCCCAGACCCCGAAGCACTAGTGTTCATGGCCCGCCAACGTGACGGCACTGGACGCTCTGCACGGGCAGGCACCGTGTACGTCTCCAGAGAAGCCCTAGAGAATGACGGTGAGGCCGCCGCCCTGGAAGGCCTGGATTATCTGCTGACCCGCATGCGGATGGAAACCTTGCCCGTGTGCCCCATGACGCGCAAAGCCCCCGTTCTCGCGGTGCGCGATTCCGAGGGCATGCGGGTGATGCGGGAGGGAGACAGCCTGCCGTTCTAACCCCTCAAGGTGCTCGGCACAGCGCAATACTCACGGGTGTCGTCTTGGCTAGGTTCATGACAGTCCAACCCCCGCTGAGGCGGTTCGCCGTCCCCCTCGGAGTCAGCGTATTCTCCCCCACCTTCCAGGCCGACGTCAGGATCCGGGAAGGCTGGCCCTCCGTGTTCTGCTGCAAAAGTGCGATCACTTCCGCGCCGCTTTGCCCGGCCATCAACCCCGCACCGGCCACGACTCCCAACGCCACCTGGGGACCCGGTTTGCCGTCTTGGGTGTTGTAGCTGCTCAGAATCCCGTTCAGGCCTGCGGTCACGATCCACTGTCCATCGGGTGTAAAGGTCTGACCCGACAGGTTGTAGTTCCGAAGCGAGAATTTGGCACGCCCCTTCTGGGCGTCATACACCCGCAGGAGACCGCCCGGTGACCACTCCAGAAAGAGATGGGCTCCGCCGCCCCTGAGGTTGGAGGTGATTTGGGACGGGGTTGTCCAGGTGTTCAGCGTCTTCCCGTTGGCCAAATCGAACCAGGTGTAGGTTCGGTTGGCGTCCAGTACCAAAAGGGTCTTGCCGTCCCCAGAGAAGGTCAATGACGCAGGGCCGTCTTTGAGGGGCAACGTCTGTTTCAGTGTTCCGGTGGCCGCGTCATAAATCTTGACGGCAGGCTTGGCGTCCCAACCGCCCGCCGCCACCAGGGTGCCGTCTAGGCTGACATCCAGGGCCAGGGTGCTGCCCGTAAAGGCCTGGAGACTGCGCAGTGGTGCACTCTCCTTGGTGCACCAATTCACCTGGCCCGCAAAGTCGCCGCTGATGATGTACGGCGTAGCGCCGAGAAAGGCCTCGTGGCCTGCGCCACCGACTTTCAGGCTGACCAGGTCCCAGGTGGCCCGACAGACCGTGAGATTCAAGACCCCGTTGTGGGTGCCGAAGCGGGCGAAGACATTCTTGGCACTGAACAGGAGTTCGGAGGACGTCTGAAGGAGCGGCTGGGTACCGGGTTGCTGCAGGAGTTGTCACCTTAACTTTCAATCTGCCAGAGGGGTTCCTGAAACGAGCTGACGGGTGCTCTACTTCTAGGTCATCCCAGCTCTGGACGAAAGTTTCAAGCAGATTTATGGTAACGCTTCTCAAATGCCGCTAATCACATACGATTTTCTCTGCCTACCAGAGCTAACGGATTGCATACCGTACGAGGCGGTCGTGAGCCGAGGGTACGAAGTGACGAGCCAATGCTTTTCAAGCGCTCCCTCCGTTACTCGAAGAGGTCGTCTCTGCTCCCTCTCCAACAGTACCGACTGGCCGGCCATTCTTGACTGCCGGTCTCGCGGCGAAGCTGGATCAACCCTGAACTTCCTGTGGGCACCGGGATGACGAACCAGCTTTGTCTCTTGCTTTCCGATGTCCCTAGCTTTACTATGTCGCTACCTCGCAAAGCTAGGTCGCTTCTCTCCAGCGCCCCGCAAAGGACTCTCCATGGACGCACAACAACTCAAAGGCCACCTTGATCTTCTTCTGCTCGCCACCCTAGAGCACTCTCCCCGTTACGGCGGTCAGATCATTGCCGATGTTCAGGCGGCCACGGACGGCTATTTCAGCCTGCGCGAAGGCACCCTGTATCCCGCGCTCCACCGCTTAGAGAAAGCAGGCTGGATCAGCGGCGCGTTCGAGCAATTGCCACGCGGGGGCAGCCCGGTCAAGTTCTACATCCTTACCCCCAGCGGTCAGCAGGAACTGAAGGCCCAACGCGAACGCTACGAACAGTTCCGCCGCGCAATACAGGGCGTTATCGGGGGCACCGTATGAACCACATTGAACGCCAGATAGACCGCTACATCCGGCAGGCCACACGGGGATTACGCGGGCCACGCCGCCAAGATGCTCAACAGGAATTGCGTGGTGCACTGGAAGACAAGATTCATCGTCACCGCTTGCTGGGGCTGGATGAACAAGCTGCCGCGACTGCTGCCCTGCGCGATTTTGGCAGCGCGTCGGCTGTTGCCCGCGACCTAAACGCCGTGCATACGTTGCCCACCGTGTACCGCAGTGTGTTGCTAGCCGGAATAGGGACACTGCTGAGCCTACAGGCGGTCGCGCAAGTACCGATGGTGCGGGCGATTCCTGATCCGCAGGTGCCGAGCAATTCGTGTGTCTTTAACGAGGCCCTGCTCAAGGAGTTGCTGCAAGCCGATGCAGAATCCATGCGGCGCAAATTAGCTCAGCCCAACGGGAAAGCTACATTTGAAGCCGAATGCCGCGCCTCGATGCCGAAGCCTTCCAACAGCTTATTGTCTCTGACTGATTTGCTCGCTGCCCTCCGCAAAGGCGGAATTATCGTGAACACTGTTCCCGGCTTTGACGGCTATCTTCAGTTGACTTTTCCAGGTCGGACGGACATTCAAGGTTTGAATCTCAACAACGCGTCCAAGACGATTGGCGGGCAAATCTATATTCAAGCTGGTCCATTTGTACACCTTCTGAGCCGCTCCCTCCCTCTGGGAATTCAGTTGAAATTAGAGGGCCTTGAGAATCCAATTTTGAACATCGGTTCTGCTCGTGTTCAATTGGGAACACCAACGGCAAAAGTCAGAGCAACCGACTTCTATTCCTTTAGTTTGCTTGAGCAGCTCCAATCCCAGCTGACACTGGCGACAGGCACGACACTCAAAATCGCGTACATCATGGATCAAGGGGATCAGCAAGGCCATCAACTCAAAATTGATGCCCCTGATCAGGCTTTGTTTGCCACCGTAAGCAATTCACAATTGGTAGATAAGAGGACTGCTGAAGCTCAAGAACATTACTTATTGCGGGTACGCGCAGTCAAAGGAGGGGTGTTGCCAGCCCCTACTTATCAAGGCTACTACGCTCCTGTACCCCACGTGGTCAACACGCCTGCCGAACTGATGGCCGCCACCGCCAAAGGTCAGGAAGCGGTGTTGGTGTACCGCCTCAACGCTGCCGACCTCCAAAACCTGAAACTTACAGCAGTTCCAGCGAGTACCCTCAAGCCTGTCCAGAAATACGGTCAGTAACCTTCGTTGCCTCAGACCTAAAGGCGTGGCTGGCATCACGACCAGCATGAGGCTGTAGGCGAGCGGTTGCGTAATTTGGGCGATCAGTGGGGTGAAGAAGCAACTGCCCGACAAAAACACTGCACCCTGACAATCAGAGACTAGACTGCCTTTCACTCACACGTTCAGCCAACACCCTCAGCCCTGCGTCACGAAGGCACGAAGCCGTTGCATGATTCGGTGCAAATGCGCCAAAGACGCTACCGTGTCACCCGGAACATCTAGGGCATGGTCAGCGTGCGTCAACACCAACACCTCGACCCCGGCCGCCAACAAGTGTGTGATGCGTTCTTCCTGAAAATGCGGATCTTCCGTTCCGATCACCACCAGGGACTGAGAAGGGCGTTGCAGGATCTGCTCGAGCACCTCTGGACGGTTCAGCACGGGGGTAAGCCACACGAGCTGCGCGTCTTCTGGAACCTGACCAGAAGCCAGCAGGAAATGAAGACTGAGTGTGCCCAGTGATTTGGCTACGAGACATAGGCGGGTGTAGGAACGCGCCTGCCACGCCGCCTGGAAGGCCGCCTCCACATCCTGAGTGAGCCATGGGCGTGTCATGTCGTCAGGGAGGGCTTGAAATTCTGGCGTGTGATAGCTCGTGTCCAGTCCGAACGTATCGAAACCCAAATCAGTCAGGGTTCGGGACGCATACAGCAGCCCAGGACGGCTGAGTCCGTAGCTTAGGCCTGGGAGGAGCAGGCCCAACGCCGTGACTGGCACGGGGTGCTGGAGATACACATGGCGCAGGGGCTCGCTCCGGTAGCCCAGGACAGGGAGGTCAACACGTTGCACAGTCATTCCACTGGAGTGTATGGGGTGATCGAGGAGGCAAGCCACGAATTTGACTTCCTCAGCAGCGGGGTGCCCAGAGCCGACCCTTCTGCGCGGTAGAGGGCGGGTGTCCTGCCACAACCATCCGGTCAGCCTTATGGGATTTGTTCAGGCTGGAGGCGCACGCCTTTGTCCAGCAAAACCCGCCTATTCCCATCGCCGCGTCTGACAGCGGACGCTTCAACCGCATGATCGTGGGCGGGGGCCGGGGCGGCGGTGGTGGTGATTTGGGCAGCGGGGGCATGATTCAGCGTGCGCCTGATCTTGTGACAGCTTCCCGACAACGCCTCACGTGTCTGGGACTTGGGCGGCGTCCAGCTCCGGTACACTTTGCCCACGCTTCGGCGGGGTTGTGTCAAGTTAACCGAACGTTCTGTGAAACATGAGTTCAACCTCGTTCAGGGATGTAGTCAATCAAGGGTAAGCAGCCCTCCAGTACCCTACAAATTTTGTCTGAAACTGAATTGGTCTACACGTATTTGTAATTAGCTTAGGAAAATAAAGTGACATGAGTTACTAAGCACTTAACTTGACAGAACCGTTCGCGGCGTAACAGGTACAGCCGTCCCCCCCCGGCGGTCAGGGGTTGCCAGCTCACGGCAGACGTCAAGGTGCCCTGCCAAGTGTCGTTCAGGGCGGCGGGGCCATCGGGGATCTTCAGGGTTTCGGGCGTCGCAGACGGACAGGCGGTGAGGAGGGACAGGCAGGCTGTGAGAGGCAGGAGCAACCGCTTCATGCCTGACCATAGCAGCCGGTGGGGCAGAACGAGGACGCAAATGCGCGTCTTTATTGAGAGCGACCAGCCAACTCTGCCCAGCTCAGCGGCATCGGTTCAGGCCAGAGGAACCGGGTGTCAAAGGGCTTGTGGCGCGACCACCAGCCGCTGCACGTCGTCACCGAGGCGCACGAAGTGCTTGGCGTTGAGCGTCACCAACCCCACTGCCCCTGCCCGCAACGCCGCCTGAGCGATCAACGTGTCGTAGATGGCTCCACCTTGCAGCCCGAGGTCTCGGCAGCGGCTCATGGCGTCGAAGTAGTCGGCAGGCAGCAACGGCAACACCTTCCACGTCTGCGTGAGGCTGTCCAGCACGGCGCGCACTTGCGTGCCCGCAGGAAAGACGGTTGCGGGGGTGAGTTCGACAGCGCTGAGTCGGGCCAGTACCATGGGACGATGCGCATCCTCCTGTTGATCCCCTTCGTGTTGGTGAGCTGCGGCCTTCAAGCTCCCTCCACCTGCCCCGCTGGCATCGTGACTGGGATGATCAGCATCGAGTCTGCAAGGATCGCGGGCGCCAATGCCAGTCTCCCGACCGTGTACATCCGGAACGTGGTGAAGGATGGCCAGCCCGTGACCCCCTTGCAAGCGACTGGATTGGAAGGCTCGGCGGGCGGGACGGTCTCCGGCATTCGGGTTGAAGCTGACCGGCTGGTATGCGATCTAGCATGCCGCTTCGGGCAGCCGGGCCGGTACACCTTCGACGTCAGCGCGCCCGGCGCCGCAGCGCAGTCGGTCGCGGTCAACATCCCCGGCCGCAACGCCGGGGGGTGCGGCGGGATTACGACCGGAACGCCAGTCACGGTCAACCTGACCTTCCAGCCAGACCAGGCCAGCCGTGCAGTGCGGGATTCCAACTGATGCGGGAATCCGTCCCAAGCAGGGCAGCAACACCCGCACCGACGACAATCTCTATGCGGGCCTCATGTTTAGACCTTGCCGGAGAGCGGCTCTTCTGATCGCCCCTGTTCTCAGCATTAGCCTTCACAGCTTCGGACACAGGTGAGTCTAAAAGACCGCCGGATCAGCACCCTGGTCACGGTCTGGAGCGCACTGGGCCTGCTCGCTGGCTTCGCGTTGCTCGGCTACAACTTCCTGGATACGCTGTTTGCCGGGGATGCGTTGAGTAATAGGGATGCACCATCGGACGGGGTTGACCGGGTGCGGTACACGCTGCTGGGCCTCCAGTACTTCAGCAGAGACGGGCCGCTGACCGGGCCGCACTTGGGTCAGTCCCTCGCGTTGGGATGGCTTGCCCTCACAGCGCTGCTGATGTGGGGCCTGTGCCAGCCCAGGACGCGCTCTTCTGCCCACCGCGTCCTGCGAGCCAGCCTGCTGAGTTTGGCCCTCGTTGGCGGTGGAGGTGGACTCATCCTGGCGCTGGCCGAGCACCGCCACAATCTCCTCCTAGCACGGCCCACCCTCGGGTTGGACGAATTTGACCCCCCCGGGATGACCACCGCTTCCGTGGCGACGCTGGATGCCTCGCGCTGCACTCGTTGGGTCGAGAACCGGGGCTGCGCCGAGCAAATCGCATTGACTTTCCCGAACCCCAGCCTCTGGGGCGCACTGGCCGTGTTCGTCACTGCCGGCGTGGGTCTGCGACGCGCATCACGTGTCGGTGAAACTTGAGCACAAGCTAGAGCTGGTGTTGGAGAGGCCAGAATGTCGGCCTTCGGCAGGTCAAGCCCTGCTCAGCCCTTCCAGCCCAGAGGCTGAACGAACGCGCTGGCGAGCCGTCCCAGCACGCCCGCTGGTCAGGACACAGGCCGTCATTCCTGAGTGGGACGTCACTGCCCCACTATTTCGTCAGCGTGAAGGGAAACGGTTCCTCCCCGTAGACCCAGGCATACTGCCCCGGTTGGAGTGTGTTCAGATTGTTCCAGGGAAAGCTGGGGAAGGTCGCCGTCTCGCCCGGCTGAATCAGGCGGGTGCGCAACTCTAGGGTGCAGACGATGCGGCGGGTGGTTAGGGGCTGTATGCCAAGGGTGAACCTGGAGTGAACCCCTCAGACATGGGTTCACTCCGAGCTGAAGTCGCTACTCGTTGCTTTCACCCTACCGAACCGGCCGGAAGGCACTGAGTTTGCCTCCCCAGACCAGCAATTGCTGCCGAGGTGCGTCAAATATGACTGTCCCTGTTTTTCCTTGGGCATAGGGCAGTTCTGTCGTTGAGCGGCCTAGGATAGAACCATCCTCCGTGTCGACAGCCCACAGGAAGCCATTTGTGGCGTACATCACCCCATTGACGAAGCTTGGAACTTGACCAAATGACCCGCCCAGTGGGGGACTGAAGACAAAACGTGTTGCACCCGTGCTCGCTTCTAGCGCGGTGTAGCATCGGTCACCCAGTGGGGAGACCACCACCACGTCATCTCGAACGATCAGGTGAGACAGGATATTGGTCGCCCCACCGGGACAAAGGATGCTGGTGTTCTTCCAGAGTTCGGTGCCGCTCTGTGTATACGCTGTCACAACGGATGTCCCTTGGACATGAACAACAATGCTTCCTCTTCCGCTTTGGACGACGCCCAGGTGCGGAGTATCTCCCGCTTGGGTAGCAAACAGGGTTTTCCGCCAATTTTCCTGCCCAGTGAGGGCGTCTAACTTGACCACCTCGGTGCTGGCTTGTTGTTGTTCAGGTGACCCTTTCGATTCAATAACGTAACAGGCCTGCTCCTGCACAGCGCAGGAAAGTGATGGGAATCGGGCAATTCCTGTAGAAGAAAGGGCTTTGACATCAAAGCGCCAGAGGGGCTGCGCAGGGAGTTCAGAGGACAGGAGATCGTCGATTCGGTACGCGAGGAGGGTGCTGTGCATAGGGAGAATGAACACCTCTCCGACCACCTGAACGGAGGTCGAAATGAGATGGCCCAACGCCTGCTCTGGAACACTCAGGGGCAACTCAGTCCTGCTCTGTTCTTGTCCTGCCGGATTGATCACTGCAATTTGGTGTTTTCCATTGAAGTAAATCAGGTGATTGCCGACCACCGCACTCTCGTGACCATAAAATATTTCTGAGGTACGCCACGCTACTTTGCGAGAGTTGAGGTCGTAGGCAACCTCGCCGAGTGACTTTTGATACTTGCTGTCATTTTCTTCGGCAATGATCAGGTCACCAAAGTGAACGGGTGTGTCTCCGCTTACCAAAGCTTCGCTCGATATAGGAACAAGGGGGGGATACATGGCTGTCTCCCCTTGATCTGCGCCTCTTGAGCAACTGCAGAGGGCCACAGTGAACAGACATAGGGCACGTTTCATTTGCTTCTCCTTAAACGCTGCTTTACAAGCTAAATAGGTGGAGTTCTCGGGATAAGGGTCAGGATGGGGAGCTGCGGCGCGTGCAGGGATGTCATTCCAGGTAAGCGGGACAGGGGGGATGATCCTGGGGTCACGGACAGCCAGTGTATGGGCGGGACGCTCGGCACATTGCCGCAAATCAGCAGCCACTGTGTGCGACTGAGTGTGCATTTTTCTTTTCGCGCTGGGGTCTGTCGGCCAAGGGTGATCGGCGCATACCATGCATCTGATGACAGATCAGGACAAAGTTATCTCGCCATGGACACCTAGGGTGTGTAGGCTAAGGGTTGAAATTTGGGGGAATGAGAGTATCTTTTCGTGCTGTGGCACGAAGAAATCACGGATGAACAGTGGCAACGTCTGCCACCCCTCCTGCCACCCCTGCTCGGTCTGGGACGTCCTTATTTAGAGCACCGCCCCATCGTCAGCGGCATCCTCTGGGTGCTCAGAACGGGTGCTCCCTGGCGCGACCGTTTCAGAGCGCTTTGGCAAATGGATGACCATCTCCAGCCGCTTCCGCTGTTGGACTGCCAAGGGGATTTGGCAGCACATCTGGTCGATACACTTTGTCGATGGCACTGTGGTTCGGGCACATCAGTGTGCTGCAGGGGCACGTGGTGGCCAAGAAGAAGAAGCATTGGGACGATCACGAGGCGGCTTTAGGGTCTGTCGGCCAAGGGTGATAGGCGCATATCATGCATCGGATGACAGATCAGGACAAAGTGGTCTCGCCATGGACACTAGACGACGTTCACTTTCTTCAACAGGTCTGGGGCGGCGCCTGCCTGCCCTACACATTGCCTGACCCAACGATCGCTGCCCCTGACGTCATGTTCCTCTTGGGAACGCTCGGACTTCCGCTTGAGCTTGCCATTTCAGCCTCTCCGAAACTATCGATCCATTCTGCTCAGCGCGTCATCCTCGAGCTGATGTCCCCCGAAGTCATCGGCACAAAACTGAAGATAGGGACGATTGGTTTTCTTCCTGAGACATTGAATGACCTGTTTGTAGACCTGACCTCAGGTCGTGTTGAAAAGGCATTTCGCCGATCCCCAATGGAGTTCACGCCCATCGCCAACTCCATTCTCGACTTCCATTTTCAGATGCTCTTGTTTCGGGAGTACGTCCCTCATCGTCCGGCTACGACTGACCGTGCCGGGCTGCTTCTTCAGGTACTCGCTGCATTCTTGACCACGATTGACGCGCCTCATGATCCCTTCTTCAATAGGCTTTTTATGAGTCTGGCGGATGACTTCATCCTTGAATTGGATTGGAACGAGCCCGCGCGGCTCATGACCGACGACTTGCTGTGCACTTTCAAAGTCTCTCCACAGGACATTCGGCGGGTCAGGCCGCATCATCTGCCGCTGCTGTCGCTGTATGGCGACTTCAGCACCGATGCCTGGCAAGCCGTTCGAGACGTGCAAGCGAGACTGTGGCCCGACGAGGACGAGTTGGAGTCCAACCTCAGGGACCTAGTGACGGAATGCCTCAGATGTGACCGGCAACCACCATCACACCATGATGGGCAGCGCTCCCTCCTCAACCAACTGGTGAGATACAGGGTGCAACAGATGGCGCGTGAATATGGATTTCCGTACCTCGTTGCTTCATTAGATCAAGCCTGAAGATGCACAGCGACGTCAACTCTTTGGTGCAAGTTGATTCAGTGACATCCAAATGAAGACCGCCGCCAGTGTCCACCAGCCTTGATAACTCATCGCTCGCTTGTCGTACCGGGTCGCAATCCGCCGAAAGCTCTTGAAGCGGTTGACCAGACGCTCAATCTTGTTCCGCTGCTTGTACAGCACAGCATCAAAGCAAATGTTGTCTCCCTGATCCTTGCGCCGAGGAATCGTGACCCGAATGCCACAGCGATGCAGATACTTGCGAACGATCATGTAGCTGTAGCCTTTGTCGCCCACCAGACGATCTGGACGAATTCTGGGACGTCCTGGTCCTGCACGAACCACCGCGCCAGTCTCCAACAGAGGTTGCAGGTATTTGGATTCGTGGCGTTCTCCGCCACTCAGGACGAAGGCCATGGGCTTTCCGTGTCCTTCAGCACGCAGATGGATCTTGGTACTGAACCCGCCTCGTGATCGTCCCAGCGCTTCCTCTTCTTGCCCACCTCGTGCGCCTGCAGCACATTGATGCGCTCGCACCACCGTGCCATCCACAAAGTGGACCGACCAGTCGAGCTGACCCTTCAGGTCAGCTTCTCGTTGCAGTGCTGCCCAGATCTGCTGCCAAATGTCCTGGGCCGTCCAGCGACGGAAGCGGCTGGCGATCGTGGTCCATTTGCCGAAACGCTCTGGGACGTCGCGCCAGGGCGCACCTGTCCTGAGCACCCAGAGGATGCCACTGACGATGGGGCGGTGCTCTAAATAAGGCCGTCCCAGACCAAAGCGGGATGGGAGGAGGGGTTCCAGACGTTTCCACTGCTCGTCGGTGATTTCTTCGCGCCACAGTACGAAAAGATACTGCTATGCCCTCAAATTTCAACACTTTGCCTACAGGCCTTAGCCCCAGTCGAGCTCCCTAGACCTGAATATCGGGATTGGGGCTCAGCTCTTGACACTGCACCGAGGGCAACGGCGCTCCGCAGTAGGGCATTGACTAACATCTGGCACCTTAAATCTTGAGGCGGGTTTCTGCGTGCTGGAAGGCATCGAGGGCAGGCAATTCTAGAAGAAGTGCTTGACGACGGACTTCTGGAACAAACGAGAACCGAATGGTTCTCGCCAAAGCTCTCCAATCTGGCCAGACCTTAGCGGTGTTAAATGTGGACGTCGACCAGTTTCGATTTTCGCGTTCAAAGAGAGTTTTTGTCCATTTGAACACTGGAGTATGATATTTTGTACTCTATCTAGCTATTAGGAGGCGTGGCACATGAAATTTCTATGGCTTATTATGTTCCCAGTTATATGCACTCCCCTGATGAGCAAAAGTAGTGATAAATCGGAGATAAATGTCTTGTCTATCGCAGGCATTTACGATAATATCAATGAGGGAGTCAGCATTTTGATTTTAGAGAAAGATAGGCGATACACTGTCACGGTTAGTAAATCTAACACAGTAACATCAGAAGGTAAGTGGTTTTTAGGAAAAAATTCCATAGTTTTGATAGACTGCGGGAAATCTAACTGCAAATCGCAGGGTGGTGTCTATCTTCCTATCGAACTTAAAAACGGCAGAGTATATGTATACACAGATCCTGACGGAAGAAGTGGATACATCAGCAGGAATATTTACAAATAGGGTTGTGTTGCCTTAACTGGCGTCACGGCAAGCCAAGGGCAAGGGTGATCCGAATCTCAGACCACCCCTGCCGCGACGATTGACCACGTCTGGAACGCTCGTTGCTGATTGCTTCTTCTTTCTGCGGCGGAAACACTGGTTCGGGAATGATGGTGGAGGTTGGTCACTCGGGCGTGCGTATTCAGGAACTCTTGAGCGCGTTTCCGTCGCCTGAACCCCTGCTGACTTCGCTCTTGTCGCCGTGTAGATCGGTGTTCTTGCTCAATGACGTTGTTGCACCTGGCTGTACAGATCACCTGCTGGTGGTCGACGTTGACTGACATCTTTGTGTGTTGAGCAGAGCTGTGGGAAGCTGTGCTTGTCACTCCCCCTCGAGCCATCAAGCCTGTTGACATCTTTGACCTTCCAAGGTCGGATTGCAAATTCTGGCCGGCTCGAGGCCCTTTCGATCAGGCGCAACAGTATCTGAGGCCAAGAAGCCTGCACACAAAATCTCGCCGAGCGAACCGGGCTGTGATGACCTTTCCCTTTCCAGGAGGTTTTTATGGTGGTACTCGGCATTGACGTGGGGAAAAGCGAGCTGTACGCCTGTCTCCTGCAACCCGAATTGAAACCAGCTCGGCAGGTGGTGGCCAACACCGCCGAAGGCCATACCGGTCTGCAGACCTGGCTGGAGACACAGGGCGTCACGGCCCAAGAGACCTCGGTGGTGATGGAAGCGACCGGCGTGTACTGGGAGCGAATCGCGTTGAAGCTTCACTTGGCAGGCTACCGGGTCAGTGTGGTTAACGCAGCGCAGATTAAGTTCTATGCGAAAAGTACGTTGAGGCGGGGCAAAACAGACAAAATGGATGCCGAGCTGATTGCGCGGTATGGCGAGACGATGCATCCAGCCTGCTGGATGCCCGCTGAACGAGATCGAGAAGCACTCCGTGCTTTGATCCACGAACGGGATGCGGTCATTTCTCTGATCACTCTTGAAAAAGGACGTCAGCACGCCCTGGATCATCGTGAACAAGCTCTTGAGTTGGTCGTCCAACTGGGTCGAGAGCGCTTGGCGCTGCTTGAACAGCAGCGCGCCACGGTTGAACGGGCGATGGATGCGTGTGTGGCGGAATCCGCTGGACTCCGCGAACAAGTGGCCCTCCTGTCTTCCGTGCCGGGGATCGGGAAGTTGACCGCAGCGATCGTGCTGGCCGAGACGAGTCATCTCCAAGACGCCCAGGATTCGCGGCAATGGGCCGCTTACGCTGGATTGTCTCCGGTGCCGCGCCAGTCGGGCGCCATGGTGGGACGGTGTCGGATCTCTAAGATTGGAAACAGTCGACTGAGAAAGGCCTTTTACCTCTCGGCTGTCACGGTGTCTCGTCTCAAAAATCCGATGGGTGACTATTATCGACGATTGGTTGCGGCAGGAAAGCCGAAGAAGGTCGCCCTGATTGCCCTGGCACGCAAAATCCTTCGCACAAGTTTCGCCGTCCTTCGGTCTGCGAAACCCTTCGAGCTGGGGTACCAACGCCCCCAAGTCGTCTCTTGACACCTGCGTTTCAACACAGTATTTGCACCTTAAATCTTGAGGCGGGTTTCTGCGTGCTGGAAGGCATCGAGGGCAGCCAATTCTAGAAGAAGTGCTTGACGACGGACTTCTGGAACAAAGGAGAACCGAATGGTTCCCGCTAGAGCTCCCCAATCTGGCCAGACCTGTGGTGTCGTCACGGATGTTTCCAGATCTTGGACATGACAGAGCAAAAAGGCCAAGGTGGAGAGACACCACCAACGAAACACGCCCTGTTTGCTGTGTTGGGCAAAGCGTTCAAGTCCAAAACGCCCGTTGATCGTTTTGAAGAACGCCTCTATCCTCCAGCGCCCTTTCCCGACCCGTGCGAGATAGATGCCGCCAAGATTGAGGTTGGACATCACAAAGCGTTGTTCAGGCTCCTTATTCCGGTGCAGCCAGACCCAGGAGATACACATGATCTGGTCAAGCCCACAGGGCTTGACCAGATCGCCTCTGACCATGAGATCGCGCACCTGACGGCCATCCTTGAGCTTGCGTGTACAGCGGACACCCACCACGATGTCAAGGCCATGAGCAAGAACACCTTGAATGAACTCAATACTCTCAAAGCCCCCGTCTGCATGTAAACGGGGACGCCGCTTGCCCGACAGCAACGCAGGGGGAACGGTACGGAGCAGCTTCAGGGCCAGTTGTGCAGGCGAAGGTGTCCCTTTGCCCCGCCATACCTGAACGACCTGCTGCTGAGTTTTGACTGGTAGTCAGAGACTAGACGTTACTGTCTAGATCAACACCCCTTGAACATATCATTTTTGAATGATGCATAGTATGCTGTAGTTTGCCAACATCAAATCATATTTTGATGTTGATGCTGAAGTCATTACACTATTTTCGCCGTTGCTTTTAGGCAGAGCAGTGTCGACACGAATGGCTCCGTAGACTACCTGTTCATTGGTTGTTGTATCCATCCTATTGGCTACAGAATTAAAACCGTCATCAAGCACGCTATTTATTTGCGATGCAATCACCAGTTTTTGATTCAAATCCATTTCTATAGCTAGTATCCACTAGACCTCTTGCGAAAGTCAGGCGGGACGTGCACGGGTGAGGTTGCAGAGCGCCGCGATCAGCTGAACTCGGAGCGCAAACCGACGCCGCCGATGTCGGTACACGCCCTTCAAGACGCGGAAGATCTTCGTACGACGGATGGCATGCAGGGTGCCCTGCCGGGCATGTGCCAGCACGCGGTTTTCTTGGCGTTGTTCGGCGGAGAGGGGCGACGCTCGCGTCGCCTTATGGGTGGTGATGGCGTGCCCGTGGCTCCGCCAGAGTCCCTGGTCTCCGGCGTCCCCGATCAGCGCCGTGTCGTGGGGCAAGCGCACACCCGACTGACGGAACAGCTTCAGATCATGAACGGCCCCAGCACTCGTGGCGGTGCCCAACACGGCGCTGTGTCACCGTGCAGATCAGCAGCTGAAATTTCAGGGTATGACGTTTTTTCTTCCCGCTGTACCAAGCGCGCTGCTTTTTTTGGGCCGTTCACACGGCACTTCAGAAGCATCCACCGCCACGATGCTGTAGACGAGCTGCGCTTCCTGAAATACGCGTTTTCTGGGCATCTGGAACCGCGCACTGGCAATCAAGGCCGCTTCCACGCGTTCCACCGTGCGGTGCACGCCATCGTCATGCACGCCCCAGTCGTCACCCAGGTGTGCGAAGGTACGGTACTCACGCCAGAATTCCAGCGTCATCAGGAGTTGTTCAGCCACGCTGAGTGCGGCTGGGCGGCCAGATTTCTTCTTCCGTTCTTCCCGTTGTGCAAGCACCGTTTCCATCTCGGCAACGGTTTCCGGGTGAACCCCGGTGCGTCGACGAAACTGCTTGCGATTCATCTTCAGCGTGCGTGTCAGACGGTCTCGCTCCACGCTGCCAGCTTAGCCCATGACTTTCGCAAGAGGTCTACTCAGTGGTGCTTGGTTGGATTTCAGACGCAATTACGTAGAGAGTTCGTCTAATCTTAAAAATGTCACTTAATCCATTTTGCTCAAAAAATCTTCATTCGGAAGGCCAATCAAGTATTTCCTTGCAGCATCAGCAGAGTAGGATACGGGTAAATTGTAGAAACCTGATCCATCAAGATTAATAAATCTGAGTCTCATTTTCTCAGGATCTAGCTTATACGTTCCAACTACTACCGGATATGATCGTTCACCCCATTGAAAGCTGCCGTCAGAATTAAAGATTACGATGATAGATGAGGGACGGGCGTTCCTAATTATCCATGTGCCATAGAGATCTTCTTTTCGAGGAGGAATTTTCTGAGGGAAACATGCCACGCATGTTAATATAACTAGAGCAGAGACTAAAGCCTGCGATCTTATCATAATTACCTCACTTAAGTTCTGTTCAGTAATATAACTGATGCCTCTCTAGGGGTCAAAAGTGGTCAGAAATCGCTGCAATGACAGTCTAGACGCATTATTTTTCTTGGGCCGACTTGACAATGCGCTCTGAAGAGCATCGAGGCCCAATCGAAAGAGACTTTTTGCGGGAAGCTGTGCTTGAGCGTTTTCGGTGGAGACTTGGTCGCAACGAAGTCTCCACTCAAGCAGCACCAGACGAACGCCAATGACACGACGCCAAACAGCAGACTCATCCGTGTGCCCTTGGTCAAGCGGGTCGCTTCGAGATCAATGCCTCGTCCTTTCAGGGTTTGATGCATATTTTCCACAGACCAGTGGAGCCGATACAGCGCTAAGGTATGCCAGACGCTGAAAGCGGGCGGCGCCTGGAGGGCGGATGGCAGCAGGTCTGACATGCCCGTAGTAGGGGCCTGTACAGGGAATCATGGCGCACCAGACCTGACCTCCACGGACATCGGTTCCGGAGGGAGGAGTCCGGGTGGCACGACGAGCCGTTGAGTGCTGTGAGCTCATCCCGCGTCAGGTGACCGCACCCATGCTGGGGGCATGCACCGCACGCTCCTCTTGGCCCTCACGCTCGGCCTGTCGACGACGGGAGGGCAGACGCAGATACCCACTCCAGGGCGGCCCACCCTGGAACTGCAGCAACTTGAGCTGGCGCTGGCCGGGCACCCTGTCCGGCTGCGGTTGACCATCGCGAACCAGGCCCCAGGGCAGCAGGTGATCGGCGGCCTCCTCAACAATGAGGTGCCCTGCCCACTGGTCAAGGTGTACGACCGGGCCGGCGGGCCCCCCCTGATCGAACGGTACGTCCTGTCCGACTGCCTGACTGGCGACAACGTGACTGGGAAATCTATTGATACCGGTTTAAATCGGAGTTGCCGTCATAAGCCGTTGTGGCAGGCTGATATACCGCACCCGCTGCCAACCCGAACGGAGCCGCTCTTTGAGTTCTTTGGTCGTCTTGGCACAGAAATTGCCCAGGACATTGCGCTTGACGTACGCCCAGACCTTCTCTATGGGATTCAATTCTGGAGAGTAAGGTGGCAAATAAATCAGGGTCAGACGTTCTACGGTCTCTACGAAAGCCGATACGGCTTTCGCTCGGTGAATAGCGGCATTGTCCAGCACTACGACGACCTCACCGGGAACCTGCTTTAAGACATGGTGCAAAAATGCCACCACATGGTCCGTCTTGATGGCTCCTGGCTGAGTGTGCTGCAGGAATTGGCACCTAGAGGTGATCGCACCAATGGTCGACAGCTTCTGCCAACTGGCCGGAAGACGCACGATGGGCGTCTTTCCCTTCGGGGCCCACGTTCGACGCACCACACCCTTCAGACTGAAACCCACCTCATCCAGATACACCAGGGTCGCGCCGAGCGCGACCTTTTTTTTCGACCTCCAGGCGCGTGGTCCGCACCCAGGTTCGCAGTGCTGTCTCGTTCTGCTCGAGCGCCCCTTTGCTTGGTCGTTGAGGTGAAAATCCCAGTTGGTGGAGCAGCTTCCGAACATGATCCGGGTGGTACCACACGCTCAACCGACGACCGATGACCTCACGCACGCGAGGCGTCGTCCACGTGTCATCCGGAAACCCAAACGCGCGAGCACCCTCCTGCAGGAGGGTGCCGATCTGTTGGCGCTGTTCCGGCGTCAAGCGGCCCGGCCGACCGGGCGTGACGGTGGCTTCCAAACCGCCTTGGCGCTTGAGACGCTCTTTCCAGGTGTAGATGGTGTGGATGGAGACACCAAATTGATTCGCAATCTGCTGATTGGTCTGACCACCGGCTTGGATCACGGATAGGGCGGCGAGTCGTCGTTCTTCCAGCTGAGCGCGGGTGTACTTGGAGGGTTGCCAAGGGACCATAGTTCACCCAAGATAGCAACCCACATTTACACCGGTATCAATAAGTGAAGGGCAAAAGCACAAGAGCAGCGGGCGCAAACCTCAAACCAAGGAGGGATTTTGCTCGTCCAAAAGTGATCGTCTGCATACCGGAAATCGTGACCTAGGTGGCCTGAGAGGGAACAATGCGCAGCGAAGAGCAATGCACCCAGGGATCAGGTTAACTTGGCCTCCTCACCGAAATCTCTCCGGTTATCGTCCCCTCATTGGCTTTGAGGGCCACCATCAAGCTTTGAGGAGAAGGCGTGCAGAACTTGGGCGGGCCTGTGCCTCCTCCCGGATAGGTGGAGGACACAGCCTCGTGCACGTTTGCCGCCCGGATTCCCGGCATTCCATCGAAGGTCACGGTGTCTGCTTGGACGAAAAAATCTGATTCATCCGAGACAGGTATGAGTACATCACTCGTCAACCGCTGGAAGAATGAAGCAACATCGGCCAGAAAGTGGTCTACCTGTTCCTCCAACTGGTAAGGGGGCTCCACCCGTCAGCAGAGGATTGACGGACTCGACCTCCACGAGCGCACGGGAGAACGTGCCATCACCAGCCTCGTGAACCTGAGTGTCATCGAGGGGCGCTAAGGCGGAACGAGGCTGTTCTGCTCAAAAGTGAGCCCTCAGCCTTGGCCGACACGCTGTAGGGGTGGTTGAGGATCACAGGCATCTTGTTATGACTGGACCATATACGACGTGACCCGCCACCCAGGTTCGTCCCACCGGCGAAGGGCTTCAGAAAGTCCCACGATCTGACGGGGTGCAGACCAGCTCTGCGCTTCTTTGTGAAACAACCACCCCTCCCCTAGCGCAACCCCAGCATGTTGCACTCGACCAGCCGCATCACGCCAGACCAGAATGGTGCCCAAGGCATCCAGCTCGCTGCTCGCCACAGTCACGGCCTCCAGCCAACGCTCAAATGGGCCACCATGCAGCCAGAGCTCTGCCATATTCGGTATGCCGAAGGCCGCCAACGTCGTCCCCAGACAATTAGGACCACTTTGAGATGCAAACGTTCCCGCCAGCGGTCGAACGCCTGGCAGGGTTCGCTGAATGCGCTCCCACTGCTGCGTGCTTAACTCTTCCCCACGATGCGCCAGACGGTCTTTGGTGATGAAATCCAACAGGACCTGCTCGCGGGCTGATCCAGAGAGTTGATGCCAGAGGGACGGCCACCAGACAAACCATTCACCCTCCGCGAAAGTCTGAAAGATCCCCTTCGCCTCAGGAAGGCGAGTCTGCCAATCATCAAGCCGCTCGACCAATGCTCGGCCATGGTGATGCTGCTCGTGCAGCAAGGCCAGCCGTACTGCGGGCGGGAGAGCAGCATACGTTGCCTCAGCGAGGAGGAAGACCCAGGGAGCTCCCAAGGGCACCGCGTAGCCCTGAAAAGTATCGGTGAAGGTCAAGGGAAGTTGCAGGGCCGAAAACTCTGCTCTGCTCCAAAAAGGGAGCGGACGCAGTTGTTGGGCCAGCGTATCTGAAACGTAGAACGGTTGGGTTGATGGCGAGAAATTGCTCGACCATTGCTCCCACAGAGGCGTTGAAACTGTGCAATTCAGGACATCCATCGGGTCAGTATGTCGAACTCCACCTTGATTCGCAGACCACCGTGGCGGACACGCCATAGGCCAGTCAGCAGACGCATCTATCCCGCCCAGTGCCCTAGCTTGCTGGCATGCTCTTTGTCATCAGCGGTGCATCTGGTTCCGGGAAATCCACCCTCCTTCCACTGCTCCGTGCCGTGTGCCCGACGGTGCAATGGCACGACTTTGATGAGCGCTGGAAGGGCGGCGGAACAGCCGAGCGGCAACAGCTCCTCGAACAGTGGGTTCAGACGGCGCTGCACACTGAAGGTGATTTCGGCCTACTCGGTCAGTGTCCACTGGGCGAAGTGCTCGCTGCGCCTTCTACCCCCCGCTTGCGAGGCGTCCGGCACCTTCTCCTAGATGTGGGCGATGTGGAGCGCATCCGGCGTCTGCATACTCGGGGTGATGGGCTCGCCACTCAAGACATGCTGAACTGGGCTGCTTGGATGCGCGCACACGAGGCCTATCCGGACTGGCGTCCCGATGTGCTCATGGAGGGCGGGTGGGATGACATGCGCTGGGAGCGCTGGCACGATCACCCTGACGTGTTCTGGTCAGGAACGACCTTCGACGTGACCGAGTTGACGCCAGAGCAGACCGCTCAACGGATCCTGAGTTGGACGACCGACCCAGCGGCAATGTCTTGACCGTGTATTGAGAACGGCATTGGTTTGTGTTGCCCTTGGTCGCGTTTGGGGTGTCAGTCAGATTGCTGTCTGTCCTTGACCCACCTCAACGCTTCCGGGAGTGGGTCACGCAAGGACGTGTCCACTTCCAAACACGGTACTTGACCCAGTGCCAGCGGGGTGTGACACCAATTGGCCGGTGCTAAGGCATGATCAAACGGCAGGTCGATGCCGGGACGTGCCCCTGAAGCGACGCGCGCCGCATGCCGTTCGCGCAAGACTTCCAGTGGTACGTGGCAAAAGATTTGTACCAACCGGGCGCGATGCGCCTGCGCGAGCTCCAAAATCTTAGCCTCACTGATGCCCCGATAGAAATGGGTTTCCAACAGGGTGTCGATGCCCGCTGCCAGAGTCACGCCTGCCACATGCCACATCAGGTCAAAGCTGAGCGGGCCTATCACCTCACGGGGCAGGTCTGGCTGTCGCGCGAGTACCAGACCCTTGTAGTCGTCTTTGGTGACAAAAGGAAGGTACAGTTCTCGGGCCAATTGTGCACTGAGTGTCGATTTACCTGCTGCAGGAAGGCCCGAAACAACCAGAAGGAGTGGCGAGGTCACCCCCAGACCTTACTGTTCTTGGCCACGCCCGCCATCCTCATAAAGGGGTGGTGCATTGATTGTTCTTCGCGAAGTGAGTCTTACGAGGCCTTGGTCAATCATGCTGTGATCTTGGCCCGCACTTCGCCATCTTCTTCAAGCAGTTGCACTATTTACTCTAAAGCGGCTTCCTGGCTCACCGGCCAGCCTGCCAGCTTCAGTTCCATCACAACGGCATTGAGGGTGGCTCTCTGCAAGGGTCGGAGGCGAATACTGAAGGGCTAACGCTCTTCACGCACTGGGGCTTTGGGAATGGTGGAAGCAGGTTCAACAGGTGGGGCAATGGGCGCTGGCTCAGCAAGAAGTTCCGGCCGCGTTTTTCGTACCCCGTGGTCACCGCATGGAAGTCTTTGATTCTGTTGACGACGCGCGAAGACCACAGTCGCGGCACAGCTCTCCGGGCGTGACAGCCTCTCTGTGCTGCTTGCGCCCCCAGGCCGACTCAGACCTTGCGGCCTCCCTCGGTGAGATCTAGCCTTTGGACTGACCCCCTCGGACAGGTTCACCGTCATTTTTGGTGATTGCTCGTCACACAGCCATCAACACGCGTTGTCGTAGGAGTTGAAATGAGGCCCGGCCATACGCCTGACGTTTGATCAATTTTATTTTGTTGACAATGCCCTCGACTGGGCCGTTTGACCACTGCAGCACAAGGGCTGCTGTCAGAGCGACAACATCGCGTTCGAGACCGCGGGCGAACGTCACGAAGTCCGGTAGACCGGACGTCTTCGCGGATTGGAACCAGGATTCGAGGGCTTGCGGCTGTCGTTCACGCATCAACCGTGTGAAGGCCTGAGTGAGGTCGTGAGCCGTGCTCACGACCTCAGAACGAGCTTTGATGGCAGCTAGGATCTGTTGATCCTGCGTGTCGAGCTTGGTTTGATCTCGAAGCATGACCCAGACCAGGTGCTGAAACGTCCACGCCCGCTCTGACGCACCGCTCACTGCGTGAGCGGACGTCGGGATCGGCCCGCTCTTCACCGCCCCATAGCGACATACGGGCCGGGCGTGGTCTTTGCTGGTGCCGTGCGGCGCATCTGCATCCATTGCGCGACACGCTTACGCGAGCCAGAAAATCCCTGCTGGCGCACCTCCCGCAGGAGT
Organism: Deinococcus sp. QL22; assembly: GCF_023370075.1. NCBI lineage: Bacteria > Thermotogati > Deinococcota > Deinococci > Deinococcales > Deinococcaceae > Deinococcus > Deinococcus sp. QL22. Next base: position 132,940 of record NZ_CP097157.1, read on the forward strand.
TGTCCAGCGTTGCGCTCCCCTTGCGAGAAGCGGTGTTGGAGATACGACAAGAAGGGTGCCAAGATCCCTGAGCGGCTCTGCTGCCGACCAAGCGGCGGTTGTACCTTAGCCGTGAGAGCAGCTCGAACCCGTCCCCGACTCACATACAGTTTGCGGCTGATAGCGCGTTGACTGCGGCCATTGATGGACAACGCGTGAATTCGGTCAAACACCTGTTGACGTACTTGCTGACGTTCTGACCGGCGCGCCTGTTCACTGTGGGTGCGTGGGAGCGACGGTAACGGAACCTGATCGTGGCAGATCTCAAGAATGGCCGTGCGGTCGCGTGCCAATTGACGTTCCAGCGCTTCTCGACAGTTCTTCAAGACGTGCCAACGATCCAGAACCTGCTGCGCCATCGGTGCGCCTTCGCAAATTCCCTTTTCATATTCCAATGAACGGTCTCGACTGATAATTTTGATGTGTGGGTGCTGTTTGAGCCACGCCGCCAGCGTGCTTGCGCTTCGATCTGAGAGGAGTTCGATCGGCCTGCGTGTCTCGAGGTCGACGATGACTGTCCCATACACGTGACCCCGCCGAAACGCGAAATCATCGACCCCAATGACCTCGGGCACGGATCGCACCACTGGCGGCAGGAGCCGTGCTGCACGCAGCACGGTGGATGCACTGACCCTACACTGCATCCGTTTCAGCAGGGCGGCACCAGCATTGCCCCCAAGAATCACGGACACGTGCTGGATCACCGCGAGCGCCCGCCGACTTCGACGAACGGAAGGCGTGAGTCCATCGACAAACCGCTCACAAAAGATGTGTTGTCGGCACAACGGCTCCTGACACACGAAGCGGCGAACAGCCAGTTCGAGCGTCACCGATGTTCCACCTGCTGGGAGATCACTCAGGTGACGGCGATACCGACTGTGAACTCGAGCACTGGAGGTACCACACGTCGGACAGCCCGACGTCGGTTGGATGCTGGTGGCGATCACTACAACGGTCTCTGCGACCTGCACCGTATCCAGCCGAAACCCAGGAAGCTGTCCCAGAAAGAGGGCTGTTAACGCTTCGTTTTCCATACCCTATTGGAGGCCAAGTTCCTGAGGGGATCATCAAAAATGACGGTGAACCGGTACTTTGGGTTCACTCCACATAGATCGGCGTCATCTCTCGCATTCACAGCGCTCTACGGAACCATCAAAGAGCATCCAATTGAATTCAGGCCCACACCACTCAGCTCCTTCTCCAGAGCACTCCACGCCACGATCCATACTGTCCGCATGACGGAAGCCCATGAGGTGCCCTGGAGTGAACGCCTGAAGACCTACTTTCAGACTCTCGGCTGGTTCACCGGACGCCGCGTGGATCTCACGGCCCTCCTCGCTCAACGAATCCGACAGGGTTGGACACCATTCCCGGCGGCCATCGCATTCCTTGAGCAGGTCGAAGGCCTGGGAGATCCGGGCGGGAACTACTACTCGGCGGCCTGTGGTCCAGACTGGCATCAGGCTGTTCGGCCGCTCGAACGGCGGATTGGCGCTCGCCTGTTTCCCATTGGAGCGGAAGATGGCTGGATGCATTTCCTCATGGATGAGTATGGTCGGTGCTATGCCTGTGATCTCCCCTATGACGCCACGGCGTTCGGCTCACTGGACGACCTATTGTTCGGGGGTGTGAGAGAAGAGCTGATCTTGCGCCACCCCAGCCCAGATCAGGTGGAATGGAATGAACTGAACTTCCGTATGCTTCAGTACCGCTGGGGAGGGTGCGACTGGCATGACCCGGCGTACCAGGCGATGCTGCACCGTCGACAGGCGCTGGAGTGGCGCATCTATCGGTGGGATCACCCCTTTGCCGAATTCAAAACCCCCTACGCTCGCCCTCAGTTCGTGAAGTGACACGCCTTACAGAGCCCGCCACCTCACTCAGCACCAATGCAAACTCAGCTCGTTCCCATCAGGACTACTCCCTTGCTCAGGCCGACGCTTGCCAGGGTAGTCGTTCGATTCAGACCTACTGGCCCCGAAGTTCGGAAAAGCAGATCGCACTTTCAGGCTGCTGACGAGGGCACAGCAGCATCACCCTAAGAGTCGCCGGGGAAACATCGAACAAGCGTGCTGGCCTGGCCTGGGTTCGCTCGCGGATTATCTTGCATAACTGACCAAATCCACCCTGGAATCTAATAATTTCGGCCCCCACAAAGCCCACCCACAGGCTGACTGAAAGTGTCCCAGAGACTCAGCTTCCAACGCGCTTCTGGAACTGCTGAAGCTCGTAGGGATAGAGTTGCGGTGCATGTCTTCATTTCGATTTCCTACGCTCCTGCGTCATGCAGCGCGACGTGCTGGATACCAGGGCAGTGGACCAACCATGCACGCCACGAGCGATGGATTTGTCTGGGTGGTCAACGTCCAGCGGAGCCATGACGGTGTCCACTTCTACGTGAATCTCGGTGCCCATCCCCTTGGCCTCCTCCCTGACGTTGGGTTGGCATCCACATTCAAGGAGTACCAGTGTGCGTTTCGCACACGCGTAGGCGAACGCTGGCTACGTGAACCATTCAGCGAAGACGTCGCCCCGTTGTTTACTCAGGCCGAAGCTGTATTCCGAAGAGAAGTTCAAGCCGGAGTAGAAAACTTGCGCACTATTGCCCCTCAAGACGCGGTGGTTGGGACGTATCACGCAGAATTTCACAGCCTCCTGTTTGCACGAATCTGCGAAGCGTGCGGTTGGAATGAACAAGCACTCCGATTCGTGGATTGGGGATATCCGCGCACACGTCCTCGGGCTTCAGCAGTGCGCGAAGAGTTTGCTCTCCTTCGGCAACGTCTGACACCAGCCTAGAAGCCAGCAAACTCCTTCCTAAATACTCTTAGGGCCAATATTCACTGCCTTACCTTCGAGGCCGACAGACACGGCCTCGAACACCCTAACCGACACTTTCAGGTGAATGTGATTGAAACCCGTTCGGCTATCTCATTTATCTGCCGCCTATGCTGATGCAATGACCTACCGCGTGATTCTCACGGAGAACACTGGCGAGACCAGAATCATCTCCAGTTCAGCCGAATCCAATGATGCCCGCGTGTTTTACAGCGCTGCGAAGCTGCACTCCGGTGAACAATTGGCACTCGTTGACCTCACGGGTGAAACCATCGCCGCACGATCACATGGCGACCCAATTCTCCTCCCCGCTGAAGATCACATATGAACCCGTTCCTGTCGCCTAAGGCCGCTTAGGAGGGATCTTCTCCGTACCTCAGATTCTCCGAAATCTCTTGTGCTTCTCCATGCTCATCCCACATCAGCATCTAGGCGGCACGCTGAGTCATGCTGAAGTCCGTTGCCATTCAGTCTGGAGCTAGCCTCGTCCTACTGAGTCAGGGACTGACGGCCTCTGGCCAGTCCCTCCCTGCTCCTGTTGCAATTTCCGCCGTCCTTGTTCAACCGCAAGACACCAACCCGTTTCCAATGATCGAAGAGCAGTTGCACAAGCAGTATCCGGAGTACATCGGCTTCGAGGTCTATGGTGACACGCTGTACCTAGCGGTGAACTCCACAGATCCTGCGGTTCGTCTCCAGATCCTGAGGGCAGTTCAGGCCGGTCACAACTCCTTCCTCCAGGTGCTCGGTGCACGGCCGGGTCAAGTTCGCTTCCTTCAGGGGAGTGGGGTGAAGTATCTGGCGGCAGCGGATGACGCTCTCAATCATATTCGGGGCCGAACCTTCTCTCAATTCGCATCCAGACTTGAACGGGTGGTCGTTGGTTTACAGCATCCTTCTCAACGGGATGAAGCAGAAGCCGTGTTTCGCGCCGCTGGCGTGCCGCTCGACGCTGTGGTGATCTTTACCTTGCCACCTCGAGCGTTGCCCACGGGGCCAGCCTTGAATGCACCTTTGGCAGCGAAGCTGAGTCTTCCAGGCACCGTTCGGCAAGGTAAGACCCTGCCGATCTCTCTGCTCGTGCGGAATACTGGCTCAAGCGTTGTGGCGTTTGAATATGGTGCCTGCGATTTCCACATGGAGGTTCGAAGGGTGGCAACGAAGAGGAAGGAGATTGTTCTCCCTGTGCCCTCCATGGAGGTGTGTCTCACCATCGGCTACCAAGCGACCTTTGAACCTGGTCAGACGAAGGCATTGGCTTCTGCTCAATGGACGGTGGAAACGATGGACTGGAAGAAGCTACCGCCGGGCGAGTATGAGCTCCGCGCAACCTTTGGGCCTCTCCTTGGGGTCGGCTCCGATCAAGGTCAGCCGTATCTCTTGCCCGCGCCAGTGAAATTTAAGGTTCTGAGGCGATAGCGCGTGTTGAGCCAGAGGGGATATGCAAACGAAAACGGCCTAGGCTCTCGCTGAGCGATGCTTCCCCAGCCCCAATTTTGGCCCGAATCTTTCTTCCTTCCCGTGGCGCTGAACCTTTTTTAGAGTGAATCATTGTGGGTAATTCGCGTTATCAGAAAGAGTAGAGCTGCTGGGGATGCCTTAACTTGAACTAAAGACGTGCTTGTAACAGGTTTCCTTGGAAGAGAAGCGTAGTCGGGGAGTCGAATCTGCTGGACAGGTTTTCCTCCCGGATCGTTGCAACCTTGATACTGACGAGATGAAGCTACCTCTATATCTGTTGCAGCGTTTGGTGACAAGAAGGAAAACGATATGACTGATGTGCAGGCACTGCACCCGCAGCACCCGAACTGGGTGTTCGCTGTCATTGAGCAGCCGCGCCACGAACCATTCCGCGTGCAATATGACCCGTTGCGTGGTGTGTTCGAACACACCACCTGGCGCTCCTTACCGTATGCCCGCGCCTTTCCCGGCCATTACGGTTGGATTCGGGGCACTGGGCATCCGCCGGACGTGCATTTTGATGTGTACGTGGTGGACGACCAGTCCATTACGCCGGGTGACGTGCTGGAAGCGGCATTGATCGGCATGTTCGTTCGTTCGGACGGTGATCACAAGTTCTTCGCAATCACAGGGGTACCGTTGGGCGAGGAGCCGGACCTGCTCACCCTGCTGGATGAAGAACGGCACCGCCTGATGGCGGTGTACCCACAGCTGGGCGATGGTGATGCCTGGCTTGGACGTGATGCCGCCCGAGAATGGCTGCGTACCCGCCTCCCTGAACATGTTTGACGTCGCGTTCTCAGACTCTCTTTTTATCCGGGTAAAATCTTCTCCTTTTTCTGACCTAAGCCGACTTAGAAAAGTTCTTCTGCTAAGATGAATTCTTAGCCAAGTGAACTGAGAGAGCCTTCTTTGCGTCTTCTTCTCGCGAAAGTTGGTGTTGAGAGAGCATCGATGCTGCTCCGCAGGTGGTTGCTGCGGCAGGTGACTGGTGGGCTCAATGGACTGCGCTCCCGCCTTCTGCATACACTGTTGGCAAACCAAGGAAGATCTATGTCCCAATCCCTCTTGTTGTTCGAGCAGGCGTTGTCATTGATGACGTCTCGTTCCTTGTGGCCCCAGTTCCATCCGGAGAATACGCCCTATATCGTGTTCGACGGCCAGAACACGACGCTGTACCACACGCCGCCGCCGAGTCACGCTTGGACCCGTGATGCGAACCGGCTGGTCTTCCGAGGACGGCATCCTTCCGTGACAGCCAACACAGCGACGGTGCTGGAAAACGGCGTGGTGGCGGCAAGCCTGATGCTGAACGGCCTGCCAAGCGACCCGAAGACGCTTGCTGCCATCGCCGTCCATGAGGCATTTCATGTCTTTCAACAGCTGAACCCATCGCCCGCATGGGAATCGAACGAGTTGGACGCATTCACGTATCCGAATGATGACGAGGAAATGCTAGCGCTGGCCGTCATGGAAGATGAAGCCCTCACCTGTGCTCTACACGACAGACACGACTGGCAGACTCCTGCTGGGGAAGCACTGGAATGGCGCAGACGTCGGCAGCTGTCCCTGCACCCCCAACACTTGAACTATGAGCGGGCCATGGAGCGAATTGAGGGACTTGCTCATTACGTTGAGGTGTCCTTTCTTGACCAATGTCCGCGTGTCGAAGGGGACGTCTTAAAGGTCAGGCAACGTGCTTATGGGGTCGGTGCCGCATGGGCGGTGTTGCTTGACCGGACGGGGCTGGAGTGGAAGTTGAACCTTGCGGAGCCTTCGATGAGCTTGGACGAGGTGCTTGCCCAGCGGTTGGCACCCCGTACGGTTGGCGAGATACCGCGGGCAGTCCACCAGCGGGCGAACGAGTCCGCCATGCGGGTCCACCGGCAGCGTGCGCAAGAGGTGGCCGCGTTTGAGGCACAGCGTGGCGAGTCGGTCTGGATCCGTGCGTCGTCAAAGCTGTGGTTACGTGGTTTTGACCCCATGAATGTCATCGTGTTGAGTGGGGGCCAACTCCTGCATCGTCGATACCTGCGCTTTGGCAATGATGAGATTGAGGGTGAGGTCATGGGACAGGCGTGCCTCTCGTTCTCGTCGAGTGAGCCGCTGTTGGCAAGTGGAATAGACGAAATCCGAGTCTTGGGAGTAGAAGAAGTTCAGGTGACGGAGGAAGGGCGGCAGTTGGAAGCTCCGGGCCTGCTGCTGCGCTCGAAGCAGGGGCGGTGGTGCCATGAAGGAGGCGAGTGGCGATACACCGCTGTTGTTGAGGCCTCTAGCAGCTCTGGTACCCCAAGCCGAAACTAGACGTTATATCTCGCTACGCAACGGATGCATCCTAATTTACCCAGGTAAAACCCCTCAATTTTCTCTGACCTACTATCGTTTAGGATAGAGTGCTTGATGTGGGGCGGGCTCATTCAGCAGCTCTTGAGAACACAGCTGCCCCAGTAGAGTGACGGCATGTCGCTTCGAATTGCGGTCATCAGCGATGTGCATGGAAATGCCTTCGCCCTCGAAGCAGTCCTCGGCGAGGTCAGCAGCGAATCGCCAGATTTAATCCTTAATTTGGGTGATCAGGTGACAGGACAGGCCGATCCTGGGCGTGCTTATGAGCAACAACGATCCCTGACAGCAGTTGAAGTGCTCGGGAGTGCCGAGCCGCACCTCAACCAGAATGATGTTTTGAACAGCTGGCTGCGTTCGCAGCTCCCCTTCGGCGCTGTCGAGCACCTCACTCGCCTCCCGCTCTCAGCCAAGGTGGCAGGGGGGCAGGTGTATGCCTGTCACGGGGCACCAGACGACCCCTCCGGGCATCTGATGTGGTCCTGGCAACGGGGTCCATACCTCGCGCGGTCAGCTCAAGAGCTTCGTTCACTGGTTCAGCCACTCCATGCTGGCGTTGTGCTGTGTGGGCATACGCATCGCGAAGGCTTGACGATGATTGACGACACGTTGGTCGTGAATGTTGGGGCGGTTGGAAATCAAGTGGATGGCGATCCTCGGGCGCGTTGGGCGCTGTTGCAGCAGCGGAAAGGACGCTGGAGTATCGCCTTCCGACGGGTGGTGTATGACTGGCAAGCCGCGAGCGACTGGGTGCGTGCTTTCGGGCCGAACCCAGAGGACGAAGCGACCTATCTGATGAGTGGAGAGTAGTTCAGGTCGCCACTGTGTCGTCAAGCCGTATTGAGCAGCTCTTCCACCAAACAACGCACAGGTGCCCGTGGAGGCGTGAGTTCTCGTCCTTCGCTTGACTTTGCTCCCCCCATAGTCGAAAGTAAGAGTATGCCTCGCGGAATGCGTCTGACCCCGAATGCCCTGCGCGTTCTTGCGCTGCTGTACCACGGCATTGAACCGCACTACGGTCTCTCGCTTTCCAAAGCGCTTCACCTGGGCAACGGGACGCTCTATCCCATCCTCGACAAGCTCGAAGATGCAGGTCTTCTCCTAGGAACTTGGGAGGACATCGATCCCCATATCGCTGGCCGCCGCCCCAGGCGCTTTTACACCCTGACTGGAGAAGGGATGCGCACCTTTGAACGGGAACGCGATTCCCTCTTCGTCACCCTGCAAGGAGGAGTGCCCCATGCTTGACGTCCTGTATGCCCTGCTGATTCTGATCCCCTTCGCCTTGCTCGTCATCCTCCTGGGGCTGTTGGTCACTCACCAAGCCCAGCGGTGGATTTGCGTTCTTGCACAGCACCTGCCCAAACGGCAGGAGATTCGGGAACAGGAGTGGCTCGCCCAACTGGATGAACTGCACTCCCCGTGTGGGACATTACAATTTGTCTTGGGGTGCGGCCTGGCAACGTTTCGGGCACAGGAGAGTCAGCCGCGCGCGGTTGTGCACTTGTTGTTCGTCACCTTGAAATGGCTTCTGCTCTCTCCTCTCCGGGTCTTCCGCTTCTTCAGGGTGACTGAGGACGACGTGAAAGCCGCCACTCCATATGGTTTTTAGTTCTGGCTCATCAGGTAGTTCAGAGAGCTGGAAGCAGCAGAGTCAGTTTTCCCGTGCCCTCTCTTGATGACTTTGCTGGCACCTCCCGCGTTATCTTGACCGCATGTCAGGTCGGCCTAAGTGCTGATCGAAAAACGCACTGAGATGCTGCTCCATCCTCTGCGTATGCGTGAGGTTGATCTCATGCCCACCGTCCAGAACATGCAATTGCGTCGAGCGGCCCAACGCCAATAATTTCAGATGCATTCTTTCTGACTGGAGAACGGGAACCACTTCATCCTGTTGCCCATGGATGAAGGTAAATGGGGGCGTGCTGGCGGAGACAGAGGTGATTGGACTGGCCGCCAGCGCCTGCGCTGGAACATGGAGAAGCGGTTCGCCGAATAAGGGAAACGGCTCTGTTCCGTGGTCCCATGAGGGGTCCAGCAGATCCATTGGCCCACAGACACTGCCGATCGCCTGAACTGCGGACTCTTCGTCTTCCCACCCTCCGTCCCGTCCTTCGAAGGCTTCTACGCCGTTGGTGGTGCCTAAGAGTCCCGCGAGATGTGCGCCTGCACTGATGCCCCAGACGCCAATCCGCGTGGGGTCAATCCCGAACTCTGAAGCGTGCTTTCTGATCCAGCGGACGGCTGTTTTGACGTCGTGAATTTGCGCTGGGAAGAGGGCGTCGCCAGCCAGGCGGTAGTCCACGCTGAAGGTGACGTACCCTTCGCGTGCGAGAAACACATTGTCGACCGCCCATTTGCCCAACATGATCCAAGCGCCACCATGCAGATGGAGAATGGCTGGAACGGGAGAGGAGGGTCGTTGCTGGGCTCGAAGTAGATCGAGTGTTAAGCCGTGTCGGCTGAAGGGCAGATCCGCTTGCAATTCTAAATCTGCGGGTGGGAAATCGGTGGGGTACATGTGTGGAAGATAGAGAAGAGATGCCACGCTGGTCGTGCCCAATGTCTTTGGGAGGCCCTACGCTCGCCTATTCGGGCGACCAATGCCTCTAACGTACGCGAGAGTTCATGCAACGCGCGGGGGGCTCCGTCTTCTCAAGCGTGAGCCAATGCAGGCGAGCTTCTTCCCAGCAACCCAAGGGAAACTTGCCAGTGGTGGACAGCTTTCGTGGAACCTCCCTGGACGTCTGAAATGCAGCGAGGCGTCATGCCGGTGGAGGTGATGGGCGTCTTCCGGCACTTTGACCTTCACGCAGGTCCGGCTCAAGGTCCCGGAGGCGCCAAGTCACCGTCAGGCGCGTAGATGGGCGGTGGCCAGGGCGTTGAAGGCTGCAGGGCATTCGAAGTACACCGCGTGACCGGCCCGCTCAATGGTGCGCAGGGGCCATCCCCCTTCGATAGTCACCGCTCGGACGAGGTCCACTGGCAAGATGGTGTCGAGCGCCCCATGGATGAACAGGGTGCGTACATGGCGGGTGCCTGGGGGGCGAGGAGGAGGCAAAGGGTGGTGCGGAGCGGTACGGGTGATGGCTTCATATGCGGCCGCACGGTCAGGCGCGTTGCGGTACGTGTCGAGCGAGAGGGCCGGGTGTCGAGCCAGCCCTTATTGCCATTGCGCACGTTGTTGTTCGGAGGCCTGCGCGGCCCGTGCGGCTCGTTCGCGCCAGGCGTCGGGGATGTGCCCGCCGGTGGTACCGCTCATGATGACCCGGCTGAGTCGGTCAGGGTGCGTGGCGTGGAAGGCCCGGAGGGTGTAGCCGCCCATGTTCTGCGCGATGGCGTGAAAGCGACCGACGTGCAGGTACTCGAGCAGGGCGTGCAGGTCCGGCACGAAGGTATTCACCCACGGCTCGGGCAGCGGACCTCTGGAGCGCCCCCACCCCCGGTGGTCGAAAGCGATGCCGGTAGACTCAGGCGCAAAGTGGGAGATCTGCTCAGCCCATATGCGGTGGTCGCCGCCTTTACCGTGCAGCAGCACCAGGGGGGGGCCATCGCCCCAGACCTCGTAGTACAACTGGGCGTCAGGGATGTTCAGGTGGGGCATGGGGTTCCTTGATTGGGCGCAGGCGGCGCCACGCGGCTTCCAGCAGCAACTTGGTATGGTGCAGGGGTTCTGACAGCTTTGGACTTTCAGATCCAGGCAAAGGGTTGCTTCACCACTCAGCGGCCTCTGGGCACCACAACACCCTTGCATAGGGAACTAGAAATCCTGCGGTCATGTGGAATGAGATCAGGGCGTTGCAGCAGACGTCAGGGACGGTGCACCGCGCCAGCTCAGCTCGACGCCCTGCGTCCGCAACCACACTTCTAGATCACGGTGCGCCAGAACGCCGTTGACCACCTGGTGCAGGCAAGTCAGGCTCCATGCGGCCTCGTCCGGTTTCAGTAGTCCCTCACGCAGCGCGGTCAGGTACTCATCGGTATCCAAAACCGTCGGGGTTCCATCCAAACGAATGGACAGATCCAGGTACAAATCTCGGGTGACCCAACACGACCCTGTGGTGGAGATCGACGCTATATCAACGTAGTAGCTATTTTGAGTGATCCAGTCCGTTCCACTGAACCGGTTGACGAGCAATCCTAGAGCCGGGATCACATGACGTTCGATGAAGTGAATCTTCGGATGTCCCACGAAAGCCCGGGCCATATGCAGGCCATACGAGGTTTCCTGCGCCCAGAGAACGGGGTAGGTCACGGGCGCCTCGCCAGGGCCGTGGTCGAGCGTGTGGGTCAGCGCGTGGATGTCCAGAGATTCAATCCGCACAGGATGCATACCGCATGCTTGCACGAAGACTCGCCGCGTCAACGCTCAGTTGCCTCAGGAGATGAGTCAGTCAGGCCACTCATAACAGCTCTTGAACGTCCGACGTACAGATGTTACGTCGGTCAGTGCCCTGCTCCGGCGCTTGGGGCTTTGTGGTGTCGTTGGACGTGCAGGCGAGGATTGAGGCGCAACTGTGACCTTCGTGATGCCACCAAAACGGGAGCTGAAGGGGCGCTATACCGATGCCGAGAGTGAGCAGGCGTGGGCGGTGTAGGAGATGGGGCTGGAGGGCGTCTTCGAACTGTGGATTCGTTCAGCTGACGACTTGCTAGGCCAATGCTTGATCATCACGCGGTAGTACGCGCATTTTTTGGGCCGGGTACTGGAAGCGGTCTAGCCGTCGAGAGGGCTGGCGTGCTCGGCCTCTTGACGGTCGAGGGTGGGAATGGCGAAGACAGCCAGGAGGAGTGCAGTACCACCGGTCGCGGTCATGGCCCAGAGATTGCCAGTGAACAGAAGAAACAGGGTCACCACGCTCAGCGCCATGGCGCTACCCATCAAGACGGAGAGGAGCGTGTTCATGTCTTTATTGTGCCGTCTGGAGACAGGAACAGCCCTTCAGTCCGTCTCAAGAATATGGGGGTGGCAAGGGCTGGGAGGACTCGCTGAACGGCAGCACGCACATTTCTCGGGCCTGGGTGCTGAAGCAGGTGTGAGGCGTGAACGCTTGCTAATCCACGTGTGGGCTCGTGTCGTTCATTCGGTCGCGGTTCCCCAGGCGGAAGGCTTCCGCAACCAGATTGGAGGCACCCATGCCAGTGGGAACTTTGCCGTTCGTAAAGCCCTCGATGTAGGCGGCGATCATGGCCGGCAACAGATTCTGATCGAAGAAATTTCTAAATCGCTGGGTGATACGGCGTTCGGCGAGACGCTGGAGCACGGAGGAATCAGAGGCATTGATCGTGTCGGGGAGCGGAGCGGGCACAGGGCCACAGTAGAGGAGCTTGATCAGAATTAGAACAAGGGAGATGGACGCATTGGGGGGGTTATGTCCCCTGTTTTTTTGGCACTGACTGCACTTAGGGCTGAACAAAGTAGGGGGGCAAGTGGAACCCTGTCACAGGGGTCAAGCGGTCAGATCAGTTCAACTCTTCCCAATCATCCGTCTGCACCCTGAGGGGCGGTAGGCAGGTTCGCCCTTCTGGGTTCCGGCGATGAGGCGCGTTTCTTCCTGACCTTACGGGCCGTTGCTACCGCGTTCCAGAAGACTATGCACGACTTGCTCAACTGACGTAAGCGTGTCTTGTACATCGCCGTCCTCTTTCCACGGAACGACTTTACCGTTCACGGCAAATGAGGGTGTGCCGGGCAGGTCTAGAGCTTCGCCACGCTTCACACTGCGTTCAACTTGAGTGAGGGTGGTGGGATTGTGCAGGCACTCCAGGAAGTCCTTTTCGGGAACTTTCAGGCGGCGAGCGAGCCTCAAGAAGAACGAGGATGGGTCGTCCATGCGCGCCCATTTGTCCTGTTCGACGTACAGGGCGTCATGGTAGACCCAGAACTGCTCGACTTTTGCGGCGCAGCGGGCGGCTATGGCCGCGGGAACGGCGTTGTTGTGAAAGGCCAACGGGAAGTCGGCGAACACCACTTTGACCTTACCGCTGCGGATCTCGCTTTTGAGGAACCGGTGGCGTTCGCTGGTTGCGAACCACTGACAGCCTGGGCACTGGAAGTCGGCGTATTCGGTGACGGTGATAGGCGCGTCTGGGTGACCATAGATCTGTTCGCCATTGGCTGTGACGCTGGTTGGGAGGCCTAGGCTGCCGGGCCGTTCTTCGGCCTGAACCTTCTGTCCGAGCACGACGAGTCCGAAGACGGCTGCGAGCAGCAGCGCGGCGACGGAGCTCAGCACAATGGTCCATCCTTTCGAGCGGCGTTTAGAGGATTGTGGAGGAATTGTCCAGGCGGATACTGGCTCGCCGTGTGCCTCTGCTGTGCGCGCTCCGATCAACGCCACCGCCCGCTTCACCCCCAGAATGCCGGTGAGGCCCAGTGCACCGTAGACCGACGTCAGAACGTTGTTAATGATTTCGACTTGCGTGTGAATCGCCGTGGGGTCAAAAGAGTTGAAGAGGGTGAGGACGGTCAGTCCGTGGAGCACGGCCAGCGCGGTCAGCCACTTCTGAAGCAGGGCAGTGCTGTTCTGCTCGGGTTCACTTCCACCCCGCAGAACCTGGGTGCGCTGCTCGATCCAACGGCTCACCGTCTGGGTGAACGTGCGAACCAAGGCAAACAAGATGCCGAACGGAACGATGACGTTGACCAAGGGGAACAGGGGCGCAGCAGGTTGGTCAATGTTTGAGGCGATGACCAGCGCAATGGCCATAAAGACGGGGGAGTACGCGTAGATGTTCCAGACCGATATCGCGCTTTGTGCGATCTGTTCCAGCTTGCCCAGTTCTGACGTTGCGGTGGCGATGATCCACTGGCGCGTGAAGTGTGCGGCGGCCACCGCGAACCCCACCTGGAGCAGCCACACGAGCCCCAGGCTATTTCGACCGGCAACGAACTGCTCGGCGCTGGCACCGCAGCTGTAAAGGATGTTTCCGACCATGATCAGCAGGAGGCCCAGTTGGGCGCGGTTCAGGATGGTGAGTGGGGAAACGGATCTCATACAGGTCAACCTCTCGGAAATGATGGTGACAGAACCAGGCCCTACTGGATTGCGCTGGAACGGAACTGTTGAGAAAAGCGGTGGGGGTACTCGGGGGTAAGGTGCGGCGGGTGGGCTGAGTCTCGGACTCGCCTTTTGTCTGACCTCTTCTCTAAGCTCAGTTAGCCTAGAAAGATGCACTCTAGCGATACGAGTCCCCGTTGTTGAAGGGGAGGTAGGTTGGCTGGACATCATAATGATGTGCCTTGAGGTGGATCTTAATTGACGCTTCGTGAGTTATGCGCCATTGAGAACTTCCTTCAAGGATTCGATCTTGGGTCTGTGGAGCTGCTGGAATGTGGAGTGCACAGACAGACTGATGTGCTGAAATGAGGCGTGACTGTCCCCACACTGGCCCAGGCCCAGCAGATGCTTCAAGAAGCCGCCAACCTAAACCCTGGGCCCTGGGTTGATCACTCTCTGTGTGTTGCCGCCGCTGCCCGTGCCCTTGCTGAACACCACCCTGACCTTGACCCTGAATGGGCGTATATCTACGGCTTGATGCATGACATTGGGCGCCGTGCGGGCGTGCACGATCTCAGGCACATTCTCGATGGCTATTCCTACCTCATGGAGCGGGGCTTTGAGCAAGCTGCCCGCATCTGCATGACGCACTCGTTTCCACTTCAGGACGTTGACGCTGGGGCTGGCGTCTGGGATTGCACAGCCGACGAAAAAGCGCTGGTGGCCTCCTATCTGGCGTCCGTGACGTACAACGAGTACGACCGGCTGCTTCAGCTGTGTGATGCCTTAGCCTTGCCGAGTGGGTTCTGTCTGCTGGAGAAACGGTTTGTTGACGTGGTTCGTCGGCGGGGCTTCAACGCGCTGACGCTTCAGAAATGGGAGGCTTGGCTGAAACTGGAGCGATCCTTCAGCCAGGTGGTTGGAGGTTCAATCTATGTGCATCTGCCAGGGGTTGTGCAAACGACTTTTGGTGTTTCTCTGCGTGAGTAAAGCGCTGCGCTTGATTGCAGAAATCAAGGCGGCCTCCTCCGGTGAGGTTTAGCTTCCTTATGCGTTCTGTCCAGTCCTCTTCAGCGGCCGGCGACGCTGCGCTCCAAGGGTGGCACGGCGGCCTGCACATTCGGCGCCGCAGCATCGACTCGGCCCGTCAACCTCAGCCACAGAGCGTATTTCTGCTGCCCCATGGGTTGCCGGGGGGGAATCAACTGCTCCACATCCGCTAGATGGGGAACAAAAAGGATGTCCGTCCACAGGGCCGTCAACGTGACGCGCCCAGTCGTGTCCACGGGGCAGTATCCAGGTACAGCCCCCCCGACGGATCCCGGGCCAGCATCCCGTACACGGTTCCAGGCGCATTGGTGACCCGGATGGTATGGCGCTCCTCCAGGGTAAACGGGCTCCAGCCGCCCTCGCGCCGACGCTTACGCCGGGCCTGAACGCCGGAGCCGTTGCCTTTGGTGCTTAGAGCATTTGACAGAATAAGAGGATGAACAAGCGGGTAGGCGCACGCGGGTACAGCCTGGACCTTCGAGAACGAATTGTGGCAGCTGCGCGGAAAGAGCAGAACGATCAGCAGGTGGCCGAAACGTTTGGAGTTGATGTCCGGACCGTCCGATTGTATGTGAAGAAACACGAGGCCGGTACGCTCTCACACGTCAAACACCCGACTGGGCGTCGCCCAAGAGTGCAGAGTGAGCATGAGCAGGTCCTCCTCCAGCAACTGGAGGAAGACCTGGACGCGACCTTGGAGGAACATGCCCGCCGGTTGGAAGCCAACACTGGGCTCAAGATCAGCTACCGAACGGTGGACCGGGTCTTCCGGCGACATGGCATCACCTACAAAAAAAACACGGGTCGCCGCCGAACGCATTGAGGAACTGCGTCAGCAGTTCCTCAATGACCTCCTGCCCTACCTTCAGACGCCGGCCCGGCTGGTCTTTCTGGATGAAAGTGGCTTCAATACAGCGATGACTCGGGGGTATGGTCGCGCGCACCGGACACGGCGCGCGGTCTGTTCGGTGCCCCGCAACTGGGGACGGAATCAAACGCTCGTGTGCGCGTTGCAGGCCAGTGGTCCCTTTGCCCCACTGATCTTGGAGGGCGCGGTGAACGGCGTGAGTTTCGAGTGGTACGTACGAGAAATCCTGTGCCCAGCCTTGACCCCTGGACAAGTGGTGGTGCTGGACAACCTCTCGGCACATCACCGTGCGTCCATTCGGACGCACATCGAAGAGAGACACTGTGTGGTCTTGTTCCTGCCTCCTTATAGCCCCGATTTCAACCCGATAGAGGAGATGTTTTCCAAAGTCAAAGCGTTGGTTCGTGCCGCTGAATGCCGAGAGAGCCCAGCACTGCTTCAGAGAATTTGGGATGCCTTGAATGCTGTGTCCCTACGAGATGTTTTTGGCTGGTTCACCCACGCCTTTCCCCACATCTTCTTATGTCAAATGCTCTAGAAGGCGTCGCAAGAAGGCCACAAACCACAGACCTAAGAAGACTCCGAAGACACCGCCAACCCGCAGACCAAAGGCCTGAACTGATGGCCGACCTGCAAACCGAATCGCGCAGGCGCTACAGTCTCACCATGAAGGCCTCAGCCCTCTTTCAACGCATCAGAGGTGGCATATTCCCCCTTACAGCCTTGCTGACAGGCTCCAGCTTGGCCTTCACTCCTCCAGCGCTGCCACGACCCCTTCCCCCGACGATCATCAATTCGCGCCTGGTGGGAGAAGACCTTCAGCTTCAACTGACCGTTCACCCGCAGTCCGGGGGCTACGTGCTGACCATTCGCGTGTACAACACGGGCCAGCAATTCCGCAGCGTGACCCTCGCGGGCTACGAATCGGCACATGAGATCGTCGTCAACAACAGCGCCAATCGGCAAGTGCTTCGCTGTCGCCCCGACCCAGCAGTTGCCAATACATTGGCACCCAGAAGCGTGCTGCTGCGTCCCCAAGCCTTTTACGGCTACCGCTGTCGGTGGACTCCCCAGCAGCTTGGCTCTTACCGGGTGTCCGGGTTCTTTGATATTTTCCAACCCACGAACGAACGAATCACTGCCGAGGAAGGCACGGTCATCATTCGGCAGCGTTGAACGGCACGGCGGCCCACCCCCACTGCCGCGCCTTACACTTTGCAGCTGCACCTGCTCAGCGTGAACATACGTCAAACTCGGCAGATCGCGACCAAAAGCGGCTGGACAGGGATCTACAAGGAGTCGGTGAAGACCCCGGTGCACGTGGGGCAAGAAGGGCTGGAAGGTGACCAGATTCTAGACCGGGAGAATCACGGCGGCCCAGAGCAGGCCGTGTACGTGTATACCCAACCCGATTACGAGTGGTGGACGCCCCAGCTTGGAGCCGCACCCCATCCCGGCATCTTTGGAGAAAATCTGCTGTTTCCTGACCTCCAATCGGCCCCCGTGCTGATCGGGCAGCGGTTCGGGGTGGGTGAGGTTGTGCTGGAAGTGATCTCGGCACTCCTGCCTCGTTCCATTGCACATCCTCTGCCTCACGGCTGTACCCAGCCCGCTACACTGGCCCGATGAAGCGCCTGCTGTTTGCCGTACTGCTCGTGACCCTCTGCACGTCCTGCGACCTCCAAGGCCTCGACCTGAATACCCCGAGCGATGCCAGGAAGTACGTCCAGGCCTGCGGACGGGGTCATGATGCCATTCACTGCCGGGCCATGCAGCGCGTCCTCACCAATGTCACCGGCGAAGTGACCGTCTTGCTGCCCAACGACGGGGACACAGTGATTCGGGCCTTGCTGGAAGCGTACGTGCAGTCGACGGGCCGATCCGCCGACGCGTTCGAACAGTCGGCTGTGGGAGAGGCGTACGCGAAAGCCAACATCTTTCGGGCCTCTTCCCTTCAGACTGGAACCATGACCACACTCGACGGCAAAGCACACACCGTGGTGTGCCAGCAAGACCGGGATGGAACTGAAGAGTGCGTGATTGACGGCGTTTTGAGCAGAGCCTACCGAATGAGGAGCGTTACTGTCGGCAGTGTGTACAGTCTGTCCACCGTAACTCCTCCAGCCTATCTGCCCTTCTGAACAGGGGCCTCAAGGTAGGAGCCTCTGTCTAAGCGGGAAGTTCTGTTCCGAGATACGCTGTTTGCCGGGGATGCTCTGAGGAACAGCGACGCACCATCGGACGGGGTTGACCGGGTGCGGTACACGCTGCTGGGCCTCCAGTACTTCAGCAAAGACGGGCCGCTGACTAGGCCGCACTTGGGTCTGTCCCTAGCGTTGGGATGGCTTGCCCTCACAGCGCTGCTGCTGTGGGGCCTGTGCCAGCGCAGAACGCGCGCGCTTCCGCCCGCCGCGTCCTGCGAGCCAGCCTGCTGAGTTTGGCCCTCGTTGGCGGTGGAGGTGGACTAACCCTGGCGCTGGTCGAGCACCGCCACAATCTCCTCCTGGCTCGGCTCACCCTCGGGTTGGGACGAACCTGACCCCCCGAGATGACTACTGCTTCCGTGGCGACGCTGGATGCCTGGCGCTGCACTCGTTGGGTGGAGAACCGGGGCTGCGCCGAACGCATCGCATCGACTTTCCCGAACCCCAGCCTCTGGGGCACACTGGCCGTGTTCGTCATTGCAGGCATAGGTCCGAGGCGCGTATCACGTGTGGTGTAACTTGAGCACAACCCAGAGCCGGTGTTGGAGTGGCCAGAATGTTGGCCTTCGGCAGGTCGAGCCCTGCTCAGCCCTTCCATTCCAGATGCTGAACGGACGCGCTGCCGAGCAGGCCCAGCACCCCCACTGGTCAGGACATCGGCCCTCCCATCATCATTGAGCGTGACGTCATTTCCCCATTATTTCGTCAGTGTGAAGGGAAATTGTTCCTGGCCGTAGACCTAGGCGTACTGGCCCGGCTGGAGTGTGTGCACTGTATTCCAGGGGAAGCTGGGGAACGTGACGGTCTCGCCCGGCTGAATCAGGCGGATGCGCAACTCGATGGTGCAGGCGATGCGCTTGGTGATTGGCATTTCCTTCCCGGATGTGCTGACCACCCCCACCGGCGCACTCCCCCCACAGCCGTAAGGAAATACGATGGGGTGCTCTCCTGTGTTCTCCACCCGCACCTGCAGACCGGGCACAGCGCCAAACGGGGCGCTCTTGAGCATCTGACTCAGCCGCACGGGACAAGCTCAAACCACCCCTGCGCCACGAATCTTCATCGGCCGGGCCTGCCTTGCCGCAGCACCCGTCACGCTGCGGTAGATTGTCTCCCAGCAGGTCCCAGAGGAGCAGTTGATTGGCGGGCTCCGCCGGACACGGTTCTTTGCCCTCTGTTCAAGATGTACTGCAAGGCAGGCGGGCTGCCGTACTGGTTCGCCTTGACACGTTCGGCCCATGGTGACCCACTGGGAACACGATAGGGAGCCTACATCCTGGCCTCTACAAACACGCAGGAGCGGGCACCTCCCACGTCTTCACGAGCTGCGCAGAGGCGATCCACCGCAGAGCCGGGACCGTGAAGCGGTGAGCCGTCTGCCCGTACTGGCTGGGATGTTGGTACTCCCGCGTCTGCACACACAGTCCGCCCGCGACCCAGCCCAGTGCTCGCACATTCTCCGTTTTCCCTGCAAGCACTTGCGTGCGCAGACCCCCCGACAGGTTCCAGAGGCGCAGGGTGTTGTTCCCTGCACCAACAAGGTACTGACCATCTGGCGTCCACAGCAGGTGTTTGACATTGCTGCTGTTGAGTCTATGGACTGGTCTGCCTGGCCGGGCCAAGTGAACCTGGCAACCGTCGTACTTCCCGACTTCCCAGCAGAAGCGAACGACTGCGGCGTCACCCCGGGGTGACATCAGGGTCTGAATCATCGTCCAGGGGGATTCGGGTCTGCCCTGATTGGACGGGCCAACAACCTCCACCATGCCCTGAGCGCCGAAAGAGATGGTGGCCTTCGGGGAGGCCGGGACGGGTGAGGCGGCGACCGCCATGGGTTGTCCCACAGACAGCAGCAACCCGAGAGCACAGAGCATTCGCATGGACAGAGCGTACCGACCTGATGGCCTGACACAATTTATGAGAAAGCGTCCCCGGTAGGGGACACTTTCTGTTTGTGAAGACCGAAAATGCCACCGGGGACGCCCCCCGACTGTACCAAGCGATCCTGCCCCACCTCCACCCCGCCCTGTGGAACGACGTCCGCAACGCCCGTACGCTGGCCTGGATGGTCAGCGGCTTGGTGCTGTCCCAGAGCGTTTCCATTCCCTCCTGGCTGCCGCACATCCACTCCCAGGCCACGGTCGCCCAGAGCACCGAACGTCGCTGCCGACGGTGGCTGGAGAATCCAGCCATCGCCCCTGGCAGTGTGTATGGCCCCCTGATTACCCGAGCCTTGCGGGATTGGGGCCCGCATTCCTGACGCTGGCGCTGGACACCAGCATCCTGTTCGGACGCTTCTGTCTGATCCGGGTGGCCGTCCTCTACCGGGGACGCGCGGTACCGCTCGTCTCCCGCGTCCTAGAGCATGCCAGTGCTCAGGTCGGCACCGAACAACTCCTGCCTGTCCTCGCCGAGGTCAAAGGCCTGCTGGATTTTCTTGGGCTGCACGATGTTCGACTCCTGGCGGATCGGGGTTTTTGCGACACGGCCTTGATGGGCTGGCTCCGCGTCTGCGGATGGCACTTCCGCATCCGCATCAAATCGAGCCTGATTCTGGCCGCTCCAGACGGGCAACGGGTCTGCACCATCGGAAATCAAACTCGCAGCGCGCGAAACGCGCTGCTTCCACAACGTCACGATCACCGGACACCGATTTGGGCCGGTGCATGGCTCTGGGCCGTCCACGGACGGCCCAGAGCAGTGGCAGGTGGTGAGCGATGAACCCACCAGTCGTGCAACGTTTGCTGAGTACGGCGAGCGCTTCCAAATAGAGGAAGGATTCTTGGATGATAAGAGTGGCCTCTTCGGTCTGGAGGACTCCAAACTGCGTGATGCCGCCAGCCTCGAACGCCTGATCCTGGTGATCTCTGTGGCCACGCTCCTGCTCGTCTCCGAAGGACTCCAGCTCGTGCAGCAGGGTGTGCGCAGAACCATTGATCCCCATTGGAACCGCGCCCTGAGCTATTTGAAACTTGGTTTACGCGGCGTCCACTTCGCGCTGAGCCGGGGGCAGGCAGTACTCAACCGCCTGACGCTCCAAGGAGGCGCCGATCCGGCGCCTCCCGGACGTCGCAAGAAATCGCATGTCAGTTCTGTGGACGCTTTAGAAGGCGGCTGGGTGCTCAGATTTCGCTCTCCCTCATAAATTGTGTCAGGCCGTCAGGCGTACCGACACAGACCTGACGCCGCATCCTCCCAAGGGAGGCTTTCCCGTTCGCCGAGGAACTGCACTGTGGGGAAGACGTCCATGCAAACCTACACCGTTCTCAATGAACCATGACCCTTGCATTTTCGACCCCGATCAACTGGAAGAGGCCATTCAGACCGTGCAGGACGTGATTTATCTGCTTCCCACCGTGACAGAATCGCACCCCACGAAGCGAGCCGCATTGGTAGGCATCTTAGGGGCCGCACTCGCCACCACCTTGGACGACCAGCACTCCAAAGCTCGGTACTGCAAAACCATCTGGCGAGCGTGGGCCGCTGGAGTCGAGGACCGCGCTGGATTGCAGATTCTAGCCGCTCAACTCGCCCGCTTAGACGTTGACCGCCAAGAGTGGGGTGCTCTTAGGCGACCGGCCGCGCTCTTAGCTAAGCGGCTGAAGGCGGCTTGAGCACCGCTCCTGACCCACAGATCTTCGCGCTTTTCTGCCTGATCCATGCTAGAAAGTTTGCAGCCCACATACCACTTTTTAGAGGTGTTTGAGGCTTTCAACCAAGTTCATATAGAATTTAAGTGTGAACCAAAAATTGTTCAACCACTAGGAGCGTAAATTGAAGACAGTACTTTTTCTTGCCATGTCTTTGTCTCTAAGTGCATGTCAAATGGGAATGAATGTTGGAATCTCAAATGAGCCGAAGGCGAAGGCGTTAGTTCAATTGTATGATCAGGTGTATTCAAATCTTTTATCAGAGTTGAATCCTCGTCCTGACTTCAAGATTTGGAAGAAAGATCCTCAATATGTCGGTTCATGGCGAGACCAAAACACAAGAATGATCAACTATATCCAGACACAAACTCGGACTGAGCAGGATAATCGCTCCTTGCTGACTGTAGCTAAGACGGTATACGGCGAGGACGTGAAACTGAATCCATTGGCTCTGGGCTTTACATGGGGAGAGGCGGAACGGATTCAAAGGACTCTTTTCGATGCTGGGGAGCGAAAACTCGCCCCTATAATCTGCGGAACCGGTTTTTCTCAACGAACGGGAAGACTAATCATTAACGTCTACAACAGTGAAGATGTCCGCCCAATACTTGAGACTCTTGAAAATATTGATGTCGATAAAACGTTAATTGATTTTTCCAATGACAAATTAGCTCTGTAAAACTAAACCAAGTTAGTACCAAAATTTGCCGGTCATTCGCCTTATCAGAAGGGTTTGAAGATCTAACCTTTATTGGGCTTCGACTCTGTTTCCAGTGTGGGCGAGACTGTCGGTTGACCAATGATGACCTTCGCCACTTCTGCTCCTACCGAACCGGCTGCTTCTCCTACCGAAACAGGTTCATTCCTACGCTGCTCCAAAAGTTGTTGCTGAACTTCAGCTGTGCGGCGCTCTTCAGTCGTCGGGCCAGGACGACTTGGCTGACCAAGCAATGCCAAGGAAATTTCTCGAACAATTGCCCCAATCGCACCCAGAAATGATTTCATAGTTGAACCTATCAGGGTCGTTTTGGTTCTGAGTGAGGGAGATACCCTTACCTTTCGTCCTAGTAAAACCCCTCTTTTCTCTGGTCTAAGAGCATTTAGACAAGAAAGAAGTGGATTCTGTGCCCTTGAAACCTTATGGCCAGCCCCCCTGAGCTGATGAGAGATTCATGTGTACTGATTCACGTTTCTAAAACCTATCGGGGGTGATCTTCCCCTAAGACTGCAACTGTCCTTTTCGGCCCTTCCCCTCTCTCGTTGGACTGGAGTCCTGATGCCGTATGCCCTGCCCCGCCTGCTGGTCGGTCTGACGTTGCCCCTCGCCTTATGGAGCTGCAGTCAGCCCACCCCTTTCACTGCGGCAGACCCCTACGCCAACGGCCAAAGCTACCCCTGGTCGCAGGTCACGCCCCTGACCCCACAGTCGCTCACCCCCGGCCTCAATACCCTGCAATACGAGACCGCCCTCTTCGCCCGCAACAGTTGGGGCCCCGTGGAACGCAACCGCAGCAACGGTGAACAACAGGCCGGCGACGGCAACCCACTCACCCTGAATGGCAAGGTTTACTCTCAGGGCTACGGGGTGCACGCCGGCAGTGAAATGCGCTTCAGCCTGAAAGGCACGAACGGCGCACAGTGCACCCGCTTCACGGTTGATGTCGGCGTGGATGACGAGGTAGGCGCCCGAGGCAGTGTCATCTTCAAAGTCCTGCTCGACGGCCAGGTCAAGCACACCACGACCCGGCTCACTGGCAACAGCCCCACGCAGCAAATTGACCTGAATATCACGGGCGCCCAGGAATTGACCTTGATTGCGGAGGCTGCAGGTGACGGCATCGATTATGACCACGCCGATTGGGCCGATCCTAAGCTGGTATGTGTGACCCCATCGTCCGAAACGCCAGGGAGTCTGGATCCCAGTTTTGATGGGGACGGCGTCGTGCAGCAGCCCACAGACTCTCCACAAGCCTTTGGGGAGGTCAGCCAGCTGACCAGCGGCCAACTTGTCACTCATGGCCCTTATATGATCTCCCGCTACAACGCCAACGGTACGCTGGATCTGACCTTTGGGCAATCGGGACGTGCTCACCCTATCGGCCCACCCTCCCAGATCTTCGATCTGGATACGCAACCCGATGGGCACGTGCTCTTTTCTGGAATCCGGCGAGAGCCCTATCAGGGGTTCGTGGAGCGACTGTTACCCAGTGGCCTGCCTGACTTGAGCTTTGGGGGACAAGGGAACGGCACCCTCACTCTCGCCGCGAACGCCTATCACCTTGCCGTTCAGCCGGATGGACGGTTTCTCACGGCTGGTTTCTCTGCGGTCGCAGGCGCCCCCCGATTGGTGGTGCGGCGCTTTCAAGCCAATGGCACCCCAGATCAGACGTATGGCAGCTCCGGCGTCGTCATGGCTGATGTAGGCCTGAAGAGCGGAGAGGGGTACAGCGTTGAAGAGATGCTGATTCAAGCGGACGGCAAGCTTATTGTTGGCGCCACCGCAGGGCCAAGCTTTCCCGAGACCTCGTTTCACGTCACGCGGTTGTTGCCCAATGGTCAACTGGACTCCAGCTTTGATGGAGACGGCTGGCTGACCTCTCGTCCTCAGGGCTTGGCCGTTGAAATGACAGATCTGGCGTTAACTCCGGCTGGACAACTGATCGTGACCGGGGGTGTCGTGGCGTCCGGCGACCAACAAGGCGAAGGCAAAGTGGCACGCTACACCAGCAGCGGGAATCTAGATCCAACGTTCGGGACCTCAGGGGTCGTGAGCTTTGATGGATTTTCTACTGTCAAGGGGGCGGCGGTACAGACGGATGGCCGCGTGCTTCTGATTTTCCTTGATTATGGAACGGCTGTCGCGAGAGATGTGGTGCGTTTGCAGGCCGATGGCCGCTTGGACACGAGCTTTGGCTCGGGGGGGCAGGTGCAGTTTCAGCTCCAGGGGTTGTCTTTCGGGGACGTGACCCTTCAAAGTGATGGTCGAATTATCTTGTCTGGTGGGTCTGGTGGGGTAGGTAGCCAATCTGCTGATCTGGTCCGGTTATTCCCTTAGAGCGAAAGTCGTTCTACGACCGCATGGTTCTGGCGCCACGCCCCGACCTATAAACCGAACACCTTGTGAATACATCGGTAGCATCTTCAATATAAAAGGCGATCCGAAAGGTCGCCTTCTTCATTGTGATGCGGTGAGAAGGATCTGCTACGCAGAAGATGTTTCCATCTCACTCTGACCTAGGAGTATTTAGAACAGAGCAGATCTCTTCAGAACACGGACATGAGACGCCAAAGGAGATCTAGGGCAACTTCTCCCAATCTCCTTGCAACTCCACACCTCTTCGACCATTGGTACACAGCCCGACCCAGCGTTGAAACTCGTCTCGACGAAACACATAGACCCTGAGGGAGCGTGTTTTACTTTGCGCCACAGTCGTGTCACTGTTCTCCTTATAAGCCGTACGTCCACCTGAATTCGCGGGCGAAGAGTAGTGCACCGTCCACCCTTGAGGCGGAGCAACCTCAGACCTAACCAGCGGATACAGCGCTGCATGAGTTTTTGGGGATGAAGTTGCTAGGCGTTGCTCCAGACCATCGCGAGAGGGAACATTGACAGGCAAATCATGTAACACAGAGCCTGGATCCAAGCTCTTCCTAGTGTTGGAACTGAAGATTTTCTCCTTGGCCCCATATCATTTGACCTCCGTCACCAAATTCCTTGCTCAGCAGCGCATTTGGAGTATCTCGCCCATGTGAAGCTTCCCCTCGAAGTTCAGTTGCTTGTCACCGACTCTTTGACCAGATAGCGCTGGAGGAGTTGCAAGCACCCTGCTTGAACTTTCGGCATGAGGAGAGCCACACTCAGAAGAAGAGGCGCGAGCTTGAGGCACGCCTTCCACCAGGTGAAATAGAACCTTGGAGGTCGACACCACAGTTTTTCCAGCAACGTACAGCTGAGGATTATCTGGTCGCTGGGCCGGGGGATCACACTCCATTCACGTCCAGGGAAGTCGGCATCCACGATGAAGGGTGGCTGTCTGGGCAACCTGACTACCAGTCAAAACTCGGCATCAGGGCGTGTAACGCCCGCCAGGACGATGGGAAAGGGTGGAGTAGTTACGAGGGTTCAAACGAACGTCGTCCCTTGACGCTTATGTCAACCCCTATTGGTGGTTATAGATAACGTCACAAGTCTAAAACACCCTTTTGAAGCCACTGGGCTACAAAAAAGAAAAGTCCTGTGTCTCCCACACGGCACCCAGCGTTTTCAACTTTGGACGTTATCAATAATAGAGTACATAAACTGCTCATCCGTCAAAATACATCCATTTTTTTCAAAAATTCTAAGCATTGTCGTATTATTTGAGTCCGTAGCTCCTACATAAAATGAG
Organism: Deinococcus sp. QL22; assembly: GCF_023370075.1. Lineage (NCBI taxonomy): Bacteria > Thermotogati > Deinococcota > Deinococci > Deinococcales > Deinococcaceae > Deinococcus > Deinococcus sp. QL22. The sequence continues at coordinate 158,782 of NZ_CP097157.1, forward strand.
GCAAATTTTTTTGCCTGCTTTATTAAAGCTTTGTGTATTTCAGTGCCTAAGCCGCTATTACGTTTATTTTTTTTAACTCCAATAATTTGGATGCTTGCAGTTTCAGGTTTGATCTCATAAGTTATTCCAATAGCAAGAGGTCCTTCTTCTCCTCGCAACATCAGTCCTTTAAATGATTTAGCGCCTGTATACATACGCGTTATGTTATTTTTACTGAATTCACCGTCAGAATTTTCTAAAAAATCAGTAAATTCCTGACTATCTAAATATGTTTTATCGAAAGAGTGAAATTTATTGTTCAAAGGTTCTTCCAATTCTCGCTCTTTCAATTTTAGAGGCGTTAAATGATAAACGGAATGGCTATCTAATTTTAACAGATTATCCTCAATCTTCTCAACTGACCTAGAGTGAGACTTATTGACGATAATTTTTATAAAAGGGGCATTTTCGGCAGTATTAGATATATCTTTTATTAAATGACCTACTTCTATATCGTCTAATTTCCGTTGATACGATAGCATGACGAAGTAGACAACCCCTGCATTGGACATAGAGTAGCTAGCCACTCCTTCGCCATCAACGAACATTATTCGTATTTTCCTTGGATCTACAGTACCTTCTTCCAAACCAACCATAAGCATATTTTGTTTTCCACTACCCATTTGCGATATGTTCGTCATTATATCCATATTTTCAGCACTTAAGTCTTGAAAAACAATCATTTTGCTCCTGAAAGAGAATTGAGGCTAGGTCTCAAAAAAAGCAGTCAACTGAAAGCGTTGAAGAATGCTTTCAGTTGACTGCTTTAAGTGTCGATTTGGCTTAACACTTAATCATGTATCAGTTACCATTACCAGCGTCGATCCACCTCACACAACCTTGAGTAGTGTTGCCACCGCCGTCCACTTTAGAGGTGAGTGCCGAAGCACCCGTAAAGATTCCAGCCAAGAGAATCGCGGAGATTGCCGTAGAGATCTTCTTCTTCCCAGGTCAAGATACACAAATTTATTTGGCAAGGAAGAGCAAACTTGCTTGACATATCCAAAAATTTATGCTCGTAAAGAAGACTGGGGTTTCCCCGATTTTGCACACTTGTGGTTAAGCCACTAAAGCTTGCTGATCGGCTTCCAGTGGTGTCAAGTAGCCCAGAGTCGAGTGCAGCCTTTTGCGGTTGTCATACACCTCGATATATTCGAAGATCGCCCGTCTGGCCTGCTCCCGGGTGTCGTAGATCTGGTCGTCCACCAACTCGCGCTTCAGGGTCTCAAAAAAGCTCTTCGAGACAGCATTATCCCAGCATTCCCCCTTGCGACTCATGCTGCACACCATGCCCCGGTGAGTGAGCGCGGTCTGTTCCAGACCGCTGGTGTATTGGGTAGATTCAAGCGGTCATCGCAACAGCAGCTTCAAATCCGTGTAGCGCGTGTTCGAAGGCCTCCTGGGGAGTCTGCCACCCCAAGACTTTGCGTGGTCTGGCATTGAGTGCTGTTGCCACCGTTGCGAGGTCGTCGGCGCTGTGCAGACTCAAATCCGTGCCTTTCGGAAAGTATTGTCGCAAGAGCCCATTCGTATTTTCGTTCGTTCCTCGCTGCCAAGGGCTGCGCGGCTCGCAGAAATAGATGCCCACCCCCGTTTCCAGGTGCAGTTGTTCATGCTGACTCATTTCTGCACCTTGATCCCAAGTTAGGGAGCGGCGGAGCTGAGGGGGCACGGTGGTGATCATCCGGGCAATGGCTTCCCGAACGGCCTGAGCACCATGGCCAGCCAGGGCTGGCCCGTTCTTCACCGGCGCCTGCAGCCCATGTTCCGGCATCCGGGGCAGGTGCAACAACAGGGTGAAGCGCGTGGTGCGCTCCACGAGTGTGCCGATCGATGAGCTGCCCAACCCGAGGATGAGATCCCCCTCCCAGTGACCGGGCACTTCCCGGTTCGTCGCTTCCTCTGGGCGCGCTTTAAGCATGACCTCCGGAACGACAAACGTTTTGCCGGGGCTGCACCGGCGTGCCCGTGGCACGCGCAGCACTCGGCCCATCCGGAGGCAAGCGGTTAAGTCGCGGCGCAGAGCGCCACGACCTTCGATATAGAGCGCCTGATAAATGGCCTCATGGCTGATGCGCATGGTGGCGTCGTCAGGAAAGTCGAGCCGCAAGCGCTGGGCAATCTGTTCTGGACTCCACGCCGCTGTCCAGCGCCGAGCCTGTCGCTGCCCATGACGGCGGCCTTTCCAAGGCACCGTCGGTCCAGGAATCGGCGTTCCTGTGGCCGAGATCAACACGCCCGACAAACCATCTTCGACATACTTGCGCAAAGCCACGTTGACCGCCAGTTTTGCTGGCTTTGGACGCCGGGCGGCACGCTCGGCGTGCCACTGCGCGGTGGTCGCCCGGTACAACAGGCCGCCGCTCCGTGTGGCGGCATTGCGCCGGACCTCACGTGAAATCGTCGATGCCGCTCGCTTCAATCGACGGGCAATCTCGCGAATGCCGAGCTGTTGCGCTCGGTAGAGTGCGATCTCTTCGCGCTCGACAAACGATAAACAGCGCCCAGAAAGGGGGGTTGCTCTTGGGCCTAACGTTGTTGTTGGCATGCCACCGGCCTCCCGGAACCAGCGCGTCCCGACTGCTGGCGAGATTCCTGCGCCCGTCGCAGCGTCGACACTCGACCATCCTGCGGCGATCAATGCCCAGAACTGTTGCTGAGCTTCACGCCGTGCCAGTCTTGGCCGGCCTGGTGAGCTCATCTTATGCCGTCCAGATCGATCTGACTGCCGTTTCACATGCTTCATCACAACCCCCTAGTTTGAGGTGTTGCGACCACCGCTTGAATCCACCTTGACTCCCGCGGTCACTGTGATGCACTAACCCCTGCGCGGGGTTGCGCGTGTCGATGGCTATCTGAAGCGCCCGGAGAGACAATTCAGCGGGCCATGGTGGCTTCCATCGCCCAGCCCACCACACAGCGGGCGTACAGGTCCAGCGTCACCGCCAGGTGGAGCCAGACTTCTTTTGTGGGGATGGACGTCAGGTCCGATGACTACACCTGATTGGGCTTCTCTGGTTTAAAATCGCGCGCCAGCAGATTGGCGGCCACTGGCTGCCCAGGGTCACTCACGGTGGTTTTGATGAACCGCCGACGAGTCTTGCCTGCCAGCCCCTAAGCGCACATCAGGCGAGAAACACGTTTCTCGCTACACACAGTCCCGGCACGCCGGAGGGTGGCCTGAATTCTGGGGGCACCATACCGCCCGTGGTGTTCCTGGAACACCACACGGATCTGCGACGTCAGGACAGTGTCCTGGACGCTCCGCGCCGAAGGCGGCCTTCTTCGCCAGGTGTGGAAACCACTGACGGTGACTTCCAGCATCCGACACATCGTCTCCAGACGAAACTCACTGAGATGTCGGTCAATGAACACGAATCTCAGCGACTTTGCTTGGCGAAGAAGGCCGTGACTTTTTTCAGGATTTCGCGTTCCTCACGAAGGATTTCCACTTCTTTCCGGAGTCGCCGAATCTCTTCTTGCTCGGGAGTCAGGTGCTGACGTCCAACCCCGGGGAACGCAGCGTCGCCCTGCTGGCTGGCTTCTCGAAGCCAGCGCTGCAACGTGGAGATTCCAATGCCCAGATCTCGGGCCGCTTGGGTGACCGTCATGCCTGGTCGCTGAGTGAGGTGGACGGCTTCTCGCTTGTATTCGGTATTGAAGATTCTGCGGGGGGTCATGGTCGTGCCTCCTATGATCGAGGCTTAACTCCACCTGTGCAAAATCGACTGAACTCCACTCTGGCCCTTCGCCGGGCTTGGGTTTCGCGCCTCAATCCAACGCATGCTCGGGCGGGAGGCTCTCGAGA
>NZ_CP097158.1 GCF_023370075.1 Deinococcus sp. QL22
TCGATCCTTGGATCGAGCTGGCAGTCTGGACGGAACAGGGCTCCGGATCAGTAAACCTGTTCCAGGAAGTTAACCGTGTCTCAGCGCGCCTGCTTGAGCCGACGGTGCCACGTGTGGGCTATGGGATTTTAGACGGTGTAATGACGCAGGCCGAAGCCTATGAGGGCCATCGGGTCCGTGCCATCAGAGCCCATTGCCCGACGCTTACGCACCATCCTGGTCAGGTGGCGTTCTTCCAGTTGGTGCTGAGGGCTGCAGGAGAAGTCTTGAAGGACCCCCGCACCCTTGCTGTGCTCCAAGAAGCACAACAGTCCCTGCTTTGGGATGGATAATCAGTTACCAGCGGCGTTGCCCCGTCTCTTTCGGCGGACAGCTCGGGGTTTTGTTGTTCCACTCCTCCCGGTCGCCTTAGAACGCCTCCAGGTCTTTCCAGCGGTACAGCACATCCGGCAGGTGGCCGCCATCGGTGGCACGGGTCAACTTGATGAGGCTGCAGCTCCGGCAGATTTGCCCCTAGTCTTACCCAGCGGGGAGACGTCCCCTTTGGGAGGGAATCCCATTGGTGCTTGACGCGGGCCGCGCGGGCCGCCTTGATCTTCTCGCCGCGCAGCGTAATCTGGGCGTAACTGATGACTGTTTGTGGATCCCACTCGATTGAGGTACGGCCGTCCTGCACGCGCAAAATCGTCCCCTTACGGTTGCCCGGCCAGCGCATGGTGCCTCCTACCACATCACCTGTACGGGTCTCCTGCGACAGGCGCATTTTGGGCTTGCCCGTCTCAAGCGCTTTCTGCGCCAGGTCGAGCAGCTGCTGTGTGTTGAGGCTCATGGCCGCTCGCCGTACAGGGCGTCCACAGCCTCGCGGTGCCGTTTATAGGCCTGGTTTTCAGCCTCGCGACGCAGGGCGGTCGGCAGGCCACTGAGCAGATGATCGTGATTCATTTGCCACTCGTACAACTCGGTGAGGTGGTGCTCCCAGAGCTGTTGGCTGGTCATCGTGTCCCCATTTGAGTGTCGCTGGAGCACCGGCATCGGGAGGGCGTCATAGCGGGCCAACTGCGCGAGCTGGTTGGCATGCCGGGTCTCCGCCGCCTTAGCTGCCGAGTCCTGCCGCATCCGCGCACGGTCTTGAGCCACGGCGAAGGCCTCGGTCGTCTCGACCTGCACTACCCGGTCTTCCAGGTAGAGCTTCACCTTGTCGTCGGCGAGCCGGTCCCGTCTGCCCACGCGCAACTCGCTTCTGCGCTCACGGTCATGCGGGCCAAGGAGGTCGCGGATCATGGCATCCGTCCACCCCCGCTCTTTCAGCTGAAAGGTACTCAGCACGGGCGGTTTCATGTGCCGACACGCTCGAAGCGGGCGGCATTGACCAGCTGGTAACAGGGGATGGTGTGCCCAGTGTTGAGCAAGCGGTTGGCTCCCTGTACCGCCTTGACTTCTACCTCGGCCCCGGTCGAGAGATCACGGTACACCGACCCGACTTTGGCGAGCACAACGACATCATCGCTGGAGGTCTGTGCGGCCACCACCGGCTCCGTACTGGGCTTGAGACTGGTCAGGTGCCCGGCCACGAAACGATCAAGGGTCATCATGTCGCCGCCGTCCAGTTCGATGATGTACCCGTTCTGCCGTACGCTCTTCACCACCCCCAGCTTGCTGCCCACGCTGCAACGCGCACCTTCGGGCAGGTGCGGATCCAGGTGCGAAAGGTCGACCGGCCCCAGCACTTTTCCATCGGCGGCAGGGACGACAACCTTGGGGGGTTTGACCGCGCCGATCAGGCGGTCAAGGCCGCGCACGACCAGCGTGATCATGTTGTCCTTGGAGGTGGACGCTTCGAGGCGGGCTGTCAACATAACGCGCCGGATTTCTTCGACGGTGAGTTTGCTCCAGAGTTCGTCGCGGCTGAGGTTGCCGGTGCGGGTCTTCTCCGCAGCGTAAGTCGAAAACTGCTTGCCCAGAGCTTCGCGCAAGGCCTTTTCGCTCTCAGGACCCGCGACGGGGCGCGAGGCGAGGTCGGTGGGGGGAATGGGGAACAGCCCGGCCACCGTGAGCGCCAGAGCGGGCAGTGCGGCGCCGTGCGGGGCCTCCGCCACCGCCTCGCCCGCGCCGCCGCCCGGAACAGTTTCAAGAGCTTCGGTTGACGTTCCCGATGCGAACAAGAACTCGGCATCTTCATCCGTGATGGTTAAATCATCCCCGGCCGCTTCAGCGGCCACGCCGCTAGGCGCAGGCTGTTCGAGCATTCCGGTGGGCGAGCTGGGCACCTGAGGCAAGGGCAGGTCAGTCACGGGGGGAGTGATTGGCTCGGCTTCATGGGTTGGGATTTGAAGCGCAGCGTCCATTGAGGAGTGTTGCGCTGGGCTTGGTTCGGCCACCGGCGTCCTGATCATTTGGAGCACAGGCAGTTCAGCCGGTGAGGAAATGACTGGTCCCGCTTCATGGGTTGGGGTTTGAAGCGCAGCGTCATTTGAGGAGTGTTGTGCGGGACTTGGTTCGGCCACCGGCGCACTCGGCGAACTGCCCTGCGCGTCACCAGTAACGTCTAATACTCCTCTTTTTTTCTTTAAGTCTCTCTTTTTAAAATCACTCTTTATAGCTGCGGGTTTCCCGTCAGTCGGTTGAGCCGTCAGTCGGTTTTCCCGTTCGTCGGTGAGCAACCGACTGACGGCTTTCCCGTTCGTCGGTGAATCCGCACTGAGGAAGTCAGTGAACGGCTCGTCGTCCACGACATACTCCCAGCCTGAGAATTTGCCGCCCTTGCCCTGAACTTTCTCGCGCAACACGTAGCCGTGAGCCTCAAGCTCCTTCATGGCTGTTTGGTGGGATTCCCGTCCATCCATCGACTGCGACTGCAGCCAGTCCATGTAGAACTGCCACTCTTCGGGACAGCTCATCATCACGGCAAGCAAACCTTTGGCCTTCAGGCTGAGCTTCGGATTTCGAAGCGCTGCATTGTCGATTTGGGTGAAGCACTTGGTCTTTTTGCGGCGGCGAATGCTCACGGTACAACTCCGACGCGCTCACAGAATCCTACGATTCCACTCCGGTACGTTGACCGGAAGCCCACACCCGCGTAAAGTGTGGTTAGGCGAAGGCCTGCGAACTGGCGAGTTCGCAAACAATTCGAGTTTTGGATACGGACACCCTCTGAGAACAACGGCTTGCAGGCCGCTCGGGGGGTGAACCCGTTCATGGAGTGCTCGGCCATGACCGGGTGTCCGTCCAGTGTAATGCAAATTTCCCTTCGTGAGGGCTGACTCTGCAGGTTCATTGCGTACTCCAGGGGTACTCGCGAATGGCGGCAGTCATGACCTGCCGGAGCTTGTCGAGGGTGAGACCGCGCCAATGCAACACGGGGCGGTTCAGAACTTCGTTGGCGTATTGCGTCAGCGCCCTGATGGGAAGATCTTTCTCGCCCTTGGGATTTGGGAGCCGGGCGCACAGGTAGGCCGCGAATGGTTCTTGCTGCACCGTGGTCGGGTCTTTGAGCGGGCGGATGCATGGCGCTGGGGGTGATGCAGGCGACTTGAGATATCAAGCGGCTCAAAGAGAGGGCCAGCGCGTGGCTGCAAACAGGGAAGCGGGAGGGTGGAGGCTGAAGAGTGTTCACCCTCTCAAGGTGAAGCCGCTGGGGGTGACGCGGGCCACTTGGCCTAGGTGCTGAGGGTCATCAAGGAAGGAGAGGCTCTGGTTCGGCAGGGTGTTTCCCGTGAGAACCCAAGTAAGCGAGGTAGAGGGTGTGGGCGGAGATGTCATGTCTTTGAGAGTGAGGGGGCTGGGGGTGACGCGGGCCGACCTCGTCCGATCGTCGGGGTGGTCGGGGCGGTGGATCATCAGTCCAATTGGGGTGACCACCTCAACGACCAAGGGGTATGCAAAGGGAGACAGAAGCCCAAGCGTCACACCGTTGAGGGTGACGTTGCTCGGGGTGGTCACCCCAACCAGGATCGGGGTGACCACCAAGTGCTGGGGGAGAAGATGCCTTCTAGGACAGGCTTTTCGTCTCGTTCATGCCCCCAGAATCTCTGGGTCAAATTTGGCTGAATTGATCAGTAAGACGGTTGTCAAGTGGGGGGACGGCGTCATGACTCGTGGGGTAACGGCCAGAGTGATCAGGGCCAGCATGAGTTTGGAGAGGCAGAAGTCGCGTGATGGGTGTACACCCATTTCGGCTAGGCGCTGTGACTTGACTTTGCACTTTTACGTCCGGCGGGTTGCTCGACTGACGTGTGCCGGATCAGGATCTCTCACCTGTGTACTTGGTTTTGAAGGTTGTCAGATAGCCCCTCTTGGTGAAGCCAACTCTGGTTTGAGCATCCAGCCTGAGCGGCGAGCCGTTGGGTGGTGAGATTGGCCTGCCTGAGCAGGCTCGACTCATCTCCCCTCCACCCCAGCTGGGGTGGCACATCTTGTCAAGTGCGGCAAGTCGTTTGAGGACAACGTTTACGGCCTATCCTCCAGCTGCAAGATGCCGCGTCACCCCCAGCCGTGCCTGCTGACCAGTAACAAAGGTCACCCCCGAGACATAACGTCAATCGGGGGTGGTTCCACCGAGGCAGTCTGGAGGCCTGAGGCACAGGAATACACAGCGGTAATTACCTGCAGTTTCATCCGGGTAAAACCCCTGTATTTTTTCTGGTCTAAGGCGGCTCAGGTACAAGACGTCATGGGTACTTTTGCACTCGGTCTACATCCGAAGGGTGCAAAAGTCATTGCAACTCGAAGGTGGCATATTCCTGTCCAGCGGCACTTTTCGCTACACTCCGGTCACGGACGTCACGAGCGTTCAGGCCACCATCACCAACTCCAACCAAGCCGAACACTGGCGCGGCGAATACGAAGTCTAGGAGGGCAGCACCATGTTTGCTGTCCTGAGTTGATCTGCGCCCTCCTGCCGCTGTGCTGAAGGAACTTTGAAGTGACCCGATCCCCCGTTCCCCTGCCCCATGCCGCTACCCTGACCCTGACTGGATGGCCCCGCAAACACGAGCGTGGCCTCCTGGTAGGTGGCCTGCTGGTGCGCACGACGCACCCAGTGACCGACGTGCCCACCCACCGCGTCACGGTGATCGCCTATCCCCAAACTACGCCGGACGGCTGCCTCATCAGCTTGCAGACGCAAGCTAACCGAGTCCGGAAGGCGCGGGGGAGCAACGCTGTACAGCTGCGGGTGGTTGGTCACCTGATCCGCATTGATGGAACCTCTGGCACAGTGCAAATACAGGTCTACCCGAGTATGAGCAGCGTGCCCCCCTTCCGCATCACTTTGCAGGCCACCGGGGCCGTCCTGGCTTTCGATCCCTCGACGTTCGCAGTATCCATCACAGGTCGCGTCTTGCACGCAGGAGGAAGGGTGATGCTATTGGCCGAAACCATTGAGGCTGTTCACGCCCCGGTGCCGGAACGCTGGGCGAACTGGAAACCTAAACGCGGGTACGGACGCGCAATCAAACGTTCTAAAGACCGCGCCACAGAAGTGACTTCGCCTGCTGAAACACCGACCGCGCTCACTGCCCCCCTCTCTTCCACCCCCCACGAGCCTTGACAACCCCGACTCATGCATCCCATCTCAGCGTCCAGCTTCAGTTTTGCCGTATGGGTGAAGAAACACGCTTGCCCCGTCACCCCCAGCCGTGCTTGCTGACCAGCAACAAAAGTCACCCCCGAGACATGACGTCAATCGGGGGTGGTTCCGCCGGAGCGGTCTGGAGGCTACGAGAAGCGCGGAAGCTTCCATCGTTGCTTACAGAGACAGGAGCACGTCCAAATCTAACCAGACGTGAAGGAGAAAGGTTCGCCCAGAAGGCGAGCAGTAAAGCTCAGGGTTGCCCCTGAAAAATGAGGGCGTCTGTGGGGACGCAAGAAAAAGGGTGGAGGCAAGCAGCTGAGCGGCTGACCTGCACAAGCCGAACGCGCGCGATCACTCGCCGCGTGACGCAACATGATTGACCACACGTTGACCGGGAGCCATCCCAGGGAGCGTGCTGGTCGCGTGGGGGCCAACCCGTGCGACCGTGGTGTGGGGGCATGCCAACCCCGTGTCCTCGCCGGACGTCCCAGCAAACTCGTGAGTCTGCCTGTCTCTGATGGCCGTTTTCGGCCAGGTGTTTCCACCTGTCGACGGCTCTTGCAGGGCCACCCCTGCTCGCACCGCGTGAACCTACTCATGGCCGCTCCCAATCTCGGCTCGCCCCAGTTGCCTGGTGTGATGTGTGCCGAGACCTTCCCACGTTCTCCGATCTGACTGCGCCGGGGTGTCTCTCCCGGATGGTGCCGTTCGCCGCGCATACAAGACGTGATTCGCTGTGCAGTCAGTCACCCTAGGGGTGACCTTTAGCCGAGTAGATGTTCCGAAACCCCGGTTTACCCTCACGCTGTTGTCCACCGCTCTCGCGGGCTCTGGGAGGTCTCCCAGATTCCCGGCACGTACACCGCTGACCCTTGTGAGGTCACGCACCCCAAACAATCCTCGAGGGATCGCTTGACAGGCTTGAGCTATCCGCCGATCTGCCCAGGTTGCCCCGTGCAGTACCACCGCACCCTTCCCGTGCCCGTCATCACCGGGCCTCGTTCCGTTGCGGCTCAGACCATCGCTAGCCTGCTGACGCCCACCTGTGGGGTGAAGGTTGTACCGTTGCCAGCACCCCCCTCTGTTCTTTTTGATCGGCAGGGGTTGACACATCACTGTGCGCCCGTTCCCGTGTCGCCCAACGTCTGTTTGTTTTGGATTGGGTCGAGACCAGGAGTTGCACCTGGTAGCGCCCGTTGCCACCGCACCAGCCAGGATTGTCCCCCGGCATGCAGCGACGTCAGAGCAGGGTGGGGGCGAGCCACCCCATTGGTTGTCCGGCGAGGACCACACCATGCCTGTCAGTGTGATCGGGGCGGGCGCGGGGCTCAAGGGGAACCCATGCCTTACCCCCGGAATTGGAACATCCTTTATATATGCTGAAATTAGCTGAATTCAACGCTGTTTTTCTAGAACCTGTCCCACTCACTTCGGCATCCTCTTGACCCCATGTTGCCCGCGTCACCCCCAGCCGTCTCACCCTGAGGCATGCGCTATCACTCGACCGTTACCAGTGGGCTGCAAGCTGTCATCCGACTGGTCCACAAGTCCCCCTATGTCGTGCAACTGGAAGTGCCTGTCGATAAGGCTGTTGCCATTGTGGAACGGCAGATCAAGCGCTACCCCAGCATCACTCAAACGCACACCACCCGCACCGCCTTAAGGAAGGTCAATCTGCCGGTGATCCAACTGGTGGTCATGCCGCCGAACGGGCAGACCATCACCCTGTTCTTGTTCAGCAATCAGGTGCCCCTGGGCACCCGAGAAATGTGGTCTCAAGCCCTCGACCCGACTACTCCGTTGACCTGGCGGAACTACGAGTTGACCCAGCTGGAGAAGGGCCAAATCTCTTGGCGGCTGAGCCGACAGGTGCGCGAGCGGTACGGGGTGCAGCTCACCCGCTTGATCACGGGCCGGGGAGGTTGGAACAAGGTCTTGACACCTGGGGGGATGAGGCGGCAGGCCAAGTACCAACTGCGTCCCGAAGTGGCCCACACCCAGGTGCTGAAACTGGCCGCCCATCTCGGGCGATATCCGGGGCTAGGAGGGGTGCGTCGCGATGTGATTGCCCTAGCTCGACAGAGCACCCGGCTCTGGCAGTCCACCCACCCTCAGCGGCCTTACCCAGTGTGGCCCTACCAGCCGTATGTGCCCTACCGAACCCCCCGGATGGCTCTCCTGTCGGACTTGCAGGAAGGGGTCTCCCCTGGGGGTGTTGAGAGGGGACTTGACCCGCGTCACCCCCAGCCGCCTCACTCTGAAGGCACCACTGTGGAGGTGGCTCAATGATGAAACGAAAGCAGCAAGCAGCCGACCGGATTGTGTTCGAGATCGTGAACCCCACTCACGGGGTAACGCGGGTGGAGGTCAGTCAAGTGTTGGAGTTGACCCAGCACATTCAACGCTTGGTGCCGGGGGTGGAAACCTACGCCGCTCGGGGGGCGGCTCACTTGGCGTTGCAGGAGCGGATGAGTATTCAGGGCAAGACGTGGGGGATCAGGCGAGTGGGGGTGGTGCAGTTCCAGGCGGATGTCGAGGATGAGGTGCCTGCGCGGGGGCGGTCGCGGGTCAAACAGTTGCCCCCTCAAGAACTGGCAACGCCTCTTCCTTCCCCGGAGGCCAGTGCCGTGCCGCAGCGGGCAGCTCAGCCAGTGACAGACCTGCTCTCGGCCCAGTCCTTGTTTCCCATTCAGCACGGGCCAGCCAAAGAGGAGTCAGGGGCGCTGTGAGGCCGCTGTAAAAGTGGCCTGGGGCTTGCAGAGCAGTTGATTAAGCTGGGGTGCTTGAGCGGGTTCCAACTTCATTGGCCAGGAACTATCCGTTCAAGTACCCGAAGCAGTGTCTATTTTGGTACTTGGTGACACCAAGGCGACCTGTAGGCCCTTAGCTAGGCATTCTAATATTCAGGAGTAACCATAGAATGTAACCCATTGCCAGCCCCCCTCTCCCCAGCCTCCGTTCGGCCTCCTGTTACCTGAGGGAGACGGTGTGCCCGCCTGAGCCCGCGCTGGAGCCAGCGAAAAAGTTCCTTCATGCCCAAAGGGAACATCCCCACCTCCCACCAAACCCACCCTCCAGACCTCGCCACCATCGAAGGCCTCAAGCTTGAACGTCTGCAACCCGCGGACGGTCAACCCCTCGCTGCCCTGTTCAGGCTCCGGACGGGCGACCGCAAACACCTCAGTGGTCTGTACCGACGAGCAGACGCCGTCCTCCTGCAGGTCAACGAACCAGGCTGAGCCTGTTCAGCTGATCGCCAGAACAACCCACTCTGACCGGAACTCACGCCGCGCCTGGACGGCAGCCTGCACCTTGGTCAGCAACTCCTGCACCTGCAGTTTTACCGTGCTGACGCTCACAGCAAGAGGCAGAGCACTGTCATTAAGCCCAACGGTGGATTCGTCTCCTGGCACGGCGCTTACCCCAGTGGCAGGAGATGCGGGAGCAGGAGTGGCTGGCCCAACTGGATGAAGTGCACTCCCAGTGGGACACCTTGAGTGTTGTCCTAGGGGACGGCCTGGCAACCTTTCGGGCACAGGAGCGTCAGCCGGGCACCGTCGTATCCTTGATGTTCGTCATTCTGAACGCAGTTTTGCTCTTTCCTTTCCGTGTCTTCCGCTTCTTCCGGGTGACTGAGGACAACGTGAACGTCTCTCCTCCTTATGGTTTTTAGTTGTGGCCTCTGGTGTTCAATCCAGTACCTGCCGGATGACCCCAGCGGATGCATCCTTCCGTGTGCCTTGCTTTAAAGGCTGGCCCCATCTGGGCGTCAGCGGAGTCGGGCACACAGATCTTGAAGTGACCCCAACCACACAGGTCTCTTGGGACATGACGCCCTGCGTTTCTAATCACGCCTGTAGACAGGCGTGGCCTTTGGGGGTATTGGCCACCACCTGCCGGACTGGTTTCTGTTCGGGTCGCAGGAGACAGGCGTACAGTTCGCTCTTCCCCACGTCAATGCCGAGTACCACTATAAAAACCTCCTCAAAAGGGAAAGGTCATCACAGCCTGGTTCGCTCGGCGAGATGTTGTGTGCAGGCTTCTTGGCCTCAGCTCCTGTTGCGCCTGATCGAAAGGGCCTCGAGCCGGCCAGAATTTGCAACCCGACCTTGGGAAGTCAAAGCTGTCAGCAGGCTTGTCGGCTCGAGTGGGAGTGACGAACCAAGCTTCCCACGGCTCGGCTCAACACACAAAGATGTCAGTTGACCTAAGGCCAATGCCAGTAAGTTAAGGGGTTTAGGGGCCATGTCGAAGGTGTCAAGATGAAGGATGAATCTTGGCACCGCACTGCTCACCACGGCCCGCGATCAGCCACTTAATCACCTCAGCACCTTCGCCACGAGCCTCGACGCTGCGTTGGTGACGCAAGCCCTTGAAGCGACGGGAACCGCTTCGGTTCGTCGCAGGAAGCTTCCTGCAGAACGGGCCGTCTGGCTGATGCTTGGTATGGCGCTCCTGCGCGACCGATCGATTCAGGCGGTGTGTGACCATCTGCATCTGGCTCTCCCTGATCTCAATGGGAAGACCATCATCAGTTCGGCGGCCCTGGTGCAGGCGCGAGACCGACTGGGTACGGCCCCTCTCAAACACTTGTTCGATGCCGTTGTGACCCGTCATGGACCTGAGCAGCTTGACACCCACCGTTGGCGTGGTTTGGCGGTACTGGGTATTGACGGCATGACCCTCCGTGTTCCGGACAGCGATAAGAACCGGGCGCACTTCAGTCTGCCTCCCAGTGGTGGACACCGTGAAAGTGCGTATCCGCAAGCCCGAATTGTTGGCCTGATGGCGCTTGGGTCGCACTTCCTGCTTGATCTGAAGGTCGGCGCGTATACGGAGAGCGACTCCTCGCTCTCCAGCAGCTTTGATGAGCACCTTCCCGATCACTGTGTGCTGATGGTCGACCGGGGGCTGATGGACTACGGGCGGTTTTACCGCCACCAGAAGCGAGGGGAGGAGCGCCACTGGCTTGTCCGGGCCAGGAGCAACCTGGTGTGGACGGTGCTGGAGGTCTTAGGGCCGAATGAGGTCATCGCTGAAGTTCCCTTTCGCAGACCTGCACGCAGGTCTGACCCCACGCTGCCCCGCAGCATGCAGATCCGTGTCATCTGCTATCAACTCCCAGGCTTCAAACCACAGTGGCTGCTGACGTCCATGCTGGACGCCGAGCGTTACTCAGCGACCGAGATCATTGAGCTCTACCATCAGCGCTGGGAACTCGAAACGGGGTTTGATGAACTGCACACGCATACCCTGGAACGCTTGGAGGCATTGCGCTCTCAAACCCCAGACCGAATTCAGCAGGAACTGTTCGCGTTGGCCGTGGTGTACAACCTGGTGCGCCTAGAAATGGCCCGAGTGGCGGGGCTCCTGGAGGTCAGTCCCTTACGAATTTCGTACCGAACCAGCCTGCTGCTGATCCGGACGTTGTGGCTCAGCGCGTGGGTGGTGGCCGCTGGTCGTCTGCCGCAGTATCTGGAGCAACTTGCCGGTGACATCGCATTGCTGGTGCTCCCGGCGAAACGACCTCGCTCGTACCCACGGGCTGTCAAAATCAAGATGACCCGCTACCCAAGAAAAGTGCGTGCCAGTGCTACGCTACCCTCTTAACTTACTGGCATTGAAGTTAAGGCGACAAAACCCTGAACGCACAGGAATGATCTAGAAAAGCCAGCGAAGTGAGGCCTGGCTGGATCCGCCTTCATGCTCGCCCAACGGCCCGTGAAGGGCTGATGGTTTTAACTTCACTGAATCGGTGTGTCCGGGCAAGCCAGGCAGAGTGAACTACTGTCAGGCACCGGGACAAGGCAGCAAGGAGCAGACGCAGGGTTCCACGGCTGCCAGCCCGAGGAGGCAAGTATGAAAGCAGTCGTCTACAACGGTCCACGTGACGTTCAGGTAGTAGACATGCCGGATCCCAAGATTGAGCGCCCCACCGACGCCCTGATCCGCATCACCAGCACCAACATCTGCGGCAGCGACCTGCACATGTACGAGGGCCGCACCAGCCTAGAAAAGGGCCGCATCATCGGCCACGAGAATCTGGGTGAGGTGGTCGAGGTAGGCAACGCCCTGGTGCGTGTGAAGATGGGCGACCGGGTGTGTGTACCGTTCAATGTTGCCTGCGGTTTTTGTCGGAATTGCGAGAAGGGCTATACCGGCGCCTGCCTGACCGTGGTGCCGGGTCAGGCAGGCGGGGCCTACGGCTACGCCGACGCCGGACCGTTCTCGGGCGGACAGGCTGAGTATCTGCGTGTGCCTTTTGCGGACTTCAACTGCTTGATCCTGCCAGAAGACGCCCAGGAGAAGGAAGACGATTACGTGATGCTGTCCGATATCTTCCCGACCGGCTGGCACGCCACCAGGCTTGCGGAATTGATGCCCGGCGAGTCGGTAGTGATCTACGGTGCGGGTCCGGTGGGCCTGATGGCCGCGTACTCGGCCATGATTCAGGGGGCCAAACAAGTGATGATCGTGGACCGCCACAAGGACCGGCTGCGCCTGGCCGAGAAGATCGGGGCGATCGCCATTGACGACAGCAAAGACGATCCGGTGGAAATGGTCATGCAACATACCAAGGGTGTGGGTGCCGACAAGGGCTGCGAGTGCGTCGGCTTCCAGTGCCATGACCCAGCGGGCCATGAAGTGCCCAACGACACCATGAACAAGTTGGTGCAGAGCGTACGGCCCACCGGGGCCATCGGGGTAGTGGGCGTGTTCGCGCCGAAAGACCCCAAACCCGCCAACAAGATGGCCGGCGAGGGGCAGATCGCCTTCGATATGGGCCTGTATTTCCAGAAAGGTTTGCGGATGGGGTCTGGGCAGGCCAGCGTGAAGCGCTACAACCGCGAACTGCGCGACCTGATCCATCTGGGCCGCGCCACGCCGTCGTGGATCGTCTCGCACCACCTGCACCTGCACGAGGCACCGGACGCCTACAAGCACTTCGACAACCGAGAGGACGGCTGGACCAAAGTAATTTTGAAACCAGCCTGATCGCTTAGCCTGTGCGCCATGCTTCGTCATCCGGCCGTCCGCCGAGGCTGTGTCCTCACTCTCGCACGTCGTCCTGTATCTGCGGGACACGCTTCAAAGGACACCATGACCAACTCCGAATCTGTTGTCGAGACCACTGATCGCCGTACCGTTCTGGGCCGCCTGACCGCCGCTGGCCTGGGCCTGCTGAGTGTCGGCACTCCCGCAAGAGCTGGAGGCGCCGGGATGGCGATGAAAGCTGGAATGACGGAAAAAGACTTCCGCCTGGGCGTGATCGGACCAGCCACCCTCTCGAGGACAGTCAGTCAGCTGGCCGTGGAGCGGGCCACCCAGGCAAACGCCCGCGAGTTCGCCCGTTTCGAGCTGCGCGAGGCCATCGCCGTGACCACCGTGCTCAGGGAACTCAAGACCCCAGTGCCGCCCCTAGACGCCAAAGCGCGGGCCACCCTGACACAGATTCAGACGGCTGCGGCAGGACTGGACTTTGACCGGGCCTACATGAGGGCGCAGTACGAGAACCACGTCTTTCTGCGTGACTTGGCGACCGCTTACCTGGTCAATACCACGCCGAATGAGCCCACCTTCCCCGAGCAGCAGGGGCGGCACTTGGCCACACTGGCCCTCAACCAGTTCACCGAGCACGTCGAGCTGACGGCCCGCATCCTGCGCGAACTGGAGAGTTGAGCGGCGTCTGGCAATCCTCCCCAGTTACCACATCTGGTGGCACTGAAGCGCAACGAGCGTCAGGAGACCTGCCCTGGGACGAACCGAATCTTGCCGCTCTCACGGAGACAGACCAGGTTCTGAGGCACGGCAGAGGGACGGTACTCATCAAGGCAACACAACCATCGTCAGAGCTTCATGACGTATTAAGGTGTTATTCACTGGGGGCTGCAGTTGCCTGAACTGCTGGCCATCGTCTTCAGGTGGACTTGTACCCTTGAAAGCGCAGACTGCGGCCCGTTCCACACGAGAAGGGGGGCGTTCACCTTCACAAAAACGGGCGTGCGAGCGAACGACAGTGGGTGTCCGGCTGGTTCAAGTCCAGCAGTTGGCTTCAGGGAAGCGTGTCCTCTGGTGAGGAGATCAATGGCAATATCACGCACGGCAGCAGCGGCCAGCGGCCTCTGAGCAGCAATCAAATTCAGGCGGCATCAACCGGACTTTCGGAAGATCGTGGAAGTCAGGCTTCCCTACGGTATGACGTCAGTTTGTGGCGGCTGGGCTGACGGCCTGACACAATTTATGAGGGAGAGCGAAATCTGAGCACCCAGCCGCCTTCTAAAGCGTCCACAGAACTGACATGCGATTTCTTGCGACGTCCGGGAGGCGCCGGATCGGCGCCTCCTTGGAGCGTCAGGCGGTTGAGTACTGCCTGCCCCCGGCTCAGCGCGAAGTGGACGCCGCGTAAACCAAGTTTCAAATAGCTCAGGGCGCGGTTCCAATGGGGATCAATGGTTCTGCGCACACCCTGCTGCACGAGCTGGAGTCCTTCGGAGACGAGCAGGAGCGTGGCCACAGAGATCACCAGGATCAGGCGTTCGAGGCTGGCGGCATCACGCAGTTTGGAGTCCTCCAGACCGAAGAGGCCACTCTTATCATCCAAGAATCCTTCCTCTATTTGGAAGCGCTCGCCGTACTCAGCAAACGTTGCACGACTGGTGGGTTCATCGCTCACCACCTGCCACTGCTCTGGGCCGTCCGTGGGACGGCCCAGAGCCACATGCACCGGCCCAAATCGGTGTCCGGTGATCGTGACGTTGTGGAAGCAGCGCGTTTCGCGCGCTGCGAGTTTGATTTCCCCGATGGTGCAGACCCGTTGCCCGTCTGGAGCGGCCAGAATCAGGCTCGATTTGATGCGGATGCGGAAGTGCCATCCGCAGACGCGGAGCCAGCCCATCAAGGCCGTGTCGCAAAAACCCCGATCCGCCAGGAGTCGAACATCGTGCAGCCAAGAAAATCCAGCAGGCCTTTGACCTCGGCGAGGACAGGCAGGAGTTGTTCGGTGCCGACCTGAGCACTGGCATGCTCTAGGACGCGGGAGACGAGCGGTACCGCGCGTCCCCGGTAGAGGACGGCCACCCGGATCAGACAGAAGCGTCCGAACAGGATGCTGGTGTCCAGCGCCAGCGTCAGGGAATGCGGGCCCCAATCCCGCAAGGCTCGGGTAATCAGGGGCCATACACTGCCAGGGGCGATGGCTGGATTCTCCAGCCACCGTCGGCAGCGACGTTCGGTGCTCTGGGCGACCGTGGCCTGGGAGTGGATGTGCGGCAGCCAGGAGGGAATGGAAACGCTCTGGGACAGCACCAAGCCGCTGACCATCCAGGCCAGCGTACGGGCGTTGCGGACGTCGTTCCACAGGGCGGGGTGGAGGTGGGGCAGGATCGCTTGGTACAGTCGGGGGGCGTCCCCGGTGGCATTTTCGGTCTTCACAAACAGAAAGTGTCCCCTACCGGGGACGCTTTCTCATAAATTGTGTCAGGCCATCAGGGCGGCTGGGTGGCCATGGGAGCCGCGTTGCAACACGGCTCATTCCGTAGAACAACGAACTTGGCGTCGCTGCAGGTGGACTTCGCGCTAAGTGCAAAAGACCATCACCTTTGTATGAAGCAGTCTTGATCAAATTCTCTGAAGACCATCAATTCAGACAAACTGGTCTTGGTGTGGAGTTGAAGCAGCAGCAGACCGCACCGAGGATGCTGTTCGGACGGGGCAATTCCATCCCGTCTGAACTCACCTTAAGGACGTCTCCCCATGACCCTCCCTCTTTACCTGTCCCGGAGCCGCCCGCCGCGTGTGACCTCCCTACCACGCTCCGTTCCTGCAAATGGTTTTGATTGTGATGCGGAAGGTGGTCAGAACGCCAGAATTTCAACAGGCTCTCAGCACCCAATCAGCGCAGCTCGAGCGCCTTCAGCAGGACTTGGACGCTTTCTTCCCCGAGGGCAAGCGAGCCCGAACTGCCCCCCCTTGTGAAGTGGTTCAGGCCGCGTTAAGCGAGGTGGCGCAAGTGGTCTGGATCAGTCGTCTGACCGCGTCTCTGGATCCCGTGCTCTTGAAGGTGGCCTTCAAACTCAGTGCCCGACTCTTGGTGCTGTTGGAGCTGCTGCCTGTGCCACTTCGGGGCGATGAGGTGTTGAGCTACGCGCAAGTCGACGCAGTTCAAGCCTGTCACCGGTACGACCAACTTGGAACGCTGAATCAGCTCGCACAGGCCAGCGAGAATCTGCACTGAATTCCTCTGAACATCTTCGTGAGATGAAGGACGTGCTGGGGGCGTGGTTGTCGGACTCTTAACCCGGTGCGTCAACGTCCTCTGCTACACGGCTCTGGAGTGCAATTTTGAGCGAGTTGGACGAACCGGCCCTTTGACAAGTTAGGCCCCGTTAGGCAAACGAAGAAAGGCAGCCCGGAGAGGCCACCTTGATTTCTTCAACAGAGCGTCGAATCCGTTTGACGTCAATACTATGCACCGGCACCGATTTGACCTTCTCCCAAACGCATGTTCCTCATTCAATGCAGTGGATAACAGGTTGCGAGGTTGCTGCATGGTGCGTCACGGTTCTCCGTCCTTGTTACCCTGCTCTTCGCTGGGCCAACCTGGATTCCGCCTCACTGAGCCGTCGCCCGCAAGCTCTGGTGCGCCAGGGCCAGGATCCAGAGCCGAGCTTCCAGTGCTGTGCGGGCATGACAGTCCGCGTGCCTCGCCACCAACAAGCAGGCGTCTTGCACGCCCCGTTCCGGCTGAGGGTGCTGGATCTGGAACGCCAAGGTGTAGAGCCGTGGCGCATAGCGGCAGTGCAGTTCACGCAGAGCGGCTTCATTCGATTGCGCCAGCGCGCACAGCAACTCGGCGTCGCTCGCGACTCTCCAGTCGTCCAGTCTTCCTGCTCTAGCGAAGCCCGCTGTTCCTCGCCCAGTTGATAATGGCGGTGTTCGCGGCACTTGCCTTCTCAAAGATGGCCGCGTGTGCCGCCCCCGGGATGATCACCAGCGTGCTCCCTGGCACGTTCTGCTGCATTTTGAGGCTGAACTCCGGTGGATACACGGTGTCTTCCCGGCCCTCCAGGATCAGGGTCGGTACGGTGATGGTCTTGAGGGTCGTCAGCGAGTCTGGGCGGGTGGCCAGTACATTGGCTCCGGCCACGTCCGCCGCGACGCTGGCCTGCTTCACGATGTTCGTCAGGAGAGCGGCGTCTGCGGGTCGCTCCGCCCGCGTCTGGCCGGTCAGCATGTCCTTGAGCAGCTCGGGGGCCAACGACTGCGGGCCGAAGGTCACGGCTTTTTGGGCCATGCCCTTCCAGATATTTTGCTCCACGATGCCGGCCGGGTTGGCGATGGTGTCGATCAAGATCAGCCCCAGGAAGCGTTGTGGGGCGGTGCGGTACATCTCAAAGGCGATGGGGCCACCCATCGACATGCCGCCGATGATGGCTTTGGAAAGGTTGAGTTGATCCATAACCGCGAGGGCGTCCTGGGCGTAGGTTTCCAGGCTGCCGGGGTTTTCAGCGGGCGCGGTGCTCTGGCCATACCCCCGGTGATCAATGGTGATGACCCGGTAGCCCGCAGCGGCGAGGGGAGCCCGGTTGCGAGCGAACAATTCGCCGGAGAGCGGGTAGCCGTGCAGCAGCAGCATCGGTGTGCCGGTTCCAACACTGACGTAGTGGATGCGGGCCCCATTGACGTCGAGGAAGCCGTCTTGCATGGCCGCGCCCTCGCTGCCTCCGGCAAGCGCAGACGTGGCCAAGAGGGAGAGAGAGAGCAGAGCAGCGTGATGCAGTGGGAAACGTCGCATAGGGTTCCTTCGCCTTCCAGGTGAGGAGCGGGCCACTGGTGACGGCCTGAAGGCTGGTGTCGTTTACCCTAGGGGTTGCCAGACACGGGCAGGAAAGAAGGAAGCAACACGAAGACTTTACCCATTGCCTGAGAAGCGATTAGCTGGTTCTCATCCAAGAATTCAGCCTGAACCGGGTCTCCTGACTTTAAGTGCCGCAGCGACGACGGGGATTCATCCTAGAGCAGTGCCCCAGAGGGAAACAAAGCGCTTCGTCGCTGTCTCAAATGACTTTCAACGGCCACAAGTGTCCTTGGTGCAGTGGCTGGGGAGCCGCTTGCAAGCGAGGCGCTTCCCCTCTCCATCCAGGAGAAGGTAGGGTGAAGTTTCGACTTAACCTTGCCCTGCTCGGCACAGCCCACTTCTACAGGATCCACAGGGGCAAAAAGACCGAGGTGATGTTGAGCGAGCTCCGTATCCTCATACCGAGTTCAGCCCAACGCCGGAGACCCCTCCACAAGCGCTTCGCTCGCGTGCTTCGGTGTTCCAATGCACTGGGGAACCCGCTCTCTACCCATCGAATTACTGTCGGACGGCATGGCCTCAATCACCGTCGCAGTCGAATTGCATGGTTTGACTTGACCTGGATTGAGTGGGCTCATGGTTGAGCGCTGCCTCAAGAAAGTGGAATGGTTTCCTAATGGAAGGAAACGGCAGACCTGACACCATCAGCTATGACTCAGAACTCCAAAGACACGAGCCCGCTCGGGCGTTCCGTGGAAGAGGTGGAGGATACCCCCGTGCAGCCGGCCCAGGAACAGGGCGGCTTACTGAGTGGACTGCTCCATCCCTCTCCGGCGAGTGAGCAGCAGGAGACGGGCGAGGCCCCCAGCCTCGGACAGGTTTTTACGCATGCGTTGGGAATGAATGACGGTGAGGCGCGGAACAAAGACGCAGACAACGACACGACGGACAGCTCATAAGCCTGAGAGTCGGTGTGGAGACGAGCCATGGCCGAACTGAATGACGAGAAACGTAACGAGCTAGGCAACCGCGACTTCGCTTACGTCGATCAACAAGGGGAACGTCATCTGCCGATTCATGACGAGGCGCACGTGAAGAATGCGGCGGCCCGTTTTTCGCAGACCCATTTTGAGAATGCGGCGGCCAAACAGCGGGCGGCCCGGCAGATCGTGGCTGCTGCACAGAAACATGGAATTGAGCTGAGTGAAGACGATGTGGTGAAGCAAGCAGCGCAACATTAGACGGTCAGACTCAGCGGCTCAAGCTCCGCCCGCACGGACGTGACCAGGATCCCCAGATCCACTACGCCCAACAGCAAAGGATGACGCCACACGCGGGCCAGATCGAGCATCGCATCAACCAAGGTATTCATCCGGATGGCTGCTTCATCCACCACCTGCAAATAGCGTGCCGCTTTGGAGTCCACGTTCGCTCCCAGCGTGCTATGCAACAGTCTGTTGAAATGAAACCCGCGATGTGATGCCACACGGGTGTGCAGGTCATGTGACACGCTGTAAGCGAAGGCTTCCAGATTCTCGTTGGCGAGTGCGGTGCGTTCACGGCGGCCTTACACTCACGGGGCGTGGAGCAGATTCAAGTCACCCCAACCGCTCATTGTAATAAGTTCATTGAACAATCCTATTGGGCCACCAGACCACAGGAGCGGAGTCAACTCGGCTTCAAGAACCCCCGCACCATTGTGCTCCGAAGATTGAACCAGCGTCGTGCCCACTTGGCATGGCAAAACACAGTTGAAGTGGCCGTCTGGACTTCAGACGGCCGCTGATTCACTTGTCAGAACCCTCCGTCTCCCGTTGTCAACTTCAGCCGAGATCAACAGGATTTACCTGAACCTGGATTAATTTGACCGCGCTCAAACCGGATCTGCGTTCATGTAGCAGGTCTTACGCTGCTGGATGGAAAAGAGCGTACGCCAACAAGTTAAGCCTTCACTCTGTTTGGACATTGCCACCTTTTCAAGGACGGATTCTATGAACAAGCTTGACCAACTGAAAGGCATGTCTATTGTTGTGGCTGATACAGGCGATATCGAGGCCATCAAGCTGTATCAACCCCGCGACTGCACCACCAATCCCTCTCTCATTTTGAAGGCGGCCCAGTTGGTGGGCTACGAGAGCCTGCTGGCTGAAGCGCGGCGCTGGCTCGCCGGAAAAGAGAGTCTGGATGACATCATTGACAAGCTGACCGTGCGAATCGGCACTGAGCTGACCCGCATTGTGCCCGGCGACGTCAGTACCGAGGTAGACGCCCGCCTGTCGTTCAATACAGACGCCATGCTGAGCCGTGCCCGCCGCCTGATCGCGCTGTATGAAGGCCAGGGTGTCGGCCGCGACCGCATCCTGATCAAGCTGGCGGCCACCTGGGAAGGCATTCAGGCCGCCCAGATCTTGGAAAAGGAAGGCATTCGCTGCAACCTGACCCTAATTTTTGGGCTGGAGCAGGCCGTGGCCTGCGCTCAGGCCGGCGTCTTCCTGATTTCACCCTTCGTGGGCCGCATCACCGATTGGTATAAAAAGTCTACCGGAATCCAGGATTACCCTATTGATGAAGACCCTGGCGTGCAGTCGGTTCGCAAGATTTACAGCCACTTCAAGGAGCAGGGGTACGCGACGGTGGTCATGGGCGCGTCGTTCCGCAGCGTGGCTCAGGTGGAAGCCCTGGCCGGCTGTGACCGCCTGACCGTCAGCCCGCAACTGTTGGGCGAACTGGCTGCCGATGAAGGCGTGCTGGAGCGCCAGTTGCAGCCCAGCGAAGGCCAGCGTACCGAACCCGAAATCACCGAAGCGGACTACCGTTGGAGCCTCGCAGAAAACCCGATGGCCGGCGAAAAGCTGAACGAAGGGATTCGCCAGTTTCACCAGGACACCCAGAAGTTGCGCGAATTGCTGGGGATAACGGTCAAGGAGGTTGCCGTCAGCAGTCAGGAGAAGGGTGTTGCCTTAAGCGGGCTGGGGCAGGCTGACTCGCCGTGACCGAGCTCACCCCCTCCCGCCACCGCTAGCCTGGGTCGTGGCTTCAACGTCATGAGGCGTTGTCGCGATGAATGAACATCCAGACGAGGCGTTCGAGAGGCTCTGGTTTGCGGCTGAAGGACAAGCTCTTGCGAACCAAATGAGCGATACGGAGCCGCAGGGTGGCGTTGAACCGTTCGATCTGTTGTGTCCTGCCGATGACGTGCAGCGCACCAAAAACAACGCCTTTGTCGGCACTGAGGCCGTCGGTATGACACACGGCATCGAGATACGGGGTGGGGAGGCTCTGCCACAGCAGGGAGGCTCCAGCGGCAGCTCGGTTTCCGATGAAACAGCCGACGATCTGGCGGGTGGCACGGTTCATGGCGAGCCAAGTCCAGATGTTCGTTGTCTGCTGCGCCACACAGGTGCATAGCTCATCGCACTCCAGCACCAGCGGGGCTGGTGCTGGAGTGCTTACACTTTTTTGCGACAGGTGATTCAAACTCAATGGTGTGTGGCACGGTCTGGATCAGGGACTGGAGATGGCGGCGGAACCGGCTGCGACTGATCCCGATGACGCGGCAAATGCCTCGGTGGGACAAGCGTTCGGACAGCAAATGGTCAACCAAGGTCACAGTTCCAGGCGAAACCGCACTTCAGGTGTGATTCAGGGTGAACTAATGTCGGCGCACGCGGCCCAGATACCGTTGTTTTCCCGTATGGGCGTGACTGTTTTTGACGATATAGACGCCCTCGCACGCTGGACACGTCAGGCCGTTCATGATCCATTGAACGGCAATCATTCCTCAGAAGCCACGACCATCCACGTGCATAGTTTGACATCCCCTGCATACCGCGCTATATTAGAGAAATCAAAGGCGATCCTCCGGGGTCGCCTTTCTTCGTTGAGATGCGCCGGGTGTTCAAGCAGCTGAGAGGATCAAGCGGCAGCAACAAGCCCGACCTCGAACATAGGCCGGGCTTCAGGGCGCTGAGGATCAGCGTTGGGTGGTATTTGAGGTAACGACGCGCTCCGGTTGTCGCCGTAAACCCGCCAGGCCCGCCAAGCCCAAGAGGCCCAGCCAGCCCCAGTCAAATCCGTCATCGTTGTTATTGGTGGTGTTGGTGGTCGTGGGCGTATCCGTGGCGGTGGCGTCCGTAGCGTCTTGCGCGAACGCGGGCGTAGCCAGGGTCAAGGTGCACAGCAGCACAGCAGTTTTGAGCTTCATAGAATCTCCTCAAGACTCTGGACAGGGCCAAAAGTCTGAACCCCGCATTCTGTTTCCTTGGGCGAACCCCGCTCTCCCAGATCCATGAAGCTGCCTTGGCCCTAGCCACGGCAAACCTTGCGCTCCGGCTCACGTCCGGTGGACTCCCGTCCCTAGGGGGCCAAAGCTCTACGGCCCTCCCTGAATGGCTGCCCAACCCTCATAAACGGTGGGGCAGTCATGGCGTCACGGTATGGTGCCTTATGTCTGATCCCGCTCGCCCCGCCCCAGGCGATTCGCTCAGTGAACGGCTCCAAAGCGTGACGGAATCACTCGCGGCAGCGGCGACCCCCGTTGCCGTCTTCCACATCGTGCTGCACCCAGCTCTCGAGGCCTTAGGTGCAATTGCAGGGGTCGTGCTGCTCCAGCAGGACGGCCACGGGCTGCACGTGGCGGCCATGCAGGGGTATGCCGAAGGCGAACAGACCCTCTGGCAAGACGGCACCTTCGAGGTCTTCTCGCCCATCCAAGATTGTCTGGAGCAGCGGGCGGCCCTGTACTTCGAGCATCAAGAGGCGCTCTTGGCCGCCTACCCCCAGCTCATAACCCCGCCGATCGGCGTGACCGTGGTGGCCACGGCGGTGGTGCCTGTGCTACTGATTGACCAGACCCTGGGTGTGATCGTGCTGGTGTTCAGTGAACCGCATGAGTTCACCCCCGAAGAACGCCGGTTCCTGCGCATCCTCGCGGCCCAGTCCGCCTTGGCGCTTGACCGGCTGACCTTAAGCACCCAACTGCAGCAACAAGCCGAAGCCCTCAGCGCCTTTGCGGCCTTCACTGAAGCCGTAGGCCTGAACACCGACTTGGAGACCCTGACCCAGCGGGCCAGAGAGGTACTGCGGGCCAGCTTCCCCGACCTGGCCCTGTCGTATTACGTGCTGGAAGAAGAGCGGTGGGTGCCCGCCTGGTTGGACCAGGTGCCAGACGACCTCAGACGTGTGTTGGTCGCGGGGCTGCCCTTGGACACCCCCGCCTACCTGCAAGCCGTTCAAACAGAAGTGCCCGTCTTCATTGACCACTGGGACGGTGAAGTGCAGCGGATTCCGCATACGGAAACCTTTAGTGCGGGCGCGTTTGCACCCTACTTTCGCCAGGGGCAACCCGTGGGCATGTTGGTGGCGGGGTTGCACGACGAACCCCGCTGGACGTCTCAACACCGGGTGGTGCTCACGGCCCTCTGGCGCGGCTTGGGCGGCGCGCTTGACCGGGCGGAGCAGGCGCGGCAACTCGAGGGCCGGGCCGCGCTCGACGCCTTCGTGGCCCTGACCGAGGCCGTTGGGGTGGAGACAGACCTGAATGTTCTGGCCCTCCGGGCCATCCAGGCGATGCAAGCGGCCCAGCCCGAGCTAGGCGTGATCTATTACGAATTGGCCGGCGCGCTGTGGAAACCCAGGGTGATGTCTGAAGAGATCCCACCCGAGGTCGCCGCCGTCCTGCGCGCCGGGTTGCCGCTGGAGACCCCCAGTCTGATGGCCGCCCTCCAGACCCATGGGCCGAGCTTCACCGAGGGCTGGGACGCAGAGACGGAGGGGGTGGCGCAGACCGAGTCGTACGGGGCAGGAGCTTTCTACCCCTATTTCAGCCAGGGACAACCCATCGGCCTGTTTTGCATTGGCACGCAGCAGTCCCGGACTTGGACGACGCGCGACCGGGCGCTGTTCACGGCGGTGGGCCGCAGTCTGGGCCTGGCCTTGGAGCGGGCCGAGGGCGTGGCGCAACTCGCGGCACATGCCCAGGAGGTCGAGCGCAGCAACGCCAAACTGGAAGCGGCCAACGAGGAACTCGAAGCCTTTGCCTACAGCGTCTCGCATGACCTGCGCACGCCCGTGCGGCACATCAAGAGTTTTAACGACCTGCTCCGGAAAAAGCTTGACCCACACGCGCAATCGGATGCCCAGATCACCCGGTACTTGGGCATCGTGGACACCGCCGCCTCTCAGATGAACACCCTGATTGACGCGATGCTCGACCTGTCGCGCACGTCCCGCCAACCCCTCCTCATTCGACTGGTGGACCTGGAGAATTTGGTCACAGCGGCGCGGTCGGAACTGGAGCCGGAAATGCCTGATCAGCGGGTGGAGTGGACGATGGGGCCCCTCCCGCTGGTGGAGGCCGACCACATCACGCTGCGGCAGGTGATCGTCAATCTGCTGGCGAACGCCCTGAAATACAGCCGCACCCGCCCGGAGGCCCGGATTGAAATCTGGGCGGAAGAACGGCCACAAGAATGGGCGGTCTTCGTGCGCGACAACGGGGTAGGCTTTGACCCCAAATACGCGGACAGGCTATTCGGCGTGTTTCAGCGCCTGCACCGTCAGGAGGAGTTCGAGGGCACCGGAATCGGGCTGGCCAATGTGCGCCGAATCATCACCCGGCACGGCGGCACCGTCTTTGCGCATGGAAGCTTGGGCGAGGGCGCGACCTTCGGCTTCACCTTGCCCCGCCCACCTTGAAACGGGTCTGGGCTGTGCCACAGTCCGAAGTGGCCTGAGTTGGTCTTGCTCCAATCGCCGACGTCGCCCTTTCAAGAGGCGGTTGTTTCCAGCAGGCGGGGAAGACTTGAGTTGGCCCAGTGTCAGGGAAGCTGTCGCTGATCTCCAACTAGGGTCAGATTCGGAGTGTTTTGACGCGGCCTGTTTCGACTTTTAGATCTCGAGTGGACAGACAAGTCTGGAAGTGAGAAACGCTGTTCCGACTCTGGGGCGACCCTCTTTTCTGTTGCAGGTGGCGGAATTGAACACCTGCGACGAGAGCGATGAGTAATGCCCGGTCGTGCAGGAGGGAAGACTTTTGCGCAGAACAATGAATGTTCAAGTTGCTGTTTGAAACCAAGATGGTTGTGGCAGCGGCTGGCCTCCTGCCGTTCGCTGACAGGATTTCTGGGAGTGGGCGCAAGACCAGCTGTTGTTCGAGTTGCCACGAGTGAGGCGCAAGGTGGCCGAACAGCGGGTGCTTCAGTGGTATCAGGCTGCTGTCTCTCAGGCGGATGGTTGGCAAAACTCAACTTAGGGATACTCCGTTCCCGCCTTAACGGACGGAGAACATTCCGCATGCCCAACAAGGTTCTGGCGATTTCGTGTCTCCCTCACGAAATGAATCAAGGCAGCCTTGGCTTCTTCCACACGGCGCGGGCCGGCGCATGCCTAGACTACATCCCACGTATGCTCCCACGCTCTGGCCTACCCCGTGACTGTTGACCTCCTGCTGCTCATGAACCCGGAGGACGATCTGGAGGCCTTGGGGCCCGTCTTGGCCCAGTTGCCGACTCCACGGCCCGCGGTGCTCATCGCTCACTCCTTTTCAGACACTGGCCCCTTGGTGGAGCGTCTGAGCCGTGATACAGCACCGCCCGTGCAGGTAGCCGAGCACGGCACCGTGTTTCAGCCCGGCCAGCTCTACGTCAGCCCCGCGCACCACCTTCTAGAGGTGAGGCCTGACTTTCACTGCACGGTCACGTTGCTACAGCAGAAGGTGACTGCCGAGCGTCCGCTGGACTGGCTGTTGGCGTCGCTGGCCGCGGTCTACACGTCACGCGTGCTGGCTGTGGTTCTGGGTGGCGCGGGTCGTGACGGTTTCGTGGGTCTGCAGGCACTCCGGGGTGTGGGCGGGACCGTCGTGGTATTGAAGCCAGACCATGACGACCCCTCTGCTGAACTGCCGCGCCTGGTCATGGAGACCGGAGCCGCCGACCAGCTGGTGGCCCGACACGAACTCGGTCAATCGCTGACCGAGGTGTTGAGTGGATTGAACCTTGCGCAGGCACCCGATGAAGCCATCAACGACCAATCGAAGGCTTCGTCCTCCCTGGACCGCTCGACAGAGGAGAAGTACCGCCTCCTCTTCGACACCATGGGCCAGGGCTACTGTGAGCTGGAACTCATCCGGGATGCAGACGGCCGAGCCGTCGACCAACGGTACCTGGAACTAAATCCGGCCTTCGAGCGTCTGTTCGGCATCCCTGCCGCCGAAGCCAGGGGACGCAAGGCGAGCGAGGTTTTTCCCTCCCTCGAACCGGGCTGGCACAGCATCTTCGACCGGGTCGTCAAGACGGGAACACCGGAGCGCATCGAGTACCCGGTAGCCGCTCTGGGCCGGTGGTTCGAGGTGTTTGCCTATCCGGCCGGCGGGGATCGTCTGAGCGTCCTGTACGAGGATGTCACCGAGCGCAAGCAGGCCGAGGACGCTCTCCGGGAGAGCGGCGAGAGGCAGGCGTTCCTGTTGGAGCTGAGTGACGCCCTGAGGGCGGAACCCGACGCTGACACCGTCACCAACCGTGCCCTAGAGTTGCTGGCCCAACACCTACACCTGGATCGCTGCTTCATCGGCGTGTATTACCTTGACGATGACCGGGGTGACTTCACCCACCAGGTCGGCAACGACCGGGTGCCGCCGGTGCCGAGCGGGGTGCGCCTGTCTGACTTTCCAGACGCTCTTCGCGTCGCGTTCGACTCGACGCTAGTGGTGAGCGATGTCGCGCGGGACGAAAACCTGTCCGAGATAGACCGGCAGAATCTCGGGCTCGGGGGACTCGGCATGGGCGCGCTCGTCGCCGCGACCCTGCGCAAGGGTGAGCAGCATCCGCTGTGGGCCATCGTCGCCATCTCCGCGAACGCCCGGCACTGGACCCCTGGGGAAATCACGTTGATTGAGGAGGTGACCGAGCGCACCTGGGCGGCTACCCAGCGTGTTCAGGCCGAGACCGCGCGGCGCGACTCCGAAGCGCGCTTCCGGGCGGTGGCCAATCTGGTACCCGACCTGCTGTGGGAGAGCGAACCGGACGGTGTGACGACTTGGTACAACCAGCGCTGGTTGGACTACACCGGCCAGACGTTCGAGCAGGCCACGGGCTGGGGCTGGACGGACGCCATCCACCCGGACGACCGGGAAGCCTCCGCTCGCGGCTACCAGGCGGCAGTAGAGTCGGGTCAATCTCTGCGTCAGGAACACCGCATCCGGCGGCGTGATGGTGAGTACCGCTGGTTTGTTCTGCAGACTTCTCCACTGAAGAATGAGGGTGGGCAGGTCACGAAGATTTACGGCGCAGCCACCGACATTCATGACTTGCGCACGATGAACGTGACCCTGGAAGCCCAGGTGGCCGAGCGCACCCGCCGCCTCGTCGACCTGAATACCGAACTCCTGGCCCGCACCCGCGCACTGGAAGCCTTCTCGCACCTCACCCGAGACCTGGCGCTGGACACCGACCGCGTTGCGCTCGTCCACCGGGCTCAGAAACTCGTCATGACGCTGCTGCCGCGGGGCTTTACGGCCTATTTCGAGCCGGAAGGTGAGGTCTGGCGCAAGAAAGCGCAGGTCGGTGATCCGAGTCACCCGGCGTTGCAGGCGCTCATGGAGGCGGGCCTTCCGTTTGAGACGCCCGGCATGGCCTACCCGTTCAAGATGGGGCAGCCCGAATACCAGAACGCGTATGTGCCCGGTACCGATGCGCCCGCTGAACTTGTCGAGCACATCCACTCCACGGCGACGCTGCCGGTGCGACTGGGCGGCGTTCCGGTGGGCCTGTTTTCCGTGTTGCAGTTCGAGCTCCAAGTCTGGTCCCCCGCCAACCGGGCAATCCTGGAGACGGTCGTGCAGCACCTGAATCTGGCCCTGGATCGCGCTGAAGCAGTGCGCCAATTGACAGAAGAGCGCGAAGCCCTGAACAGCTTCGCCCAGTTCACGGAACTGACCGCCAGCACCAGTGACGTGCAGGTCCTTGCCCAGCACGCCGCGGATGTCCTGCAACAGGTGCTGGCGGTAGACAGCGCCGTGTACTTCGAGCAGGAAGGGGAGCTTTGGAAAGCCCGTTCCGTGTCTGGCGCCCTGACCCCCGAGATCCAGCGTCAACTGGAGGCCGGTCTCCCCGCCAGCACCGCCAGTCTGATGATGCCGGTGACCCGCCGTGAGTCTATGTTTTTTGACGATTGGCAGCCGGAAGCCGAAGGACTGCCGACGTTTGCGCCTTACCGAGCAGTCGCGCGGTATCCGCTGTTTCCCCAGAACCACCCAGTGGGCGTTCTGAGCATGGCCAGGGCAGATGGATCTGTCTGGTCAGCGCGCGAGAAAGCGGTCTTTCAGGCCATTGGCAACGCCTTCCGGCTCGCGCTGGAACGGACGGCACAGGTGCAACAGATTGACCGGCAGCGCGCACGCCTGGCAGACCTGAATGCAGAACTGGGCACCCTCATCACGCGCACCGCCCGCCATCTGGAGGTGCCCGCTCAGCGGCTCAGCCACCTGCTTGGTGTGGGAGCACCCGTGGCCTTAGAGTCACTGAAGGGACTTCCGCCTTACGATCCAGTCCTTCTTCAAGAGGAAATCACACGACTCAACGCCGTCGCGCAGGATTTGCGGCAACTGTCCGTGCTGGAAGCTCAGCAACTCCACAATGACTTGCTTCCGCTCGGTGAACTTTTTGCCGAAGTGCGGGATCAGCTGCCGCCCAGTGGTCGGCAGCCTACCTGGTTCCTCAATCCACTGCCCATCGTGCGTGGTGACCGATCCCTCCTGCGTCAGGC
Organism: Deinococcus sp. QL22; assembly: GCF_023370075.1. Classification (NCBI taxonomy): domain Bacteria; kingdom Thermotogati; phylum Deinococcota; class Deinococci; order Deinococcales; family Deinococcaceae; genus Deinococcus; species Deinococcus sp. QL22. The sequence continues at coordinate 28,131 of NZ_CP097158.1, forward strand.
GCTGGACGTAGTCATGACCTTCACGCTGAGCCCAACGCGGGGTACCCGGTACGTGACCGTGAGCAGCCAGACGGTGGACGGGGAGGTGCGGGTCTGGGTCGAGGATGATGGGGTGGGCCTGACCGGTGAAGAGGCCGCGACCCTCTTTGATCTTACCGTCCGCACGGATCAGCAGGTGCCCGTGCTGGAAGGCAGTGGGCTGATGCAGGTGCGGCGGATCATGGCCCGACATGGCGGCTGGGCCTGGGCCGAACAGGGCAGCCGGGTCGTCCTGGCGTTTCCCCAGGAAGAGGCCATGGGCCAGCTCGACGCCCTGTTTCTGGATGAGCGACCAGGCCTCTAAACTGGGGGCGACGTCCGGGTAGGGGGTTGATCGCGCCCCGCCTCCCTCTCGTCTTCTTACCTGTTTTATTCCAAGACGGGATCTTTCGGCCAAGCGATCCAAAAGGTCGCGCCGTGATCCACCCTACCCTCACCCCACGCCCGGGCACCGAACCGCTCGCCCAGACGCCGCACGACGGTCAGTCCCAGACCCGTCCCCTCGTAGTGCTCTGCCGAGTGCAACCGGCCGAAGAGCTCGAATGCCTTGTCTTTCTGCCGCATATTGAAGCCGACCCCGTTGTCTTCGACACCGATCCAGTGCTCGTGTGCGGTCTCCTGAACGAGAATGCGGAGGCGAACCGGTGACCGGGTCCGGGTGAACTTCAGCGCGTTGGTCAGGTACTCGTGGAGAATGAGTTGGAGCACCTGACTGTCGCCCTGAACAGTCGGGAGCGGCATCTGTGAGAGCACAATGCCCCGCTCACTCAGGAGTGGCGCGAGATCTTTGCGAACCTCTTTGAGCACCTGTTCCAGATCCACGGGGCGCAGGCGAGCCCGCATGGATCGGGTCCGCATGTACCCCCTAAGCGATTCCAGGAGGCCCTGAGTCTGCTGGACGGCCAGGGCCACGTGACCCAGCGACCGCTGGCGGTCGTCTGGATGCTCCTGCCGTTCCAAGAGGTTCAGGAAATTCTGTGCCCGAGTGAGTCGGGTGCCCAGTTCACGCTCAGACGCCAGCATGACCTCTTGAAATTCCCCTTCCAGATGCCGGAGCCTCAGGGTCTGCTGTTGAATCTCACGCTCGTGCTTCTGGGCGAGATCCAACAGCGTCTGATGGGCGGCCTTGAACGCCGTCACATCAAGGGCACTGAGATGATAGAGGGCCTCTCCACCCCGGCTGGAAAGCGTTGCAGCCACCCTAAGGTCTATCGGTATGCCGTCCGGGCCCAAGAGCTGCAGTTCCGTCATCTGCCGACCCCCACCGTCGAAGACGCGTCTGAACAGGGCCTTCAGGGCGCCCTGGTGTGTTGTCGCCATCAGCGGAGCCAGAGCACGGCCCTGAAGAAATGCCGGAGTCGTCCCAAGGAGTGCTGCCGCTTGGAGGTTGGCTTCCACAATGCGGCCCTGGTTGTTCACGAGAAACGCTGGCTCAGGAGCGTCCCGGAACAAGGTGCTGGCCTGAGCTGCAGCGTCTTGGAGGGCTTGTACCTGAGCTTCAAGGAATTCGAGCCGGGCCGTCAGGGAAGGATCAGGCTGAAGAGAAGACATGGGCTCGTACGGCATGACGTCACCAGGGATATTTGGGAAAGCCCTGTACGACGTGTCAGGGGTGAACATGGAGAGTGTAGTAAGTCTGGCACAGGGAAGGAGAAGTCGGGTGTGAACGGAGCAACGGACAGGAGGAGTGATCTGGAGGAAGGGCAAGGGAGCGTCTTCATGAGGCGTGACGCCTTTCGGATGTGGAGGAGGCTCGCCTGGACGCCCCGTGTGAAGAAGGGAGGCGCGTCCCCTCGGCAGGCCGCGGGTGTGTGACCCGACATCCTGACCTTACTGTCGCGCCTGAAATCCCGCCTTCCAGCACAGGAGCGTGAATTCCAGGGGCTGAAACTGATGCTTCTTCCTTGATTTAGATCGACTTTCAATGAAGGTACGAGTGCAGTGCAGGGCAGCCCGGCCAGTTAGGACGAAAGAATAGTTGTCTCTTGGCCGTTGACCAGCACATGGTTTCGCCACATTTGTCAAAGAAAGAGAATGCTCAGCCGTTGGGAGCTCCCCCGTATCTCTAGTCAATCTTAGGCAGGTTGCGCCGAGTATTTGACACTGAAGGGCCGGGCACTCAGGAGTCATGCAAAAGGGAAGGGTTCTTCCTCTTCTGCTGACTTAGACGTTCAAATCCCAGCGCTTTCACAGTTCGTTCCCTTCATTCAACCCTGATTTGGCTGTCCTACACAGTATCCTAGCTGCTATGTCTTCTTCGCCCGGCGCAGCCACGCCGCTTTCTCTGAGTCAGCACTTGCAAGACGTGACCGAGCACTTGGCCGGGGCCCGAACCCCACAGCAAGTCTTTGACATGATCTTGCCGCTAACGTTGGAGGCTTTGGGTGCGGTGGCCGGTGTGGTGCTGTTGATCAACCCTGCAGGCGACCAGTTGAAGATCGCCGCCACCTGGGGCCATGAGACCTCAGCGCCGAGTCTTTGGCAAAATGGGCCATTTGACGACCAAACTCCTGCTGGAGCGGTGTTGGTTACCCGTGAGGCGCTGTACTTTGAGTCTGCGGCCGCGCTCAACGCTGTGTACCCCCACCTGGAAGCGCGTACCGGTGGGGTCGCCGCGGTCACGACGGCCGTGGTGCCGATTTTCCTGGAGGATCAGGCCTTGGGCAGCCTGATTTTGGACTTTACTGCTCCTCATCACTTCACCGCCGAGGAGCAGCACTTCCTGCGGATTCTCGGGGCGCAATGTGCTTTGGCCTTTAACCGGATGCGCCTGGTGGCTGACCTGCAGCAGCAGGTCCACCTCCGCACGGCGCAGCTCGAAGAGCAGGTGCGGGCTCAAGACGCCTTCGTGGCCTACACCGAAGCGGCGGGGGCAGAAACAGACGTGCTGCAGCTCGCCCAGCAAGCGGTGGGCGTGCTGACAGCGCGTTTTCCCGAGTGTTCCAGTGGGTACTACGCTCTAGAAGGCCAGCTGTGGACCCTTCAGATGCACAGCGAGGATCTGTATGCCACGCCAGAATTGCTGCACGACTTGCGCTCCGGGTTACCCTTGGATACACCCCTCTTTGCCGCAGCGGTGCAGACCGGTGAGCCGGTCTTCGTGGATGCGTGGGACGCCCAGCGGGAGCAGATAGAGCGGGCCGATATGTACGGTACGGTGGCTATCTATCCACTCAGTCAAGGCGGGACGTTGCGCGGCATGTTCGCGCTGGGCCTGAAGTGGCAGGACCGCTGGGAAGATCGCGACCGAGCGGTCTTTCGGGCCGTCGGACGGAGCTTACAACTGGCCTTAGAGCGGGCCGAGCAAGCCCGGGCCTTCCAAACTCAAAATGCGTTGCTGAACGCCCGCACCCAAGCTCTTGAAGGGTTTGCGAATCTGATTCAAGATCTGGCGTTGGAAACCGATCGTTATGCCCTCATTCGACGCGCCGAGCAAGTTGTCATGTCGCTCTTACCGGACGGTTATGCGCTGTATTACGAGCGGGAAGAGGGGCGCTGGCGGAACAAGGTGCAGACGGGGGTGCTGGGCACCGAACCCCAGCAAGCCGCTGCGCTGCAGGCGGTGGTGGATGCCGGGTTTCCCTATGATGTCCCAGAGAGCCTGACCGTTCCTTGGGCAAGCCAGCAGCCGTACTATCAGGATCAGTACAAGCGGGGAGGAGACACCGACGCGGCCTTGGTGCAGCATGTCAGTACGGTCGCCAGTCTGCCGGTGAAGGTGCACGGCAACATCATTGGCATTCTGGCCTTCGTGGTGTTTGCCTCCAATCCGTGGACACCGATCGAGAAGGCCGTGATGGAAACGGTGGTGCGCAGCCTGGGCCTCGCCTTGGAGCGGGCTCAAGGGCTCGAGAACTTGGCACAGGCGTCACGCTTCAACGAATTGATCCTGAGCAATGTGGGCGAGGGCTTGACGGGCGTGGATTTGCAGGGCTGCACGACCTTCGCCAATCCCGCGGCCCTGCAGCTCTTGGGCTACGCGGCGGCCGAATTCATCGGTCAGCCGCAACACGCTCTTATTCACCACACCCGCGCAGACGGCAGCCCGTATCCCCGCGACACCTGCCCCATCTATGCGGCGTTTACGGCCGGCCAGACCCAGACGGTGCAGGGCGATGTCTTTTGGCGCAAAGACGGCACCAGCTTCCCGGTGGAGTACACCAGCACCCCCATTCGCAATGAGGCCGGCCAAATGACTGGGGCCGTACTGGTGTTTCGGGACATCACGCAGCGTCAGCAAGCGGAGGCGGCCCTACACGACAGCCATCAGGAATTGCAGCGCAGTAACGCCGAGCTCGAGCAGTTCGCGTACATCGCTTCACACGATTTGCAGGCTCCGATCCGGACGGTGACCAGTTTCGCGGGCATAATTGAGCGCAAATACGGTTCTGCACTGGATGACCGGGGGCGGCTGTACCTGCAACAGATCGTGAACGGCGGGGAGCACATGAAACGGCTGGTGGATGATCTGCTGGCGTTCTCGCGGGTGCACACCGAACGGCGTGACCTGCAGTCCACCGATGCGGGCCAGGTGTTTGATGGGGTGGCCCAGCGGCTCCAGGACGAAGTGCCGGGAGCGGTGCTTAAACGGGGGGATTTACCTGTAGTGTTGGCGGACGCCCAACAACTGGATCGACTGTTGCAAAACCTGATGTCCAATGGGCTGAAATACCAGCGTGAGGGGAGCGTGCCTGACATTCACGTCTCGGCCCAGCGAGAGGGCCGCTTCTGGCGGTTTGCGGTGTCAGACAACGGCATTGGCATTGAGCCGCAATATTACGAGCGCATTTTTGAGATTTTCCAGCGCTTGCATGGACGGGAGACCTATGCCGGCACGGGGATTGGGCTGGCGGTGTGCAAGAAGATTGTGGAGCGGCACGGCGGGCGGCTGTGGCTGGACAGCACTCTGGGAGTAGGCAGTACGTTCTTCTTTACCCTCCCCAGCACAGGCGGTTAGCCGACGACTGATTCACGGAGAAAGGTTGGGGAGCCCTCACGTCCGCAGCTTTGGCTCTCAGGAGGCCGTTTTAGAGCTGTGCAAAAGGGAAGGGATATGCAGAGCTGAAAAGACGCTGAGGAACCCAATCAAATGAGGCCCGCACCTGAGCGAACGAACGAGGGCTACACCGGAGTGGGGCGGCGGTTCCAGTGGGGACGGCCATCCCGCGCCCGTTTCGCCGTGTACATCGCCTGATCGGCCAACCGCAACAATTGCTCTTGTTCCACCGTGTCATCCGGAAACACCGCCATGCCAATACTCCAGTTCACATCAACCGACTGACCCGCCACCACAAAGGGTACAGTGAACGCCTGTTGAACCCGCTTCATCGCCACTTCCGCACCCCGCGGCGAACGCAGGTCGGTCAACACCACCGTAAATTCATCCCCGCCCAGGCGCGCGACCAGATCACTGGTCGCCAGGGTGTCGCGCAGGCGCTGACCCACCTGCACCAGTAAGGCATCCCCTGCTGCGTGTCCCAGGGTGTCGTTGACGCCCTTGAAGCCGTTGAGATCCAGCAGTGCAAGCACCACCCGCTCCCCGGCCCGCTCCGCACGGCGCATGGCCTGCGATAAGTGTTGGCGCTGATGCATACGGTTGGGCAACCCCGTCAATGGGTCGTTGAGGGCCAGGTGACTGAGCTCGTTCACAGCGCGGCGCAGGCTGAATTCGTCCATGACCAGTGCGGCAAAATCCTCTAGGTCCGCTTCATCCTCAGCCGTGAAGGTTCGGGGCTGGCGGTCGAGCACGCACAAGGTGCCCAACTTGTGCCCGTCCGGGGTGATGAGAGGAGAACCGGCGTAAAAGCGGACATGAGGCTCACCAGTGACCGCGTCGTACAGGCGAATCCGCGGATCGAGCTGCGCATCTGGAATGACCAGGGTGCCGGGCTGCTGGATGGTCACGGCACAGATGGAATTGCCAAGAGGGGTCTGGGTGTCCTGGAGGCCGACGCGGGCTTTAAACCACTGCCGATCCGCATCAATCAGGCTGGTCAAGGCCATCGGCATGCCGAAGTGCCGTGCGGCAAGCCGCACGATCCGGTCAAACTGTGGTTCCGGGTCGGTATCGAGAATGCCGTAGCGGTAGAGGGCTTCCAGTCGCGCCTGGCTCCAAATCAGGCCGTCAGGTGGGGCTGAAGCCAGCGACGGGATCGTCATGTTGCCTCCAGTACGTTCAAGTCCTGCCACAAGGACAACGTTTAGAACGACCGAATCTTCGGGTGAGGTTGCGGGCCCGATCGAGGAGGGCAGATCCACCCCAGGTCATCTGTATTCCAAGAGGTTGACGAACACCTGCACCGAATTCGACTGTCCGAAGCCGGCGAGGTCATCCTTCACGCCCCGGTGGGTCTGCGCAACATCGGCCACCTGGTGCCGCAAAATCCCCTGGTGGAAGCAGAATCTGGGGGCGCACAGCAGTGTCCGCGAAGCAGAGCCGATGATCGAAGTGCTGAATTGCCGGGCGAATATTACATCCGTACGGGTCACGGCGAAACCTCGGTGGTCTGCGTGAAGGGTTCGCCCTCCGGATCCACGATGTGCAGGAAGGCCTGAACCACCCGTTCATCCAGCAAGACCCCGGCCTCCTGGCGAAGCTGCTCGGCAGCCTCCTGATGTGTCCATGCCTTCTTGTAAGGCCGCTCACTGGTCAGGGCGTCATAGACATCAATCACGGCAAAGACCCGGGCCGCGAGCGGAATATCCGTGCCAGCCAGACCCTTCGGGTACCCGCTGCCATTCCAGCGCTCCTGGTGGTACAGCACCACGTCCAGGGTGGTCGGCGGCAGAGAGGGAATGTGTTCCAGCATCTCGTACCCAATCCCCGGGTGCCGCTTGATCACGTCCCACTCCTCCGGTGTGAGCTTGCCCGGCTTGAGCAAGATCGCGTCGGGAATGGCAACTTTCCCCGTATCATGCAGGAACGCGCCCCAGCGCAGGGCGTCCAGGTCAGCGCCAGAGAACCCCAGAACCCGGCCCAGTTGCTCGGTGAAAGCCACCACGCGGTCGGTGTGCCCTTTGGTCTCGTAATCGCGGTACTCCAGCGCCAGACCCATGGCCCGCAGGGTCTCTTCGCGCGATTGCTGGAGTTCGTTCAAGTGAACGCTGCGCTCCACCACCCGGCTGGTCTGCTCCCCCACCCCCAGCAGCAGCCGCCGGCTATCCTCGTCCACGTCCACCGCGTCGTTCGTGCCGAACGCCAGGAAGCCGCGCAGCACCTCCCGCGTCACGATGGGCAACACCGCCAGAGAAGTCCAGATCCGTCGGGGCAAAGCCTCGGGCGGATTGAACACGGGCTCAGCTGGTCCAGCGAAGAACGCTACCTGGCGCCGCAAGGCCTGCCCAACTGCCCCCGTGCGGTGGGCTCTGGCCCACGGGGTCGTCCAAGCGAAGAGCTCGTCGGCCACCTGTCCGGCCCGAAGCGGTTTGGTCGGGCTGTTCCCATCAATGGGAAAGAAGAAGCCGTAGTCGTACGCGGTGAGATCCAGGCAGTGTTCCAGCGCGGCCTGAATCAGCTGCTCCAACGAGTCCTGGGCAGCGAAGTCCGCCGTGAGATGAACCAGGTGCTGAAAGCGGCGCAGCTGCAGGTGCAGGGTCTTCTCGGCTTCAATCCGTACCGTGACGTCGCGCGTATTGATCATCACCCCCCCAATGTCCGGATCATCAGTCGAGTTGACGCCGGTCGATTCCAGCCACACCCAGTGGCCCGCCTTGTGCTGAAAGCGGTAGGTGGCCAGGACTGGAACTTGGGAAATGACTGCTTCCTGGAAGACCTGCATCACCCGGCCGAGATCTTCCGGATGGATCCCGTCGAACGCATTGCCGCCGACCCGTTCCTCTGGCGTGTAGCCCAGCATGGGCATCATGGCCGGGCTGATGTACTGGGTCACTCCATCCAGCCCAATGATGCTGACCAGGTCGTGACTGTATTCGGTGATTTTGCGGTAGAAGCGCTCCTGCTGCTGAAGTCGCGCATTCAACTCGCTGCGCTCCAGTGCCAGGGCGCACTGAGCGGCGATGGTACGCAGGTACCGGCGTTGTGTTTCGCTCAGCGCCGCGTTCTCTGCGAACGAGAGGGTGATCGCACCCATCACGTGCCCGTTCATCCGCAGGGTGAGCACCGCATGGCTCCCACTGGTCGGCGTGAGAAGATGTTGCCACTGCGGATACAGGGACAGCCAGTCCTCACGCGTCAGGAACAGGTCTCGCCCTTCCCGAATCGCATCTGCTGCGGGGACAGGGCTCTCCAGGGGAAAGCGCCGCCACGGGCGCTCGTCACGGGCAGGATACCCCGCACTTCCCAGCACGTCCACGTGCTGCCGATCTGGATTCACCAGCATCACGCTGCCCGCACTGGCGCCCATGGATTCCAGGCCTTGGAGGAGGATGACCTGCACGACCTCGGACGTGGTGTTCGTGCTGGCCAGCACGGTGCTGAGACCTTCCAGGGCGCGGGCCCGCCGATCGGCATGAACGCGGAGAGTCGCGTCGCGGGCCTGCACGAGAATGGCGCCCATGCTGGGATCGTGCAGCAGGTTGATGGCCGTCCCTTCTAGCCAGCACCAACTCCCGTTGGCGTGCTGGAGGCGGTAAGGAGACAGGCTCACGGTGACGCCGGGCAGCAACCGCATCAGCTGCTGGGAAATGCGTTCACGGTCTTCCAGGTGGAGGGCGGTGAAGTCCACATGGTGCCCCTCAGCCGTGGGATTGCGCTCGCAGCCTAGGTGCCGCTGAACGGACGGGCTCTGATACAGGATGCGGCCGTCCCGGTCGAACAGGGTAATCAGGTCAGCACTGTACTCGATCAGGGCCTGAAAAGGTGCGGTGCTACCGGACAGGGGGCTGAAGATCAATGGCGTGGTGGGGGAATCAGTCACATGAACCTCCATTCTGTGCTCCCCCAGCAAGACCTAGAGGTTGTGAGCGACATGAAGATGACATGAAGTCTCTCACTTTGCTCTTACATTGGGTGACCGCAAGAACGAAGTTGTGGCTATCCGGTTGGCTAGATCCAGGTTGACCAGAGCGTGGGTTCCCTCCCGGCCTCGTCACAACGTTCTGAGCAAGTTGGCAGTCTCGATCACGGCTAGCACGGCCTCTATGCCCTTGTTCCCAGCCTTGGTACCCACGCGCTCGTGGCTGATCAGGGTACCGCGCTCTTGGAGCAGTTCTTGCACACTGCGCGAGATCGCTTGCGCGTGTGTTCATTCCGATGTCGAAGGCATCAATCGGAGCCGCTATAGCCGAAGTGAGGAAGCACAGGCGGTCGCCTTCCTAAGATCATGCAAAAAGGGAAGGCTTCTGCCGTTAATAGCGAGGACTCAGGCTACTGGTTATACCAAGATGGTTTCGGCAGTGGTTGCCCTGATACCGTTCTCCACCAAGATCTCTGGCACCTTCATTTGCAGGAATTCTACTTCCAACAGCGGACGCAGGAGCATCTGCTCTCCGGGATTCCTCAAGTGAGGCACGAATCCTGGTGTAACCAGCGATTGCTTTTTAACCTCGAGTGCTAGGGGATATGCAGCGAGACATGAAAAGGCGGAAGCTCGGGTATGGCTACCAACGAACTTCCGCTGGCTCAGCATAGCGTTGAAGACTTGTTCACGCTCATTTACGTGTACGTCGATGATGATGTGCAAGCCGCTGCGTGCAGCGGCTTGTTTGTCTTGCCACAAGAGCCCAATCAGAAAGGCAGTTACAGCGAAGTCATGACCATGGCGTTGGTCGGGGAGCTGCTCGGTGAAGTGTCCGCACAGAAGTGGTGAGGGCAGGGACGTTCCACGGATCGGGCCTTGTTTCCCTGTTTGCCAGACCGCACCCGGTACCTTCGAATTCAGCTCAATCTTGAAACCATTGATGCCGACCTCGCCCTGAGATTGCCTCATTTTGACGAAGAAACCGTGTATGTGATTGACAGCAAACCGCTGGCCTGCTGCAAGGGGACGCGCTATGCGCGACCCCGAGCCATGACCGAGGCAGGGAGTGGACGAGGCGGACATGGTGGGTACAGCGTCAGAGGACGCTTTTACGGCTTTAAGCTGCACGCCGTGATTGACGATCATGGAATGATTGTCCGCTTTGCTCTGGCCGCTGGAAATGAAAGTGATCCACCGCTCGCCCGCACGTTATTGGCCGAGAGTGAGGGCACATTGGTACTGGGTGATCGGGGGTACCAAGGCTGTGGGGTCTACGCACAACCCAAGAGCAACATGAAGCAACCGCGCCCCTGGTGGGGCGCGATGGGTTGGCTCAGAAAGACAATAGAAACAGTATTTTCTCGTTTAGATCGATCTTTTCATTGAATGCTTCCACAGCTCAATTCCTTCCGGTCTATTCGCGCCCATGTCTGCCGAAAAATTGCCGCTCACAATTTGGCCCTGTTTTTTGGTGGTCTTTGACCCCCTAGCACTCGAGGTTTTTAGTTAAAGGTCAACTTGAACCTGGCAGAGGTGGGTGAACTGAGCCTTTCTGGAAAGGAGACCGATCGTACATCTCAAGATGCTGCAATGGTTGAATGATGTCAGACACTCTCTTCGTGGGAAGTGGAACAGACCTTGCAGAGCGTCTCGAGCGTCTTCGCCTCTGGGACGCGCAGATTGAGGCTTGGCGTTTGGAAATAGCCTCACGGCAATTTGAACGGAAGGCGGTAGCCGTGGAGCGGCGTTGGCAACAGGCCAGAGCGAAGGCCAGAGTGGGCCGCCGTTGACCACACAGCTGGTCAAGTGAACAGGTGCTCAACGTGTCAGTAGCCATTTCCAGGCCAAACAGCTGCGTGGTGCTGACGTCAAGACCGACAACCCATATGGACGCTTAGAAATGTCCACAGAGCGTTGTCAACCCGGTCGGGTCGTAGCGGAGGGTGTCCAAGCCCGTACGCCCCAAATAAGGTTGCGCTGATCGGAGAGGCCTTAAGCTGGCCAGGGGGCTGGACAAAACCATCTCAAAAACCTTACGGACAGGCCTACGGGTCCGAGTGGACGTGACAAGCCTGACGTCCTGCCGCTCAACCCGAAAAGCGAATGGGTCAGCCTCCTGTCGAATGTTCTGCTCCTGCAGTTAGCTGCTGAACTCCTTATTCCAGGGACTCTTGCCGGAAAATGACACGGCGTACCACTTGCCTGTGCTGCAGAGCTTGCTGCCTTTCCGCCTGCACGCGCTGCGCTGCTTCCTCTTGCCCAGTCTCACCCAGCTGTTTTCCCAAGTGTTCTAACAGCATCACCTGCTCATCCATCGCGCGTACCGCCGACCACAGGGAGTCCTCGACCATCTGGCGGACTCCAGAAATCAAGCTGCCTGACGTGAAGGCATGCCCGGTGTGACAACGGAAGCGTGTGAGCTGACCTTCCTTGATCTGTACCATGACGCCGTGGCAGTCCGGACAAGTAAAGGGGGAGATCGGTCCATGGTTGAGGATGCCCGACTCCAAGCCAGCGTCCTCCTTGGCAATACTCAGCTCGACACTCAGGCGGTGGCGTTCCACTTCATTCATGCTGTCCTTCTTCTCACTTGCATTGAGGCTGTCTCCCCAAGAACTGAGCCAGGCGGCGATCTCCTGAACCGACAAGATCTCGTCCACTTCAATCTGCCGGAGTGCACTGAGTGGCATTTCTGGGTACTCGGCCTCTTCAGGACGCTGCACGATGGCCGTCCCGCCACACTGTTTCACCGCCCAGAGGCCAGAGGTGCCGTCATCCTGCATGCCCGACAACACGACGCCTGCCACGCGTGGCCCGTGGCTGTAAGCCGCTGAACGAAATAAGACGTCGATGCTTGGCCGTGAGCGGTTTTCACGTGGTCCGCGTGAGAGTTTGAGGGTGCTGTGGTGGGTCAGCAGGTGGTGGTTCGGGGGCGCAACGTAAATGTGTCCGCCCTGTAACTCTTCGCCGTCCTCGGCGGGCTTGGCAGGGAGTGGTCCAGCTTGATGAAGCAGTTCCGACAACACACTCGGTTGATCTGGTGGGAGATGCACCACCACCAGCACGGCCGCTGGGAAATGCGCGGGCAACCCAGCCACCAGTTGCAGCAGGCCGCTCAGCGCTCCAGCTGAGCCGCCGATCACGACCAGTGGCAGCCCGTTCGAGTGAGCAGTTTCGCCGTTCACCTGAGCTCCTTCCTGAGGAGATCTTTGGGGAGACTGAGCCAGAAGGTTGCGCCCTCACCAGGGGTACCTTCGGCCCAGACGCGTCCTCCATGCCGGTGGATCACCCGCTGCACGAGCGCCAGCCCAACGCCGCTTCCCTCAAACTCCTCTTGACGGTGCAGCCGCTGAAACATGGTGAACAACCGGCTCTTCTGACGCATATTGAACCCCACCCCGTTGTCGCGCATGCTGATGATGAACTCCTGCTCGTCTTCGCGGGCCTGGACACTGATCTGTGCGGGGGTGCGGCCCCGCGTAAATTTGAGTGCGTTTCCTAACAGGCTCGCAAACACGAGTTTCAAGGCCAAGCTGTCTCCCTGAACGGTGGGTAACTCATGAACCGTGACTTGGACGTCACGCCCATCCAAATCAGCGGCGAGGTCTTGCCGAACCTCCCGGATCACGCGTTCGAGTTGAACCGGTTGAAAGCGCATGCGTCCCTGACTCACCCGGAACAGGGTCAGTAAGGCGCTGAGCTGCTCTTCCATCCGGTTCACCGAATGTTCGACGTGCTGCACGTACCGTTCCTGCTGCTCTTCCAGTGGCCGCAACTGCTTCGCGAGCAGCCCTGTAAAGCTGCGAATGTGCCGCAAAGGCGTGGTCAGATCATGGGTCAAGGCGTAAACAAACGTTTCAAGCTCCGTGTTCAGTTCCTGAATATGCTGGGTTCGCTGCTGGACTTGATCTTCCAGGGACGCATTGAGACGCGACACCTCCTCTTGCGCCTGACGCTGTGGCGTGATGTCCGTCACCGTCAAGCGGCTCAAGAGGCTCTGTCCGTCCGCTCCCCGAATCGCTTCGCCCCGCAGCTGAACCGCAAAGCGCGTGCCCTGAACACCGATCAGCCACACTTCGGCAGTCCAAGGCCCAGGCCGCTCCCAGACGCGCCGCAGGAAGAGAGAAAAGGTACTGACGTCAGCAGGATCCAGGAATGAGGAGAGCCGCCGACGGAGGAGCCTGGGGCGCTCCATGCCCAGCAGCTGACACAGCGTGAGATTGACGCGTTGAATGGCACCATTCCGATCCAGCGTGAGGTAGCCCACGGGGGCAAAGTCAAACAGTTCTTGATACTCTTGCCGCGCGTCCTCAAGCTCGGTATTGATCCGGCCCAGCTCATCGTTCTGAAGTCGCAGCTCAATCTGATGCAGCTGCAGTTCCTGCCGCTCGCGGTGGAGTTCCTGAAGCACCGCCGCCGGATCTTCCGACACGAGATGTAAGGAGGGAGGCGGGCGCGCCTGAAGTTCGAGTTCTGCTTGTGCACGGATGCGTTCGATCTGTTCGGCGTCATCGCTCATACTTAGACCTTCCAAGAGTTGCGTCGTTGTGCAGAGTCGGAAGGATTGGCGTGGTCGCTTGTCCTACTGCCGATGATGCTGTTGCACTTGAGACTAAGCCTACAGAAGGTTGGAGGGCTGAGGAACCAAGATAACCCAATGCATTAATAATGATGTCGGGCGGTTGGGGCGTGAGAGACTTGGGTAGGCTAAGGGCCAGCCGTGCGGAGACACCCGCTTTCTAGAGCCTATAGTCCAGGGAACCTCCTATGTCAGACGAACAACCTCCATCTGAAGCGCCCGCCTCCCTGTCCGAGCCGCAGACGCCTTCGGGGGCTCGGCCCAGCAGTATTGTCGGCATCGGGGGATCTGCGGGCGCGCTGGATGGGTATGAGCGCTTTTTCCTCAGTCTGCCAGCGAAGAGCGGCATGGCCTTTGTCGTGGTTCCACACCTTGATCCGCAGCATCAAGGACTGATGCCTCACATTTTGCAACGCTGCACGAGCATGCCCGTGATTCAAATTCAGGACGGGATGGCAGCCCAACCAGACCAGGTCTACGTGATTCCGCCCGGACACAGCCTCACGCTGATGAACAGTGTGCTGCTCTTGGATGACCTTGAGCGGGCGAAAGGCAAGGTCATTGATCATTTTTTCGAGTCGCTCGCGGTAGACCAAGGCGAGCGAGCGGTGGGCATCATCTTGTCAGGCATGGGCAGTGACGGTACGCACGGCGTGCAGGTCATCCGGGAACATTTTGGGCTGGTCATGGTGCAAGATCCGCAGACCGCAGAGTACCCGGCCATGCCCCGCAGCGCTGCCGAAACTCAGCTCACCAGTGAAGTGCTGCCTGCTGAGGAATTGGCGCCAAGGCTGTATACCCTCGTCACTCAGAAGGCGACGTTGCGTCCAGAGGACATGTCAGCGGCCGACGGTCAGGCAGGTGTCCCACTTCAGAAGATCTTGCGTCTGATCCGGGCAAGCACTGGACAGGATTTCACCCGCTACAAGCGGAGTACGCTGGTGCGGCGGATCGACCGCCGCATGAAAAACCATCAGATTGAAGGCATCAGTCAGTATGTGCAACTTTTACAAGATGCTCCAGAAGAAGTTCAAGCGCTGTTTCAGGATTTCACCATCAATGTCACGAGCTTCTTCCGTGATGTCGACGCCTTTGACAAACTTAAAGCACACTTGCGCAACTATATCCCAAGTCACAAGCGAGATCTGGACAACCTGCGGGTATGGGTGGCAGGCTGCTCGACGGGCGAGGAAGCCTACTCGGTCGCCATCGTGCTGCACGAGCTGATGGAAGAACTCAAGGAGGAGTTGGGCTTCAGGGTACAGATCTTTGCCACCGACATTGATCTGGAGGCTCTCGAAAAAGCCCGTTCCGGGGTCTACCCACGCGAGATCGAGTACGTCATTTCTCCAGAGCGGTTGCAGCGTGCCTTCGAGCAGTTTGAGGATGGCTACCAGGTGCGTCCAGAGATTCGGAGCCTCGTCACCTTCGCCCTTCACAACACGTTCGGTGATCCCCCCTTTACTCGGCTCGATCTGCTGTGTTGCCGGAATATGCTGATCTACATCTCCGGTGAGCTGCAAACTGAAATCATGTCGGTGTTTCATTTTGCCTTACGTCCAGAAGGGCTTTTGTTCCTGGGGACCAGTGAAACAGCTGGACAGGATCGGGACCGCTTCAGCGTGCTGGACCAGCGCTGGAAAATCTACGGCCGGGGAGAAGGAGCGCCGACTCCATTACCGGTTGGACAATTCTTCAGCCCCACCAATTTGGCTCTCCCGATTGCGCGGGGTGTCCCGTCAGCGGCACGCCCCACGAAAACCGGAGATCTGGCACAATTCGCTCAGGACTTGTTGCTTGCCCACCACGCGCCGCCTGCTGTACTGGTCAACGAGTCGGGAGACATTCTGTTCGTTCACGGCCCAACTGCCCGGTATCTGGAATTGCCGGGAGGGACGGCGCCCATCAATGTCTTTGAAATGGGTCGCGGTAGCTTGCGCTACGAGCTTCCCGCCGCTGTGCGGCAGGCCATCACAGAGCGCCGTGAAGTGCGGCGCACAGACTTACCTGTTGAAGTGGAAGGAACTCTGCGCGCCGTAGATATCACGGTTCGTGCAGTGCAGGGGCGCATACCCGCCCTGGTGATGATCGAATTTCACGAACGTGGAGATGGACGCACTCTGCAAGTTATGCCAGAGCAGATGGATCCCTTCCTGAGCTTGCAGCGCGAACTGCAGTACAGCAAGGAGACATTGCAGGCCACAGTGGAGGAAAGGGGGGTGTCACTGGAGGAACTGAGGACGACCAACGAAGAACTTCAGACGACCAATGAGGAACTTCAGAGTACCAATGAGGAGCTCACGACCTCCAAAGAAGAACTTCAGTCGCTCAACGAGGAACTGACGACCATCAATGCAGAGCACCACCGCGTCATTCATGACCTTGCTCAGGTCAACGATGACCTGAAGAACCTACTGGACAGTGCAGGGATCGCGACCGTATTCCTTGACAACAACCTGAGAATCAAACGCTTTACGCCCCGCATTTCGCAGGTCATCAACCTGATGCCTGTGGACGTGGGACGTCTGATCAGCGATATCACCGTCAATTTGAACTACGATGCCCTCACTCAGAACATCACGCAGGTGCTCGACACCTTGGAAGGCTTTGAAACGCAGGTGCAGAGCAAAAGCGGCCAGTGGTACTTGATGCGCATCAGCCCTTACCGCACTTCAGACCACTTCATTGACGGCGTCGTGGTCGCCTTTACCAATATCGACTTGATGAGGGCGCTGGAGCAGCGGATGCAGGACACCGCTGCTTACGTGGAACGGATCCTCAACAGTATCCATGATCCGCTGCTGGTTTTGGATGATCAGTTGCGTGTGCTGAGTGTCAACCGGGCCTCGCTCAACTTGTTCAAGACCCCCGAGAGACACCTGATTGGCGAGTACCTGTACAACGTGGGCAATTCTTTGCTGGACACAGTAGAACTTATGGCACTGTTGCAGGATGTCATCGTCACTGAGCAGCCCATCACCCAGCGTGTGATTGATGTTCAGGTACCGCACCTCGGGCCGCGCCAGATGAAAGTTGAGGTGGATCCCCTCGTCAATGGTGACAGCGTCTCGGTGCTGCTCAAGCTGGAAGACGTGACCGACTTGCTGCGCCGTGCAGATCTGGAGAGCGAGAACCTTATGGGGGACGCCCCTGACCTTGGCAGCACTTCGTGAGTCACTGCACCAACGGTTCTCCGTCGCTGAGGGGAGTCTGCGTGAGCGCCAATTGGTGCAGTACTTTCGCTCGCTGCTCTACCCAGCGGGCCTGACGGAGCAACGCCTCCGCCCGCGTGCCGGAAAGCTGTTGACTGAGGCGCTCCAACAGCAGGATGCCTTCCTCCATTGCGCGCTGGGTCTGGTAGAGCTTGTCTTCGATGGTTTCAGACAACTCAGTCAACAAGGTATGAGAGGTGTAGGCATGGCCAGTGTGACAGCGGAAGCGTAACCCTTCTCCTTCCTGAATCTGCACCATGGCACCGTGACATTCGGGGCAAGTGAACGGTGTATAGGATCCGAACTGCCCCACACTTGCTGGAGACTTTGGTCCCTCAGCCGCGATATGGACTTCCATCGCCAACCGTTCCCGTTGCTGTTCATCCATAGCAGCCTCCATCTGATAAAGAGTAGAGTCTTGAACCAATTGTGCCAGCAGTGGGCCCATCTCCTGAGCACGGACCTGATAATTCACTTCCACCTGTTCAAGGGCGTGGCGCGGCATCGCATCGAAGGCCGCGTCTTGAGGATCTTGCACGACCGCCACTCCACCCAGCCTCTTGATATTCCAGAGACCTGAGGTGCCGTCATCTAACACACCAGACAGCACAACGCCGATGACATGGGGCGCGCGAGTATGCGCTGCAGAGCGGAATAAGGCGTCCACAGCGGGTCGAAATCGGTTTTCTTTCGGCCCTTTCTTGACTCCCAGACGGTCTCCTTCCACCAGCAAATGATGGTCAGGTGGGGCGATGTAAATATGTCCAGGTTGGAGGAGCTCCCCGTCACGCGGGTGAAGGGCGGGGAGTGGCCCGGCGCGGCTGAGGATGGCGGGCAGAGTACTGGGATGGTGAGCGTTCAGATGCAGAACAACGCAGATGGCGGCCGGAAATTCCTGAGGAAGGCCAGCGACCAAGGCTTGAAGGGCCTCTATACCCCCAGCAGAGGCTCCAATGACGACAATAGGATCAGTCAGCATATGGTCTCTATTGTGACGCGTGGCCAGCAGTAGGTTCTGTTGAGCGACCAAACCGCGCCATAGGGTGGAGGAGCTTCAATCTTGACGGAAGTTGTGTGTCTCACTGTGGAGATGGGCGAGCACAGTTGCACTTCTTTTTAAGCGGGTATCGCTGGCTGCCAATTTAAGGGAACTTTGACGCAGCAGTTCCTCTGTCTCAGCAACCTCCTGCCGATATTTTAAAATCGAGCAATGAAGCTCGCTGAGGTGAGCTTGGACAATTGCGTTGGGGAAAGCATCAGGCTCATGGGAAAACAGGCTGTCAGTGGTCATGGGTTCATCCCGCACGTGGAACGTGCAGTTGAAGGAGTCGGGAGACCTGCTCACATTGTGAGCGTAGAAACAATCTTCAAACACGGACGGACCGTTACAGTTCCATGACTGCTACAGCTACCCCAAAGATTGGAGCGCTCAGTCAGACTGCATTGTCGATGGCCGAGGTGGCTTCAGACTACCTGAGGTAAAGGGTGTTGTGATGCGGATTACATAAGGTCATGCCCTGAGGAAAAGTAATAAAGACCTCTGGCACTTCAACAAGGTCAACCGACATTTTTTGTGATTCCCGAAAAAAGCTGGCTGGGGCGCACTTTTGATCCCAAATTGGGGTATGAGCCCAAAGCACCGCGCTCCAGAGGCATTTATTCTGACATCCTCACTTCCTTTTCAAGATCGCAACATCGGGCCTCGTTTGAGGTGTGCCTGAATCGCGCCCTGCATCTGGTGGTCACTTCGCGGTACTGCCCATTTTGCGTTGATGAATGCCAGGGTGGCCGTGTCCGCAGGTGGGCTGAGCACTATGCCGCTGAACGTTATCTTAGGACTCTTCATGGGCAAACCCTTGAGGGTCGTGGGCGTGGCTGGCAGCACGTTTAAGTGCCGCTGTGTCAAGTGGCCCCAGATGATCGGCGTGGGACTGCTGGCAGGCATCGGCTTCATCATGAGCTTGTTCGTCTCGAATTTGGCCTTCGATGATTTGGTCTTATTGATTGAGGCCAAACTGGGTGTCTTGTTGGCCTACGTGCTGGCCGCAGTGTTCAGCGCAGGCTGCCTGATCTTGGTCATCGCAAGGAGGGAGAAACTGCATGACCAAGAATACGTCGATGTCTTAGCGGGAGCGTGCAAAGGGGAAGGGATTCTGCTGGCGAATTCAGGCGACACACAGTTGAGCGAAGCGCGAGAGCCTGGTTCTGATGGGTCGATCCCCGTCCAGCCGGGCACAGAGCCGAACCGCATGGATTGCCAGGGCAGTCAACACCTGCTGAAGAGACGTTTTTGCACTCCTTGATACCGACCATCCCTGAGTCCGAAGGCTCGAACTCCCTGTGGAAGCGTGCCCTCAATGCCCGCGCGCCGCTGGGCGCGTAAATGGCCGCCTCATCACTCCAGGGGTTGCCTGCATGAGTTATGTATGTCAGTGGTGTAAAATTCATTGAACATCATGTGAAACAGGGGTTCAATGAAACAAGGGCACGACCCCTCTTTTACCAGCCCGCGAGGGCCTCATCGAGGGCTTGGTCGCTCCATTTGGCGTAGATGCGGGTGGTTTCGATGCTGCTGTGGCCGAGGTGGCGGGCAGCGTACTCGAGGCTGCCGGTTTGCCGAACGAGGCGGGTGCCCGCGTAGTGCCGGAAGGCATGCCAGCCTCGGTAGCGGGTTTCGGCCCTTTTGGCAATGACCTGCAAGCGTTGGCGGGCAGCGGTCTGTGTGCCACCAATCACAGCTTCCGCTCGAGGCAAGACTTGCAGGGCAGCAATCAGGGTGCGGGTGAGGGTCACGCGGCGGGTTTTGTCACCTTTGCCGTGCTGAACGGTTAGGACGCCACCGGGCAGGTCAAGGTCGTTCCAAGTCAACTGCAGGGCTTCTTCAATGCGGAGGCCACCGTGAGCGCAGAGGAGAATGAGGGCTCGGTCGCGGGGAGCGGCCATCTTGAGCAGGGCCTGGACTTCATGGTCGGTGTAGGGCTGGCGTTTGTCCCAGGGTGCAGTCTTGTCTTGAACTGGGCGAGCATCACTGAAGGGATCGAGGGCAGTAGCACCAGCCCAACGAAGGGCGCGGAAGAGGGCCCGAGCGGCGGCGAGCTGAACGCGAATGCTGGAGGGTGCCAAACCTGTGACTTCGAGTGACCGTATATAAAGGGCCCCAGCATCCCGTTCGGGTCGAATGAGGCTGAAGCCGGTTCGATCAGCATGCTGAAGAAGTTTGCCTATGCCTTCCCGATACGCACGGGCGGTTCGGGCGGACAGGCCCGCGCCTGCAGACCCATACAGAGAGGTGTGGGCTTCGGTCAGCGACCAGAGTAATTCTGGATCTAACTGTTGGGCAGCGACGATGGCTCGACGGCGGCGTTCCTCGGAGGTGAGATCAGTCCAGCCTCTAGCAGCAGCGAGGGCGTCGCCTTGGAAGCGAACGAGGGCGAGGTTGGGATCAGAGGTGGTCATCGACCTGATCAGATTAGCTTATGCTAACAGGTCTTAGCGAAAGGGAACGGATTTGGTGGCGAGAAGCATGTCTCTGCGGCAAACTCATCGTGAACCGTTCAAGGTTGGTTGTGGGTCAGCGTGAGGGCCGCTGTAATTTCAGGGCCTGAAGGTCACGGCCAAAGCCCCTGAACGGGCTGAGCGGGTGCTGCAAGCGTGGTTGCGGGAACGGGCCGAGCAGGTGCTGGCCGAGCGGATGGAGCGTTGCCTGGAGAGGGCGTCGCACTACGGCATCCAGCACAGTGGTGAGTTCCGCCTGCGCAGTATGGCGACCCAGTGGGGCAGTTGCAGCCGGACAGGCAGGCTCACCTTCAATCCGCTGCTGATCCAGGCGCCCAAGGAATGCATCGATTACGTGCTGCTGCACGAGCTGTGTCACACCCTTGAATTCAGTCACTCCCGGGCCTATTACGCGCTCCTCGGCCGGGTCTTGCCAGACTGGAAAGCCAAACGGGCGCGACTCAATCGACTGGTCGAGTTGCCCGGTTCCTTGCTTTAGGAGCGGATTCGGGCGAACGGGATCACTGGTATGCTCGAGAGATAGACACCACCCGGATTGCCCATATTCACCAGCAACTCGCCGACATTCGCGACCAGGGGATCGAAGCCTTTGGAGCGGAGACCCACGAGTTCAAACTGAACCCACCTTTATCAGTGGACGCCGTAGAAGCCTTTGAGACAGAGCACGCGGTTCGCCTGCCAGAGCCATACCGTGACTTCCTCTTGCAGGTGGGAAATGGTGGTGCCGGTCAAGCCTATGGGTTATATCCCCTAGAGAAAACAGCTACAGGCGGCGTCCTCAAGAGGCCGTCTCCACTCCATTCCCAGATGCCGGAGGTCGGGGCTTGGCACGACGTCCTTGGTCTGGACGAAGACACTGAAGCGGTCTACGACGGCGCCTTGACGCTGCTCACGCAGGGCTGCACCTATGACGTGCTGCTGATGGTCAGCGGGCCTGACCGGGGACGCATCGTCTACGTGGACTGGAATATGGAGCACGCCCCCTTCTTCTCCCAGTTCCCGGATTTTCTGACTTGGTACGAAACTTGGCTGCGTGAAACGCTGGCTGGGTACACGATGACCTGGTTCGGATACGGCCTGCCTCTGAACGCGGGCGAGTCCGCTCTCGTGGCCGTTGATCAGCAGGTGCCTTCCTTCCAACGGAAAGCAGCGCTCAATAACTTGCTGCGGGTACCCTCGCTCACGGCCGATCTCCTGACACTTCTAGAATCCGCGTTGCTGTCGGAACCGGACTTGGGAATTGCTACAGACTTCCTGACGCTCCTGGCTTCCAACGGTGTCCAGGGGTTGGGGGACATCAGTTGGCGTCTCCTGCGCCAGGCCCAGGGGCATCAGATTTACCGCACCGTTCATGCCATGAGGACGATGGAGCTCCCCACCTGGGGAGACGCGGCCCTCTGGGCCTTGGAGCAGGACGCCGACCAGGACGCTTCACAAAGCATTTTGTACCTGTTGAAACGCGAGCAGGCCCTCACCCGGCGGGCGATCGAACTGGCCTTCACATCGAAACACGTCGTCACGACCGGCTTATACGTGAACAGTGAATTCGATAATCCGCTGCCTGTGCCCGACGCATTCTTCACGCATTCCGACCCAGGCGTGCGCCGATACTCGGTCGAATATCAGCCCAATGCTGTGCTCCATCCCAAACTCCCCCAATTACTGGAGCTGTACCGTCAGGAGGCCAGTGAGCATGTGCGGCAGGGGTGGGCACTCAAGATCGGCAGTTTCCATGAACCCGTGGTGACCGCGGCCCTGACCGAGTTTCTGGAGCGGGAAGACAGTGCGATAGTCCGTTCTGCTCTCACCCGGAGGTTGGGCGAACACAAGGCCACTCAGGCTGTTCCGCTGCTGATGCGGCTGACACAGCAGGAGGATCACGTGCTGCGCCTGGAGGCGGCGACTGCCCTCGGAGAGATTGGGGATGAACGCGCCCGTCCAGCCCTGAAGGCCCTGCTCGATCAGCATGAGAAGCCCTTCCGGATCGAGGGGGGCGGCGGGATGGGCTATTCGTACTCCGTTGCGGAGGCCGCACGCCGCGCGCTTAAGATTCTGGGTGGCCACCAAAGGCACCGGAAGATCCTCGGCAAGCTCGTAAAAATCCTGACCAGGACAAGAGAGTAAAAATCAACTGCACCTGCTCCAGTTGACATCCATGAGTGCCTGACTGCGATCAATGCGTTGCGCCCTCCTCCAGCCGACTCAGTTCTGCTTCCAGCTCTTCCACGCTAGGCAACTGGCCTTCGAGATAGTCGGGGAGGGCTTCGGCCAGTTGATAGCTGGCTATCCCCAAGGGCTTCTCCACACCGCGCAGAGCATACTCGGCAATCACCTTGTTCTGGGTCTTGCAGAGGAGCAACCCAATACTGGGGGCATCCTGCGGATGGCGCAACAGGTCATCGGCGGCGCTGAGGTAAAAATTCATCTTGCCCACGTACTCCGGCTTGAACTCCCCAATCTTCAAATCAATGACCACGTAGCAGCGCAGCTTGAGGTGGTAAAAGAGCAGGTCGAGGTAAAAGTCTTCCCCACCCACTTCGAGGTGCACCTGGCTGCCCACAAAGGCAAAGCCCACGCCCAGTTCCAGCATGAAGTCACGCAGATGGGCCAGCAGGCTGCGTTCCAAGTCTCGTTCCAGTGCCTGGGTGCCTAAACTCAGAAAGTCGAAATTGTAGGGGTCTTTCAGCAGTTGCCCCGCCAATTCCGATTGCGGAGCAGGCAGGGCGCGGTCAAAGTTGCTGGTGGCTTGCCCCTGCCGCTCAATCAGGCGACTGTC
Source organism: Deinococcus sp. QL22 (assembly GCF_023370075.1). NCBI lineage: Bacteria > Thermotogati > Deinococcota > Deinococci > Deinococcales > Deinococcaceae > Deinococcus > Deinococcus sp. QL22. The sequence goes on from NZ_CP097158.1 coordinate 51,171, forward strand.
AATCTGATGGATCAGGATGTTGCGGCTCCACCCGTGCTGAATGGTGGCGCGGGCATACCACTCTCGGGCAGCGGGATCTTTGACTTTTTGCAACAGGGCGACATTGTGTCCCCACGGGATTTGTCCAACAAGCTGTTGGACGATTGCAGGATCAGGCCAGGTGGCCGCAAACTGCTGCATCGCACTCAGGTTGCTGCGGCTAAAGCCTTTCATCTCCGGAAACTCGGTCTTCAAATCCTGCGCCAAACGGTCAATGACTTTTGCGCCCCACCCGGCTTGCCCCTGCCGCTCCAGGATGGACTGCCCGATCTGCCAGTACAACAGCACCAGTTCGCGGTTCACGCTGAGGGCTGCCTGCGTCTGGGCCTGACGAATCTGAGTCTTCAGGTTGCCCAACAGGGTCGCGTAATCGTCCGGCATCTGGAGGCTACGCGTCATAGCCCAGCCGTTCGAGGTTGGCTTTGATCAGGGCTTCCAGGGCGGTCATGGCGGCGTCGATCCGCTTGCCGAGATCGTCCTCTGCTTGGCATTGTCTTCGGCTCATCCCAGCGGGCCTCTTCGGACATCCAGAACACGCCGTCGGCCACGCACTCGTCGCGGTCTTCGGCCGTTGCTTGACCATAGGCAGCTTCGACCTTCTCGTAGTGCAGGCTCAAGGTGTCACTGATGGAGTCGAGAGAGACCCATCCCAAAAAGACGTGTTTGTATGCGGCGTCCACGTGGCCGCGCAGTTGGTCAGCGGTACTCCACAACACTTCTTCAATGTGGGAGGCGGTGCGGGCGGCTTTGGTCATGAATGTCGCCAGTCTAGAGGGTAAGGGAAAAGGCTAGAGACTGTAGGCAAAGGGGGAACCTTATACCAAGCGCTCTCCTCACCTGCTGTGTCCCTGAAAGGATCAACGATTCATGGTGAGGGGTCCAACCTCAAATTCAACGACGAAGCTCCTTGAGTCGTCATAAGCTCACTGCCATAACTCATCTCACGCCAGCTCCAGCGCCCGCCAAAGCTGCTGAAAGCCGACTCTGGAGTAGAAAGCGTAATGAGCTGTAGGTGGTTAAGCAGCGCAAGCCTTTGCTCGGGCCTGTGCTGGAAGAGGCGATGGTTGTGGTGGGGGATGGATCAATGTACAAGTTATTCCTTCAGTAATCTCAAACCGTCACAGCCTCCTCAACGCTGCCCTAAGGGCTTTCACTGCTTATGGTGTTGATGTTATAGATCGAGTTGATTTCAACGTTATTTTTCATGTCTATTCGCCCGTCGCAATACGCGGCACGTGTGGGAAAGCGAAAGATGTTCGCTATTCCAGCCTAGGTCAGGGTACCAATGTTCAGTCCAGACCCATTCAGGGTATGGGAAAGTCGAGTTTCACTTCAACACTGCCATCTCAGTGAGGGACGTCCAGCAATGCTTGCACCCTGAGCTGGCGCAGTTGATGATGGTATGCAGCTCGTTCAGCAGATTGTGTGACACGATCAGCAGTAATGGAGCAACTCTCTGCTGGTCAGTTACCTGCCTTGCTGGAGCGCCATGTCAGCTTTCATGACAGCGTGCTTCACCGGGTGGAATTGCGTTTTTCCCGTGAAGCGCTTGGACGTCATGTCAGCGTGGAACTTGAGGTCTTGGACCAGATGTCTCCGGATGGATGGGGCAAGGTCCGTTTCGAGTTCCGCGGCGTCCATCGGTTGTCGTTGTTGGAGGATCAAACGACCAATGTGGTGTTGAGTCATGGTATTGAATGGACAGTCCACACCGACAGGATCACGGCGGACCTCAGTCCGGTGCACGCTGAGGAAGGACCATCAACGTTCTTGATTTCAGCGCAGGAAGTGTGGTTTGGCAGCGCTCCTGACGCTTCTGATTTCCCCAAGCGGTGAGCTTACCTTTGAAGAGCAGGTGTCCCAGAATGACGTTGAAATAAGCAGAACTTGATTCCAGCAACGTTAAAAATAAGATTAAAATACACGTGGATCTAACGTCGCTTTCGACGTTCTTTCTCAAGTTTCTCCTCAATGGCTTCCAGGAGCCAGGAGTGCCGTGAGATGGGCCGACGTCCCCGGGCATGAGCACGGCGAAGTTGGTCGATCTCCTGCAGAGTGCTCTCGTAGAGCCGCAGCTGTACATTTTTCAGTTCGTCCGTCAGGGCTTGGTCGTTCGGCTCAATTTTTTCAGATGTTTGATTTTGTGGTGGAGTCAGGTCAGCCGCGACGCTGCCTCCACGCCGAATGATCTCCTGCACCTTATCTTCGGGGATATTAGGAGCCACAGAGGCAGGCGTGCGTTTGGGGGCGCGGGAGACCGCCATGCTTATTTGCCCTCCGCCAGGGCGAACTGCGGGGTCCGGCCGGTGATCTGTTGGTACAGGTGCGCGAACTCCTGGGTGGCCTTGCGGTCGTCGGGGTGAAGTTCAAGCACGCCCAGCCCCTGCGCGGCCGCGTTGGCGTACGCTTTGCGGTTCCCGAGAGGGGCGTCAAGGAACGCCAGGGCGTCCGTGTCCCTCAGTGCTTCGGCCGCATCATCGTTGTCACTGCCACGTGGATCGGCCCGGTTCAGAAAGGCGTAGGACTTCAGCTCTGGATTGACCGTCTTGATCTCGTGGATCAGCCGGGCGACCTTCTCCAGCGTCCAGACGTCAAAACTACGGGGATTGAACGGCACCAGGTACAGGTCTGCCACCGTGAGGGCGGCGCGCTGACTGGTGGTGTCACGGCCTCCGGTATCGATGACGACATCCTCGAACTTCTTGGAGAGCCGCCGCAGTTCCTCACGGGCCGCCTGACCTGTGAGTTGAACGGCGGTGTAGCCTGTCTGCCCCCCCTGCCGTTCGTTGCGCCAAGCCGAGAAGTCCGTGGCTGTCTCCTGATCATCTGCATCCACCAAGAGCACGTCCCGACCATCCAAGGCCAAAGCGACGGCGAGATTCGTCGCCACCGTTGTTTTCCCACTGCCACCCTTGATCCCGCCAACCACATAAATCATGTTGTCCTCCATTTGAGATTGAACGTCACGAATAACGTTGAAATCAACTTGACTAATCCAGCCTAGCAGATGCCTTGCGCGACCATCTCTTCCAGCACTTGGGCCGACTGCGGCATCAGAATCTGGGCTAGCTGGCCGGCGACATCCGAGATGCTGCGGGGTGGCTTCCGGAACGGGGCCACCAGTTGACGCAGGACCCGGCAGGTGAGCTGGAGGTCTTGACTCAGGACTGGAGCCAGCCAGGCGTCTGGGTGGACGACTTGCGGGGCCGCTGAGGGAAGAGCGTGGTCAGGAAAATCACTCCGATTGAAGGTGATCAGGTGAGCAACCCTGCTGTGCAGGGCCGCGGCGAGGACGTGTCGGTCATCCGGATCTGGAAGCTTCAATTCAGGGATTAAGTGACTGAAGCCAGTCACTCGCGCGTGCGGTAACGCCCGGTCCATCAATGCCTGGGTCCTCAGCAAAGGCTCGGGCTCAAATCCCCGATCCCGGATCAGCGCATTGATCCATTCGTGGTTGACCTCGTCCGACCAGCGCAGGCGGCAGAGGCCCTCGATGTCCAAGCGGATCAAGAGGTCCCGCAACAGGGAAGGGTAGAGCACGTTGGCGTCGCAGAAGGCCTCGGGTCTGGTGGGGGTGACTGCTGTCACCGAGACGCTGAATCCTGCTCGTACAGGCCCAGATCCTCGGAGAGCTGACTGAGGGCATCGGCAGCGGCATGGCGCTGGTCGCGCTCCTGCTGATAGGCCAGTAAGTCATTCATGGCAATGCGGTGGTGCTTGCCCACCATGCGGAAAGGAAGTTGTCCCGTACGCAGCAGGGTGTTCACCAAGTGAGGCCGACTGACCCCAAGCAATTTGGCAGCTCGAGCTGGTGTGACCGTTTCCTCGGTGGCCACCAAAGCCAGGGTATGGCCCGCTCCCAGTTCTGCCACTGAGGCTTGCAGCAAGCGGGCCAGGATGGGCGTGAGCTTGATGCGCTGAGCTTGAGATCCATTGCCAAAGAGGAGTTCGACAGATTCACCCGCCTGAGCCAGCGTCTTAGCCAGAGCCTGAAGCTGTTCCCGCTCGGTGCGTGAAGGAGTGAAGGCCTGAGTCATAACCTCAGTCTAGCGCAGTTAAGTGAAATAAGTGAAAATGATATACAGAGAATTGAGTCAATGCCCTAATTAACGCCATAAACAACGTTGAAAAGCGTGTCTAAATAACGTTATAATTCACGTGACACTAAACCGTTTTAATGCGTCTGAGACGGAGAATGTACGATAATTTAAAATTACTTCAGGGTGCTGAAACTGCCAAAGACGCCGACAAGCTTGCGCTCAATAGCTTCCTTCCGGACAGCGACACTGATTCCTTTTATAAAAACGTCCCTGATGACCTCGTCTGGCGGATGTATGTCAGCTGCAATCTACTGCCTACAGTACGTTGCTGAGCAGTGGAAAGGATTTTTTGCGGCTTAGGGTGGCGCTCTGCCCTGAAGGCAGCGACACGTGCGATGAGGCCCTGCGTTACGCTGCGGTGTGTACTCCGCCTCTCCTGATTCGCTGCCTTGGCCGGATCTCGTCCGCATTTACGGTCACACACCACGGCTCCTGGCTGGTGGCGCGCTCAGGCAGGGATTGTCAGTGCTTGATACGGTGCGCCTGCTCTGTCAAACCAAGGGGTTGCCCATTTTGGACGCTAAGCGCTTGGCTACTGAGGAACACACCCGCTTCCTGGCCAGTCCACACACCGAATGGATGAAGACCTTGACTCAGGAACTTCAGGGACGCCATCAGGTCTTTCCCCGTAAGGCCTCCACCTTGGAAACAGATGATCTTGCCACCTTGTGGCCGTGGAGCGGTGGGGCACATGTCCTCGCCCGATTGGGTCACTTTCCCAGTGCAAAAGCCACGCAAACTCCTGTGTACCGCGTGTCCTTCATGCCCTTTTCTTCTCAACACTTTGCCGTTTCTTTTGAATGGAAGCCCCAGCCGCACGTGCACTTCGTGGGGACGAAGCCGTTCTCTCTGCTCCCAGGCGGGGCACTGATCGCCGAAGAACAGTCAGCAATGGTGTTCGATCCTTGGATCGAGCTGGCAGTCTGGACGGAACAGGGCTCCGGATCAGTAAACCTGTTCCAGGAAGTTAACCGTGTCTCAGCGCGCCTGCTTGAGCCGACGGTGCCACGTGTGGGCTATGGGATTTTAGACGGTGTAATGACGCAGGCCGAAGCCTATGAGGGCCATCGGGTCCGTGCCATCAGAGCCCATTGCCCGACGCTTACGCACCATCCTGGTCAGGTGGCGTTCTTCCAGTTGGTGCTGAGGGCTGCAGGAGAAGTCTTGAAGGACCCCCGCACCCTTGCTGTGCTCCAAGAAGCACAACAGTCCCTGCTTTGGGATGGATAATCAGTTACCAGCGGCGTTGCCCCGTCTCTTTCGGCGGACAGCTCGGGGTTTTGTTGTTCCACTCCTCCCGGTCGCCTTAGAACGCCTCCAGGTCTTTCCAGCGGTACAGCACATCCGGCAGGTGGCCGCCATCGGTGGCACGGGTCAACTTGATGAGGCTGCAGCTCCGGCAGATTTGCCCCTAGTCTTACCCAGCGGGGAGACGTCCCCTTTGGGAGGGAATCCCATTGGTGCTTGACGCGGGCCGCGCGGGCCGCCTTGATCTTCTCGCCGCGCAGCGTAATCTGGGCGTAACTGATGACTGTTTGTGGATCCCACTCGATTGAGGTACGGCCGTCCTGCACGCGCAAAATCGTCCCCTTACGGTTGCCCGGCCAGCGCATGGTGCCTCCTACCACATCACCTGTACGGGTCTCCTGCGACAGGCGCATTTTGGGCTTGCCCGTCTCAAGCGCTTTCTGCGCCAGGTCGAGCAGCTGCTGTGTGTTGAGGCTCATGGCCGCTCGCCGTACAGGGCGTCCACAGCCTCGCGGTGCCGTTTATAGGCCTGGTTTTCAGCCTCGCGACGCAGGGCGGTCGGCAGGCCACTGAGCAGATGATCGTGATTCATTTGCCACTCGTACAACTCGGTGAGGTGGTGCTCCCAGAGCTGTTGGCTGGTCATCGTGTCCCCATTTGAGTGTCGCTGGAGCACCGGCATCGGGAGGGCGTCATAGCGGGCCAACTGCGCGAGCTGGTTGGCATGCCGGGTCTCCGCCGCCTTAGCTGCCGAGTCCTGCCGCATCCGCGCACGGTCTTGAGCCACGGCGAAGGCCTCGGTCGTCTCGACCTGCACTACCCGGTCTTCCAGGTAGAGCTTCACCTTGTCGTCGGCGAGCCGGTCCCGTCTGCCCACGCGCAACTCGCTTCTGCGCTCACGGTCATGCGGGCCAAGGAGGTCGCGGATCATGGCATCCGTCCACCCCCGCTCTTTCAGCTGAAAGGTACTCAGCACGGGCGGTTTCATGTGCCGACACGCTCGAAGCGGGCGGCATTGACCAGCTGGTAACAGGGGATGGTGTGCCCAGTGTTGAGCAAGCGGTTGGCTCCCTGTACCGCCTTGACTTCTACCTCGGCCCCGGTCGAGAGATCACGGTACACCGACCCGACTTTGGCGAGCACAACGACATCATCGCTGGAGGTCTGTGCGGCCACCACCGGCTCCGTACTGGGCTTGAGACTGGTCAGGTGCCCGGCCACGAAACGATCAAGGGTCATCATGTCGCCGCCGTCCAGTTCGATGATGTACCCGTTCTGCCGTACGCTCTTCACCACCCCCAGCTTGCTGCCCACGCTGCAACGCGCACCTTCGGGCAGGTGCGGATCCAGGTGCGAAAGGTCGACCGGCCCCAGCACTTTTCCATCGGCGGCAGGGACGACAACCTTGGGGGGTTTGACCGCGCCGATCAGGCGGTCAAGGCCGCGCACGACCAGCGTGATCATGTTGTCCTTGGAGGTGGACGCTTCGAGGCGGGCTGTCAACATAACGCGCCGGATTTCTTCGACGGTGAGTTTGCTCCAGAGTTCGTCGCGGCTGAGGTTGCCGGTGCGGGTCTTCTCCGCAGCGTAAGTCGAAAACTGCTTGCCCAGAGCTTCGCGCAAGGCCTTTTCGCTCTCAGGACCCGCGACGGGGCGCGAGGCGAGGTCGGTGGGGGGAATGGGGAACAGCCCGGCCACCGTGAGCGCCAGAGCGGGCAGTGCGGCGCCGTGCGGGGCCTCCGCCACCGCCTCGCCCGCGCCGCCGCCCGGAACAGTTTCAAGAGCTTCGGTTGACGTTCCCGATGCGAACAAGAACTCGGCATCTTCATCCGTGATGGTTAAATCATCCCCGGCCGCTTCAGCGGCCACGCCGCTAGGCGCAGGCTGTTCGAGCATTCCGGTGGGCGAGCTGGGCACCTGAGGCAAGGGCAGGTCAGTCACGGGGGGAGTGATTGGCTCGGCTTCATGGGTTGGGATTTGAAGCGCAGCGTCCATTGAGGAGTGTTGCGCTGGGCTTGGTTCGGCCACCGGCGTCCTGATCATTTGGAGCACAGGCAGTTCAGCCGGTGAGGAAATGACTGGTCCCGCTTCATGGGTTGGGGTTTGAAGCGCAGCGTCATTTGAGGAGTGTTGTGCGGGACTTGGTTCGGCCACCGGCGCACTCGGCGAACTGCCCTGCGCGTCACCAGTAACGTCTAATACTCCTCTTTTTTTCTTTAAGTCTCTCTTTTTAAAATCACTCTTTATAGCTGCGGGTTTCCCGTCAGTCGGTTGAGCCGTCAGTCGGTTTTCCCGTTCGTCGGTGAGCAACCGACTGACGGCTTTCCCGTTCGTCGGTGAATCCGCACTGAGGAAGTCAGTGAACGGCTCGTCGTCCACGACATACTCCCAGCCTGAGAATTTGCCGCCCTTGCCCTGAACTTTCTCGCGCAACACGTAGCCGTGAGCCTCAAGCTCCTTCATGGCTGTTTGGTGGGATTCCCGTCCATCCATCGACTGCGACTGCAGCCAGTCCATGTAGAACTGCCACTCTTCGGGACAGCTCATCATCACGGCAAGCAAACCTTTGGCCTTCAGGCTGAGCTTCGGATTTCGAAGCGCTGCATTGTCGATTTGGGTGAAGCACTTGGTCTTTTTGCGGCGGCGAATGCTCACGGTACAACTCCGACGCGCTCACAGAATCCTACGATTCCACTCCGGTACGTTGACCGGAAGCCCACACCCGCGTAAAGTGTGGTTAGGCGAAGGCCTGCGAACTGGCGAGTTCGCAAACAATTCGAGTTTTGGATACGGACACCCTCTGAGAACAACGGCTTGCAGGCCGCTCGGGGGGTGAACCCGTTCATGGAGTGCTCGGCCATGACCGGGTGTCCGTCCAGTGTAATGCAAATTTCCCTTCGTGAGGGCTGACTCTGCAGGTTCATTGCGTACTCCAGGGGTACTCGCGAATGGCGGCAGTCATGACCTGCCGGAGCTTGTCGAGGGTGAGACCGCGCCAATGCAACACGGGGCGGTTCAGAACTTCGTTGGCGTATTGCGTCAGCGCCCTGATGGGAAGATCTTTCTCGCCCTTGGGATTTGGGAGCCGGGCGCACAGGTAGGCCGCGAATGGTTCTTGCTGCACCGTGGTCGGGTCTTTGAGCGGGCGGATGCATGGCGCTGGGGGTGATGCAGGCGACTTGAGATATCAAGCGGCTCAAAGAGAGGGCCAGCGCGTGGCTGCAAACAGGGAAGCGGGAGGGTGGAGGCTGAAGAGTGTTCACCCTCTCAAGGTGAAGCCGCTGGGGGTGACGCGGGCCACTTGGCCTAGGTGCTGAGGGTCATCAAGGAAGGAGAGGCTCTGGTTCGGCAGGGTGTTTCCCGTGAGAACCCAAGTAAGCGAGGTAGAGGGTGTGGGCGGAGATGTCATGTCTTTGAGAGTGAGGGGGCTGGGGGTGACGCGGGCCGACCTCGTCCGATCGTCGGGGTGGTCGGGGCGGTGGATCATCAGTCCAATTGGGGTGACCACCTCAACGACCAAGGGGTATGCAAAGGGAGACAGAAGCCCAAGCGTCACACCGTTGAGGGTGACGTTGCTCGGGGTGGTCACCCCAACCAGGATCGGGGTGACCACCAAGTGCTGGGGGAGAAGATGCCTTCTAGGACAGGCTTTTCGTCTCGTTCATGCCCCCAGAATCTCTGGGTCAAATTTGGCTGAATTGATCAGTAAGACGGTTGTCAAGTGGGGGGACGGCGTCATGACTCGTGGGGTAACGGCCAGAGTGATCAGGGCCAGCATGAGTTTGGAGAGGCAGAAGTCGCGTGATGGGTGTACACCCATTTCGGCTAGGCGCTGTGACTTGACTTTGCACTTTTACGTCCGGCGGGTTGCTCGACTGACGTGTGCCGGATCAGGATCTCTCACCTGTGTACTTGGTTTTGAAGGTTGTCAGATAGCCCCTCTTGGTGAAGCCAACTCTGGTTTGAGCATCCAGCCTGAGCGGCGAGCCGTTGGGTGGTGAGATTGGCCTGCCTGAGCAGGCTCGACTCATCTCCCCTCCACCCCAGCTGGGGTGGCACATCTTGTCAAGTGCGGCAAGTCGTTTGAGGACAACGTTTACGGCCTATCCTCCAGCTGCAAGATGCCGCGTCACCCCCAGCCGTGCCTGCTGACCAGTAACAAAGGTCACCCCCGAGACATAACGTCAATCGGGGGTGGTTCCACCGAGGCAGTCTGGAGGCCTGAGGCACAGGAATACACAGCGGTAATTACCTGCAGTTTCATCCGGGTAAAACCCCTGTATTTTTTCTGGTCTAAGGCGGCTCAGGTACAAGACGTCATGGGTACTTTTGCACTCGGTCTACATCCGAAGGGTGCAAAAGTCATTGCAACTCGAAGGTGGCATATTCCTGTCCAGCGGCACTTTTCGCTACACTCCGGTCACGGACGTCACGAGCGTTCAGGCCACCATCACCAACTCCAACCAAGCCGAACACTGGCGCGGCGAATACGAAGTCTAGGAGGGCAGCACCATGTTTGCTGTCCTGAGTTGATCTGCGCCCTCCTGCCGCTGTGCTGAAGGAACTTTGAAGTGACCCGATCCCCCGTTCCCCTGCCCCATGCCGCTACCCTGACCCTGACTGGATGGCCCCGCAAACACGAGCGTGGCCTCCTGGTAGGTGGCCTGCTGGTGCGCACGACGCACCCAGTGACCGACGTGCCCACCCACCGCGTCACGGTGATCGCCTATCCCCAAACTACGCCGGACGGCTGCCTCATCAGCTTGCAGACGCAAGCTAACCGAGTCCGGAAGGCGCGGGGGAGCAACGCTGTACAGCTGCGGGTGGTTGGTCACCTGATCCGCATTGATGGAACCTCTGGCACAGTGCAAATACAGGTCTACCCGAGTATGAGCAGCGTGCCCCCCTTCCGCATCACTTTGCAGGCCACCGGGGCCGTCCTGGCTTTCGATCCCTCGACGTTCGCAGTATCCATCACAGGTCGCGTCTTGCACGCAGGAGGAAGGGTGATGCTATTGGCCGAAACCATTGAGGCTGTTCACGCCCCGGTGCCGGAACGCTGGGCGAACTGGAAACCTAAACGCGGGTACGGACGCGCAATCAAACGTTCTAAAGACCGCGCCACAGAAGTGACTTCGCCTGCTGAAACACCGACCGCGCTCACTGCCCCCCTCTCTTCCACCCCCCACGAGCCTTGACAACCCCGACTCATGCATCCCATCTCAGCGTCCAGCTTCAGTTTTGCCGTATGGGTGAAGAAACACGCTTGCCCCGTCACCCCCAGCCGTGCTTGCTGACCAGCAACAAAAGTCACCCCCGAGACATGACGTCAATCGGGGGTGGTTCCGCCGGAGCGGTCTGGAGGCTACGAGAAGCGCGGAAGCTTCCATCGTTGCTTACAGAGACAGGAGCACGTCCAAATCTAACCAGACGTGAAGGAGAAAGGTTCGCCCAGAAGGCGAGCAGTAAAGCTCAGGGTTGCCCCTGAAAAATGAGGGCGTCTGTGGGGACGCAAGAAAAAGGGTGGAGGCAAGCAGCTGAGCGGCTGACCTGCACAAGCCGAACGCGCGCGATCACTCGCCGCGTGACGCAACATGATTGACCACACGTTGACCGGGAGCCATCCCAGGGAGCGTGCTGGTCGCGTGGGGGCCAACCCGTGCGACCGTGGTGTGGGGGCATGCCAACCCCGTGTCCTCGCCGGACGTCCCAGCAAACTCGTGAGTCTGCCTGTCTCTGATGGCCGTTTTCGGCCAGGTGTTTCCACCTGTCGACGGCTCTTGCAGGGCCACCCCTGCTCGCACCGCGTGAACCTACTCATGGCCGCTCCCAATCTCGGCTCGCCCCAGTTGCCTGGTGTGATGTGTGCCGAGACCTTCCCACGTTCTCCGATCTGACTGCGCCGGGGTGTCTCTCCCGGATGGTGCCGTTCGCCGCGCATACAAGACGTGATTCGCTGTGCAGTCAGTCACCCTAGGGGTGACCTTTAGCCGAGTAGATGTTCCGAAACCCCGGTTTACCCTCACGCTGTTGTCCACCGCTCTCGCGGGCTCTGGGAGGTCTCCCAGATTCCCGGCACGTACACCGCTGACCCTTGTGAGGTCACGCACCCCAAACAATCCTCGAGGGATCGCTTGACAGGCTTGAGCTATCCGCCGATCTGCCCAGGTTGCCCCGTGCAGTACCACCGCACCCTTCCCGTGCCCGTCATCACCGGGCCTCGTTCCGTTGCGGCTCAGACCATCGCTAGCCTGCTGACGCCCACCTGTGGGGTGAAGGTTGTACCGTTGCCAGCACCCCCCTCTGTTCTTTTTGATCGGCAGGGGTTGACACATCACTGTGCGCCCGTTCCCGTGTCGCCCAACGTCTGTTTGTTTTGGATTGGGTCGAGACCAGGAGTTGCACCTGGTAGCGCCCGTTGCCACCGCACCAGCCAGGATTGTCCCCCGGCATGCAGCGACGTCAGAGCAGGGTGGGGGCGAGCCACCCCATTGGTTGTCCGGCGAGGACCACACCATGCCTGTCAGTGTGATCGGGGCGGGCGCGGGGCTCAAGGGGAACCCATGCCTTACCCCCGGAATTGGAACATCCTTTATATATGCTGAAATTAGCTGAATTCAACGCTGTTTTTCTAGAACCTGTCCCACTCACTTCGGCATCCTCTTGACCCCATGTTGCCCGCGTCACCCCCAGCCGTCTCACCCTGAGGCATGCGCTATCACTCGACCGTTACCAGTGGGCTGCAAGCTGTCATCCGACTGGTCCACAAGTCCCCCTATGTCGTGCAACTGGAAGTGCCTGTCGATAAGGCTGTTGCCATTGTGGAACGGCAGATCAAGCGCTACCCCAGCATCACTCAAACGCACACCACCCGCACCGCCTTAAGGAAGGTCAATCTGCCGGTGATCCAACTGGTGGTCATGCCGCCGAACGGGCAGACCATCACCCTGTTCTTGTTCAGCAATCAGGTGCCCCTGGGCACCCGAGAAATGTGGTCTCAAGCCCTCGACCCGACTACTCCGTTGACCTGGCGGAACTACGAGTTGACCCAGCTGGAGAAGGGCCAAATCTCTTGGCGGCTGAGCCGACAGGTGCGCGAGCGGTACGGGGTGCAGCTCACCCGCTTGATCACGGGCCGGGGAGGTTGGAACAAGGTCTTGACACCTGGGGGGATGAGGCGGCAGGCCAAGTACCAACTGCGTCCCGAAGTGGCCCACACCCAGGTGCTGAAACTGGCCGCCCATCTCGGGCGATATCCGGGGCTAGGAGGGGTGCGTCGCGATGTGATTGCCCTAGCTCGACAGAGCACCCGGCTCTGGCAGTCCACCCACCCTCAGCGGCCTTACCCAGTGTGGCCCTACCAGCCGTATGTGCCCTACCGAACCCCCCGGATGGCTCTCCTGTCGGACTTGCAGGAAGGGGTCTCCCCTGGGGGTGTTGAGAGGGGACTTGACCCGCGTCACCCCCAGCCGCCTCACTCTGAAGGCACCACTGTGGAGGTGGCTCAATGATGAAACGAAAGCAGCAAGCAGCCGACCGGATTGTGTTCGAGATCGTGAACCCCACTCACGGGGTAACGCGGGTGGAGGTCAGTCAAGTGTTGGAGTTGACCCAGCACATTCAACGCTTGGTGCCGGGGGTGGAAACCTACGCCGCTCGGGGGGCGGCTCACTTGGCGTTGCAGGAGCGGATGAGTATTCAGGGCAAGACGTGGGGGATCAGGCGAGTGGGGGTGGTGCAGTTCCAGGCGGATGTCGAGGATGAGGTGCCTGCGCGGGGGCGGTCGCGGGTCAAACAGTTGCCCCCTCAAGAACTGGCAACGCCTCTTCCTTCCCCGGAGGCCAGTGCCGTGCCGCAGCGGGCAGCTCAGCCAGTGACAGACCTGCTCTCGGCCCAGTCCTTGTTTCCCATTCAGCACGGGCCAGCCAAAGAGGAGTCAGGGGCGCTGTGAGGCCGCTGTAAAAGTGGCCTGGGGCTTGCAGAGCAGTTGATTAAGCTGGGGTGCTTGAGCGGGTTCCAACTTCATTGGCCAGGAACTATCCGTTCAAGTACCCGAAGCAGTGTCTATTTTGGTACTTGGTGACACCAAGGCGACCTGTAGGCCCTTAGCTAGGCATTCTAATATTCAGGAGTAACCATAGAATGTAACCCATTGCCAGCCCCCCTCTCCCCAGCCTCCGTTCGGCCTCCTGTTACCTGAGGGAGACGGTGTGCCCGCCTGAGCCCGCGCTGGAGCCAGCGAAAAAGTTCCTTCATGCCCAAAGGGAACATCCCCACCTCCCACCAAACCCACCCTCCAGACCTCGCCACCATCGAAGGCCTCAAGCTTGAACGTCTGCAACCCGCGGACGGTCAACCCCTCGCTGCCCTGTTCAGGCTCCGGACGGGCGACCGCAAACACCTCAGTGGTCTGTACCGACGAGCAGACGCCGTCCTCCTGCAGGTCAACGAACCAGGCTGAGCCTGTTCAGCTGATCGCCAGAACAACCCACTCTGACCGGAACTCACGCCGCGCCTGGACGGCAGCCTGCACCTTGGTCAGCAACTCCTGCACCTGCAGTTTTACCGTGCTGACGCTCACAGCAAGAGGCAGAGCACTGTCATTAAGCCCAACGGTGGATTCGTCTCCTGGCACGGCGCTTACCCCAGTGGCAGGAGATGCGGGAGCAGGAGTGGCTGGCCCAACTGGATGAAGTGCACTCCCAGTGGGACACCTTGAGTGTTGTCCTAGGGGACGGCCTGGCAACCTTTCGGGCACAGGAGCGTCAGCCGGGCACCGTCGTATCCTTGATGTTCGTCATTCTGAACGCAGTTTTGCTCTTTCCTTTCCGTGTCTTCCGCTTCTTCCGGGTGACTGAGGACAACGTGAACGTCTCTCCTCCTTATGGTTTTTAGTTGTGGCCTCTGGTGTTCAATCCAGTACCTGCCGGATGACCCCAGCGGATGCATCCTTCCGTGTGCCTTGCTTTAAAGGCTGGCCCCATCTGGGCGTCAGCGGAGTCGGGCACACAGATCTTGAAGTGACCCCAACCACACAGGTCTCTTGGGACATGACGCCCTGCGTTTCTAATCACGCCTGTAGACAGGCGTGGCCTTTGGGGGTATTGGCCACCACCTGCCGGACTGGTTTCTGTTCGGGTCGCAGGAGACAGGCGTACAGTTCGCTCTTCCCCACGTCAATGCCGAGTACCACTATAAAAACCTCCTCAAAAGGGAAAGGTCATCACAGCCTGGTTCGCTCGGCGAGATGTTGTGTGCAGGCTTCTTGGCCTCAGCTCCTGTTGCGCCTGATCGAAAGGGCCTCGAGCCGGCCAGAATTTGCAACCCGACCTTGGGAAGTCAAAGCTGTCAGCAGGCTTGTCGGCTCGAGTGGGAGTGACGAACCAAGCTTCCCACGGCTCGGCTCAACACACAAAGATGTCAGTTGACCTAAGGCCAATGCCAGTAAGTTAAGGGGTTTAGGGGCCATGTCGAAGGTGTCAAGATGAAGGATGAATCTTGGCACCGCACTGCTCACCACGGCCCGCGATCAGCCACTTAATCACCTCAGCACCTTCGCCACGAGCCTCGACGCTGCGTTGGTGACGCAAGCCCTTGAAGCGACGGGAACCGCTTCGGTTCGTCGCAGGAAGCTTCCTGCAGAACGGGCCGTCTGGCTGATGCTTGGTATGGCGCTCCTGCGCGACCGATCGATTCAGGCGGTGTGTGACCATCTGCATCTGGCTCTCCCTGATCTCAATGGGAAGACCATCATCAGTTCGGCGGCCCTGGTGCAGGCGCGAGACCGACTGGGTACGGCCCCTCTCAAACACTTGTTCGATGCCGTTGTGACCCGTCATGGACCTGAGCAGCTTGACACCCACCGTTGGCGTGGTTTGGCGGTACTGGGTATTGACGGCATGACCCTCCGTGTTCCGGACAGCGATAAGAACCGGGCGCACTTCAGTCTGCCTCCCAGTGGTGGACACCGTGAAAGTGCGTATCCGCAAGCCCGAATTGTTGGCCTGATGGCGCTTGGGTCGCACTTCCTGCTTGATCTGAAGGTCGGCGCGTATACGGAGAGCGACTCCTCGCTCTCCAGCAGCTTTGATGAGCACCTTCCCGATCACTGTGTGCTGATGGTCGACCGGGGGCTGATGGACTACGGGCGGTTTTACCGCCACCAGAAGCGAGGGGAGGAGCGCCACTGGCTTGTCCGGGCCAGGAGCAACCTGGTGTGGACGGTGCTGGAGGTCTTAGGGCCGAATGAGGTCATCGCTGAAGTTCCCTTTCGCAGACCTGCACGCAGGTCTGACCCCACGCTGCCCCGCAGCATGCAGATCCGTGTCATCTGCTATCAACTCCCAGGCTTCAAACCACAGTGGCTGCTGACGTCCATGCTGGACGCCGAGCGTTACTCAGCGACCGAGATCATTGAGCTCTACCATCAGCGCTGGGAACTCGAAACGGGGTTTGATGAACTGCACACGCATACCCTGGAACGCTTGGAGGCATTGCGCTCTCAAACCCCAGACCGAATTCAGCAGGAACTGTTCGCGTTGGCCGTGGTGTACAACCTGGTGCGCCTAGAAATGGCCCGAGTGGCGGGGCTCCTGGAGGTCAGTCCCTTACGAATTTCGTACCGAACCAGCCTGCTGCTGATCCGGACGTTGTGGCTCAGCGCGTGGGTGGTGGCCGCTGGTCGTCTGCCGCAGTATCTGGAGCAACTTGCCGGTGACATCGCATTGCTGGTGCTCCCGGCGAAACGACCTCGCTCGTACCCACGGGCTGTCAAAATCAAGATGACCCGCTACCCAAGAAAAGTGCGTGCCAGTGCTACGCTACCCTCTTAACTTACTGGCATTGAAGTTAAGGCGACAAAACCCTGAACGCACAGGAATGATCTAGAAAAGCCAGCGAAGTGAGGCCTGGCTGGATCCGCCTTCATGCTCGCCCAACGGCCCGTGAAGGGCTGATGGTTTTAACTTCACTGAATCGGTGTGTCCGGGCAAGCCAGGCAGAGTGAACTACTGTCAGGCACCGGGACAAGGCAGCAAGGAGCAGACGCAGGGTTCCACGGCTGCCAGCCCGAGGAGGCAAGTATGAAAGCAGTCGTCTACAACGGTCCACGTGACGTTCAGGTAGTAGACATGCCGGATCCCAAGATTGAGCGCCCCACCGACGCCCTGATCCGCATCACCAGCACCAACATCTGCGGCAGCGACCTGCACATGTACGAGGGCCGCACCAGCCTAGAAAAGGGCCGCATCATCGGCCACGAGAATCTGGGTGAGGTGGTCGAGGTAGGCAACGCCCTGGTGCGTGTGAAGATGGGCGACCGGGTGTGTGTACCGTTCAATGTTGCCTGCGGTTTTTGTCGGAATTGCGAGAAGGGCTATACCGGCGCCTGCCTGACCGTGGTGCCGGGTCAGGCAGGCGGGGCCTACGGCTACGCCGACGCCGGACCGTTCTCGGGCGGACAGGCTGAGTATCTGCGTGTGCCTTTTGCGGACTTCAACTGCTTGATCCTGCCAGAAGACGCCCAGGAGAAGGAAGACGATTACGTGATGCTGTCCGATATCTTCCCGACCGGCTGGCACGCCACCAGGCTTGCGGAATTGATGCCCGGCGAGTCGGTAGTGATCTACGGTGCGGGTCCGGTGGGCCTGATGGCCGCGTACTCGGCCATGATTCAGGGGGCCAAACAAGTGATGATCGTGGACCGCCACAAGGACCGGCTGCGCCTGGCCGAGAAGATCGGGGCGATCGCCATTGACGACAGCAAAGACGATCCGGTGGAAATGGTCATGCAACATACCAAGGGTGTGGGTGCCGACAAGGGCTGCGAGTGCGTCGGCTTCCAGTGCCATGACCCAGCGGGCCATGAAGTGCCCAACGACACCATGAACAAGTTGGTGCAGAGCGTACGGCCCACCGGGGCCATCGGGGTAGTGGGCGTGTTCGCGCCGAAAGACCCCAAACCCGCCAACAAGATGGCCGGCGAGGGGCAGATCGCCTTCGATATGGGCCTGTATTTCCAGAAAGGTTTGCGGATGGGGTCTGGGCAGGCCAGCGTGAAGCGCTACAACCGCGAACTGCGCGACCTGATCCATCTGGGCCGCGCCACGCCGTCGTGGATCGTCTCGCACCACCTGCACCTGCACGAGGCACCGGACGCCTACAAGCACTTCGACAACCGAGAGGACGGCTGGACCAAAGTAATTTTGAAACCAGCCTGATCGCTTAGCCTGTGCGCCATGCTTCGTCATCCGGCCGTCCGCCGAGGCTGTGTCCTCACTCTCGCACGTCGTCCTGTATCTGCGGGACACGCTTCAAAGGACACCATGACCAACTCCGAATCTGTTGTCGAGACCACTGATCGCCGTACCGTTCTGGGCCGCCTGACCGCCGCTGGCCTGGGCCTGCTGAGTGTCGGCACTCCCGCAAGAGCTGGAGGCGCCGGGATGGCGATGAAAGCTGGAATGACGGAAAAAGACTTCCGCCTGGGCGTGATCGGACCAGCCACCCTCTCGAGGACAGTCAGTCAGCTGGCCGTGGAGCGGGCCACCCAGGCAAACGCCCGCGAGTTCGCCCGTTTCGAGCTGCGCGAGGCCATCGCCGTGACCACCGTGCTCAGGGAACTCAAGACCCCAGTGCCGCCCCTAGACGCCAAAGCGCGGGCCACCCTGACACAGATTCAGACGGCTGCGGCAGGACTGGACTTTGACCGGGCCTACATGAGGGCGCAGTACGAGAACCACGTCTTTCTGCGTGACTTGGCGACCGCTTACCTGGTCAATACCACGCCGAATGAGCCCACCTTCCCCGAGCAGCAGGGGCGGCACTTGGCCACACTGGCCCTCAACCAGTTCACCGAGCACGTCGAGCTGACGGCCCGCATCCTGCGCGAACTGGAGAGTTGAGCGGCGTCTGGCAATCCTCCCCAGTTACCACATCTGGTGGCACTGAAGCGCAACGAGCGTCAGGAGACCTGCCCTGGGACGAACCGAATCTTGCCGCTCTCACGGAGACAGACCAGGTTCTGAGGCACGGCAGAGGGACGGTACTCATCAAGGCAACACAACCATCGTCAGAGCTTCATGACGTATTAAGGTGTTATTCACTGGGGGCTGCAGTTGCCTGAACTGCTGGCCATCGTCTTCAGGTGGACTTGTACCCTTGAAAGCGCAGACTGCGGCCCGTTCCACACGAGAAGGGGGGCGTTCACCTTCACAAAAACGGGCGTGCGAGCGAACGACAGTGGGTGTCCGGCTGGTTCAAGTCCAGCAGTTGGCTTCAGGGAAGCGTGTCCTCTGGTGAGGAGATCAATGGCAATATCACGCACGGCAGCAGCGGCCAGCGGCCTCTGAGCAGCAATCAAATTCAGGCGGCATCAACCGGACTTTCGGAAGATCGTGGAAGTCAGGCTTCCCTACGGTATGACGTCAGTTTGTGGCGGCTGGGCTGACGGCCTGACACAATTTATGAGGGAGAGCGAAATCTGAGCACCCAGCCGCCTTCTAAAGCGTCCACAGAACTGACATGCGATTTCTTGCGACGTCCGGGAGGCGCCGGATCGGCGCCTCCTTGGAGCGTCAGGCGGTTGAGTACTGCCTGCCCCCGGCTCAGCGCGAAGTGGACGCCGCGTAAACCAAGTTTCAAATAGCTCAGGGCGCGGTTCCAATGGGGATCAATGGTTCTGCGCACACCCTGCTGCACGAGCTGGAGTCCTTCGGAGACGAGCAGGAGCGTGGCCACAGAGATCACCAGGATCAGGCGTTCGAGGCTGGCGGCATCACGCAGTTTGGAGTCCTCCAGACCGAAGAGGCCACTCTTATCATCCAAGAATCCTTCCTCTATTTGGAAGCGCTCGCCGTACTCAGCAAACGTTGCACGACTGGTGGGTTCATCGCTCACCACCTGCCACTGCTCTGGGCCGTCCGTGGGACGGCCCAGAGCCACATGCACCGGCCCAAATCGGTGTCCGGTGATCGTGACGTTGTGGAAGCAGCGCGTTTCGCGCGCTGCGAGTTTGATTTCCCCGATGGTGCAGACCCGTTGCCCGTCTGGAGCGGCCAGAATCAGGCTCGATTTGATGCGGATGCGGAAGTGCCATCCGCAGACGCGGAGCCAGCCCATCAAGGCCGTGTCGCAAAAACCCCGATCCGCCAGGAGTCGAACATCGTGCAGCCCAAGAAAATCCAGCAGGCCTTTGACCTCGGCGAGGACAGGCAGGAGTTGTTCGGTGCCGACCTGAGCACTGGCATGCTCTAGGACGCGGGAGACGAGCGGTACCGCGCGTCCCCGGTAGAGGACGGCCACCCGGATCAGACAGAAGCGTCCGAACAGGATGCTGGTGTCCAGCGCCAGCGTCAGGGAATGCGGGCCCCAATCCCGCAAGGCTCGGGTAATCAGGGGGCCATACACACTGCCAGGGGCGATGGCTGGATTCTCCAGCCACCGTCGGCAGCGACGTTCGGTGCTCTGGGCGACCGTGGCCTGGGAGTGGATGTGCGGCAGCCAGGAGGGAATGGAAACGCTCTGGGACAGCACCAAGCCGCTGACCATCCAGGCCAGCGTACGGGCGTTGCGGACGTCGTTCCACAGGGCGGGGTGGAGGTGGGGCAGGATCGCTTGGTACAGTCGGGGGGCGTCCCCGGTGGCATTTTCGGTCTTCACAAACAGAAAGTGTCCCCTACCGGGGACGCTTTCTCATAAATTGTGTCAGGCCATCAGGGCGGCTGGGTGGCCATGGGAGCCGCGTTGCAACACGGCTCATTCCGTAGAACAACGAACTTGGCGTCGCTGCAGGTGGACTTCGCGCTAAGTGCAAAAGACCATCACCTTTGTATGAAGCAGTCTTGATCAAATTCTCTGAAGACCATCAATTCAGACAAACTGGTCTTGGTGTGGAGTTGAAGCAGCAGCAGACCGCACCGAGGATGCTGTTCGGACGGGGCAATTCCATCCCGTCTGAACTCACCTTAAGGACGTCTCCCCATGACCCTCCCCACCTCTTTACCTGTCCCGGAGCCGCCCGCCGCGTGTGACCTCCCTACCACGCTCCGTTCCCTGCAAATGGTTTTGATTGTGATGCGGAAGGTGGTCAGAACGCCAGAATTTCAACAGGCTCTCAGCACCCAATCAGCGCAGCTCGAGCGCCTTCAGCAGGACTTGGACGCTTTCTTCCCCGAGGGCAAGCGAGCCCGAACTGCCCCCCCTTGTGAAGTGGTTCAGGCCGCGTTAAGCGAGGTGGCGCAAGTGGTCTGGATCAGTCGTCTGACCGCGTCTCTGGATCCCGTGCTCTTGAAGGTGGCCTTCAAACTCAGTGCCCGACTCTTGGTGCTGTTGGAGCTGCTGCCTGTGCCACTTCGGGGCGATGAGGTGTTGAGCTACGCGCAAGTCGACGCAGTTCAAGCCTGTCACCGGTACGACCAACTTGGAACGCTGAATCAGCTCGCACAGGCCAGCGAGAATCTGCACTGAATTCCTCTGAACATCTTCGTGAGATGAAGGACGTGCTGGGGGCGTGGTTGTCGGACTCTTAACCCGGTGCGTCAACGTCCTCTGCTACACGGCTCTGGAGTGCAATTTTGAGCGAGTTGGACGAACCGCGGCCCTTTGACAAGTTAGGCCCCCGTTAGGCAAACGAAGAAAGGCAGCCCGGAGAGGCCACCTTGATTTCTTCAACAGAGCGTCGAATCCGTTTGACGTCAATACTATGCACCGGCACCGATTTGACCTTCTCCCAAACGCATGTTCCTCATTCAATGCAGTGGATAACAGGTTGCGAGGTTGCTGCATGGTGCGTCACGGTTCTCCGTCCTTGTTACCCTGCTCTTCGCTGGGCCAACCTGGATTCCGCCTCACTGAGCCGTCGCCCGCAAGCTCTGGTGCGCCAGGGCCAGGATCCAGAGCCGAGCTTCCAGTGCTGTGCGGGCATGACAGTCCGCGTGCCTCGCCACCAACAAGCAGGCGTCTTGCACGCCCCGTTCCGGCTGAGGGTGCTGGATCTGGAACGCCAAGGTGTAGAGCCGTGGCGCATAGCGGCAGTGCAGTTCACGCAGAGCGGCTTCATTCGATTGCGCCAGCGCGCACAGCAACTCGGCGTCGCTCATGACTCTCCAGTCGTCCAGTCTTCCTGCTCTAGCGAAGCCCGCTGTTCCTCGCCCAGTTGATAATGGCGGTGTTCGCGGCACTTGCCTTCTCAAAGATGGCCGCGTGTGCCGCCCCCGGGATGATCACCAGCGTGCTCCCTGGCACGTTCTGCTGCATTTTGAGGCTGAACTCCGGTGGATACACGGTGTCTTCCCGGCCCTCCAGGATCAGGGTCGGTACGGTGATGGTCTTGAGGGTCGTCAGCGAGTCTGGGCGGGTGGCCAGTACATTGGCTCCGGCCACGTCCGCCGCGACGCTGGCCTGCTTCACGATGTTCGTCAGGAGAGCGGCGTCTGCGGGTCGCTCCGCCCGCGTCTGGCCGGTCAGCATGTCCTTGAGCAGCTCGGGGGCCAACGACTGCGGGCCGAAGGTCACGGCTTTTTGGGCCATGCCCTTCCAGATATTTTGCTCCACGATGCCGGCCGGGTTGGCGATGGTGTCGATCAAGATCAGCCCCAGGAAGCGTTGTGGGGCGGTGCGGTACATCTCAAAGGCGATGGGGCCACCCATCGACATGCCGCCGATGATGGCTTTGGAAAGGTTGAGTTGATCCATAACCGCGAGGGCGTCCTGGGCGTAGGTTTCCAGGCTGCCGGGGTTTTCAGCGGGCGCGGTGCTCTGGCCATACCCCCGGTGATCAATGGTGATGACCCGGTAGCCCGCAGCGGCGAGGGGAGCCCGGTTGCGAGCGAACAATTCGCCGGAGAGCGGGTAGCCGTGCAGCAGCAGCATCGGTGTGCCGGTTCCAACACTGACGTAGTGGATGCGGGCCCCATTGACGTCGAGGAAGCCGTCTTGCATGGCCGCGCCCTCGCTGCCTCCGGCAAGCGCAGACGTGGCCAAGAGGGAGAGAGAGAGCAGAGCAGCGTGATGCAGTGGGAAACGTCGCATAGGGTTCCTTCGCCTTCCAGGTGAGGAGCGGGCCACTGGTGACGGCCTGAAGGCTGGTGTCGTTTACCCTAGGGGTTGCCAGACACGGGCAGGAAAGAAGGAAGCAACACGAAGACTTTACCCATTGCCTGAGAAGCGATTAGCTGGTTCTCATCCAAGAATTCAGCCTGAACCGGGTCTCCTGACTTTAAGTGCCGCAGCGACGACGGGGATTCATCCTAGAGCAGTGCCCCAGAGGGAAACAAAGCGCTTCGTCGCTGTCTCAAATGACTTTCAACGGCCACAAGTGTCCTTGGTGCAGTGGCTGGGGAGCCGCTTGCAAGCGAGGCGCTTCCCCTCTCCATCCAGGAGAAGGTAGGGTGAAGTTTCGACTTAACCTTGCCCTGCTCGGCACAGCCCACTTCTACAGGATCCACAGGGGCAAAAAGACCGAGGTGATGTTGAGCGAGCTCCGTATCCTCATACCGAGTTCAGCCCAACGCCGGAGACCCCTCCACAAGCGCTTCGCTCGCGTGCTTCGGTGTTCCAATGCACTGGGGAACCCGCTCTCTACCCATCGAATTACTGTCGGACGGCATGGCCTCAATCACCGTCGCAGTCGAATTGCATGGTTTGACTTGACCTGGATTGAGTGGGCTCATGGTTGAGCGCTGCCTCAAGAAAGTGGAATGGTTTCCTAATGGAAGGAAACGGCAGACCTGACACCATCAGCTATGACTCAGAACTCCAAAGACACGAGCCCGCTCGGGCGTTCCGTGGAAGAGGTGGAGGATACCCCCGTGCAGCCGGCCCAGGAACAGGGCGGCTTACTGAGTGGACTGCTCCATCCCTCTCCGGCGAGTGAGCAGCAGGAGACGGGCGAGGCCCCCAGCCTCGGACAGGTTTTTACGCATGCGTTGGGAATGAATGACGGTGAGGCGCGGAACAAAGACGCAGACAACGACACGACGGACAGCTCATAAGCCTGAGAGTCGGTGTGGAGACGAGCCATGGCCGAACTGAATGACGAGAAACGTAACGAGCTAGGCAACCGCGACTTCGCTTACGTCGATCAACAAGGGGAACGTCATCTGCCGATTCATGACGAGGCGCACGTGAAGAATGCGGCGGCCCGTTTTTCGCAGACCCATTTTGAGAATGCGGCGGCCAAACAGCGGGCGGCCCGGCAGATCGTGGCTGCTGCACAGAAACATGGAATTGAGCTGAGTGAAGACGATGTGGTGAAGCAAGCAGCGCAACATTAGACGGTCAGACTCAGCGGCTCAAGCTCCGCCCGCACGGACGTGACCAGGATCCCCAGATCCACTACGCCCAACAGCAAAGGATGACGCCACACGCGGGCCAGATCGAGCATCGCATCAACCAAGGTATTCATCCGGATGGCTGCTTCATCCACCACCTGCAAATAGCGTGCCGCTTTGGAGTCCACGTTCGCTCCCAGCGTGCTATGCAACAGTCTGTTGAAATGAAACCCGCGATGTGATGCCACACGGGTGTGCAGGTCATGTGACACGCTGTAAGCGAAGGCTTCCAGATTCTCGTTGGCGAGTGCGGTGCGTTCACGGCGGCCTTACACTCACGGGGCGTGGAGCAGATTCAAGTCACCCCAACCGCTCATTGTAATAAGTTCATTGAACAATCCTATTGGGCCACCAGACCACAGGAGCGGAGTCAACTCGGCTTCAAGAACCCCCGCACCATTGTGCTCCGAAGATTGAACCAGCGTCGTGCCCACTTGGCATGGCAAAACACAGTTGAAGTGGCCGTCTGGACTTCAGACGGCCGCTGATTCACTTGTCAGAACCCTCCGTCTCCCGTTGTCAACTTCAGCCGAGATCAACAGGATTTACCTGAACCTGGATTAATTTGACCGCGCTCAAACCGGATCTGCGTTCATGTAGCAGGTCTTACGCTGCTGGATGGAAAAGAGCGTACGCCAACAAGTTAAGCCTTCACTCTGTTTGGACATTGCCACCTTTTCAAGGACGGATTCTATGAACAAGCTTGACCAACTGAAAGGCATGTCTATTGTTGTGGCTGATACAGGCGATATCGAGGCCATCAAGCTGTATCAACCCCGCGACTGCACCACCAATCCCTCTCTCATTTTGAAGGCGGCCCAGTTGGTGGGCTACGAGAGCCTGCTGGCTGAAGCGCGGCGCTGGCTCGCCGGAAAAGAGAGTCTGGATGACATCATTGACAAGCTGACCGTGCGAATCGGCACTGAGCTGACCCGCATTGTGCCCGGCGACGTCAGTACCGAGGTAGACGCCCGCCTGTCGTTCAATACAGACGCCATGCTGAGCCGTGCCCGCCGCCTGATCGCGCTGTATGAAGGCCAGGGTGTCGGCCGCGACCGCATCCTGATCAAGCTGGCGGCCACCTGGGAAGGCATTCAGGCCGCCCAGATCTTGGAAAAGGAAGGCATTCGCTGCAACCTGACCCTAATTTTTGGGCTGGAGCAGGCCGTGGCCTGCGCTCAGGCCGGCGTCTTCCTGATTTCACCCTTCGTGGGCCGCATCACCGATTGGTATAAAAAGTCTACCGGAATCCAGGATTACCCTATTGATGAAGACCCTGGCGTGCAGTCGGTTCGCAAGATTTACAGCCACTTCAAGGAGCAGGGGTACGCGACGGTGGTCATGGGCGCGTCGTTCCGCAGCGTGGCTCAGGTGGAAGCCCTGGCCGGCTGTGACCGCCTGACCGTCAGCCCGCAACTGTTGGGCGAACTGGCTGCCGATGAAGGCGTGCTGGAGCGCCAGTTGCAGCCCAGCGAAGGCCAGCGTACCGAACCCGAAATCACCGAAGCGGACTACCGTTGGAGCCTCGCAGAAAACCCGATGGCCGGCGAAAAGCTGAACGAAGGGATTCGCCAGTTTCACCAGGACACCCAGAAGTTGCGCGAATTGCTGGGGATAACGGTCAAGGAGGTTGCCGTCAGCAGTCAGGAGAAGGGTGTTGCCTTAAGCGGGCTGGGGCAGGCTGACTCGCCGTGACCGAGCTCACCCCCTCCCGCCACCGCTAGCCTGGGTCGTGGCTTCAACGTCATGAGGCGTTGTCGCGATGAATGAACATCCAGACGAGGCGTTCGAGAGGCTCTGGTTTGCGGCTGAAGGACAAGCTCTTGCGAACCAAATGAGCGATACGGAGCCGCAGGGTGGCGTTGAACCGTTCGATCTGTTGTGTCCTGCCGATGACGTGCAGCGCACCAAAAACAACGCCTTTGTCGGCACTGAGGCCGTCGGTATGACACACGGCATCGAGATACGGGGTGGGGAGGCTCTGCCACAGCAGGGAGGCTCCAGCGGCAGCTCGGTTTCCGATGAAACAGCCGACGATCTGGCGGGTGGCACGGTTCATGGCGAGCCAAGTCCAGATGTTCGTTGTCTGCTGCGCCACACAGGTGCATAGCTCATCGCACTCCAGCACCAGCGGGGCTGGTGCTGGAGTGCTTACACTTTTTTGCGACAGGTGATTCAAACTCAATGGTGTGTGGCACGGTCTGGATCAGGGACTGGAGATGGCGGCGGAACCGGCTGCGACTGATCCCGATGACGCGGCAAATGCCTCGGTGGGACAAGCGTTCGGACAGCAAATGGTCAACCAAGGTCACAGTTCCAGGCGAAACCGCACTTCAGGTGTGATTCAGGGTGAACTAATGTCGGCGCACGCGGCCCAGATACCGTTGTTTTCCCGTATGGGCGTGACTGTTTTTGACGATATAGACGCCCTCGCACGCTGGACACGTCAGGCCGTTCATGATCCATTGAACGGCAATCATTCCTCAGAAGCCACGACCATCCACGTGCATAGTTTGACATCCCCTGCATACCGCGCTATATTAGAGAAATCAAAGGCGATCCTCCGGGGTCGCCTTTCTTCGTTGAGATGCGCCGGGTGTTCAAGCAGCTGAGAGGATCAAGCGGCAGCAACAAGCCCGACCTCGAACATAGGCCGGGCTTCAGGGCGCTGAGGATCAGCGTTGGGTGGTATTTGAGGTAACGACGCGCTCCGGTTGTCGCCGTAAACCCGCCAGGCCCGCCAAGCCCAAGAGGCCCAGCCAGCCCCAGTCAAATCCGTCATCGTTGTTATTGGTGGTGTTGGTGGTCGTGGGCGTATCCGTGGCGGTGGCGTCCGTAGCGTCTTGCGCGAACGCGGGCGTAGCCAGGGTCAAGGTGCACAGCAGCACAGCAGTTTTGAGCTTCATAGAATCTCCTCAAGACTCTGGACAGGGCCAAAAGTCTGAACCCCGCATTCTGTTTCCTTGGGCGAACCCCGCTCTCCCAGATCCATGAAGCTGCCTTGGCCCTAGCCACGGCAAACCTTGCGCTCCGGCTCACGTCCGGTGGACTCCCGTCCCTAGGGGGCCAAAGCTCTACGGCCCTCCCTGAATGGCTGCCCAACCCTCATAAACGGTGGGGCAGTCATGGCGTCACGGTATGGTGCCTTATGTCTGATCCCGCTCGCCCCGCCCCAGGCGATTCGCTCAGTGAACGGCTCCAAAGCGTGACGGAATCACTCGCGGCAGCGGCGACCCCCGTTGCCGTCTTCCACATCGTGCTGCACCCAGCTCTCGAGGCCTTAGGTGCAATTGCAGGGGTCGTGCTGCTCCAGCAGGACGGCCACGGGCTGCACGTGGCGGCCATGCAGGGGTATGCCGAAGGCGAACAGACCCTCTGGCAAGACGGCACCTTCGAGGTCTTCTCGCCCATCCAAGATTGTCTGGAGCAGCGGGCGGCCCTGTACTTCGAGCATCAAGAGGCGCTCTTGGCCGCCTACCCCCAGCTCATAACCCCGCCGATCGGCGTGACCGTGGTGGCCACGGCGGTGGTGCCTGTGCTACTGATTGACCAGACCCTGGGTGTGATCGTGCTGGTGTTCAGTGAACCGCATGAGTTCACCCCCGAAGAACGCCGGTTCCTGCGCATCCTCGCGGCCCAGTCCGCCTTGGCGCTTGACCGGCTGACCTTAAGCACCCAACTGCAGCAACAAGCCGAAGCCCTCAGCGCCTTTGCGGCCTTCACTGAAGCCGTAGGCCTGAACACCGACTTGGAGACCCTGACCCAGCGGGCCAGAGAGGTACTGCGGGCCAGCTTCCCCGACCTGGCCCTGTCGTATTACGTGCTGGAAGAAGAGCGGTGGGTGCCCGCCTGGTTGGACCAGGTGCCAGACGACCTCAGACGTGTGTTGGTCGCGGGGCTGCCCTTGGACACCCCCGCCTACCTGCAAGCCGTTCAAACAGAAGTGCCCGTCTTCATTGACCACTGGGACGGTGAAGTGCAGCGGATTCCGCATACGGAAACCTTTAGTGCGGGCGCGTTTGCACCCTACTTTCGCCAGGGGCAACCCGTGGGCATGTTGGTGGCGGGGTTGCACGACGAACCCCGCTGGACGTCTCAACACCGGGTGGTGCTCACGGCCCTCTGGCGCGGCTTGGGCGGCGCGCTTGACCGGGCGGAGCAGGCGCGGCAACTCGAGGGCCGGGCCGCGCTCGACGCCTTCGTGGCCCTGACCGAGGCCGTTGGGGTGGAGACAGACCTGAATGTTCTGGCCCTCCGGGCCATCCAGGCGATGCAAGCGGCCCAGCCCGAGCTAGGCGTGATCTATTACGAATTGGCCGGCGCGCTGTGGAAACCCAGGGTGATGTCTGAAGAGATCCCACCCGAGGTCGCCGCCGTCCTGCGCGCCGGGTTGCCGCTGGAGACCCCCAGTCTGATGGCCGCCCTCCAGACCCATGGGCCGAGCTTCACCGAGGGCTGGGACGCAGAGACGGAGGGGGTGGCGCAGACCGAGTCGTACGGGGCAGGAGCTTTCTACCCCTATTTCAGCCAGGGACAACCCATCGGCCTGTTTTGCATTGGCACGCAGCAGTCCCGGACTTGGACGACGCGCGACCGGGCGCTGTTCACGGCGGTGGGCCGCAGTCTGGGCCTGGCCTTGGAGCGGGCCGAGGGCGTGGCGCAACTCGCGGCACATGCCCAGGAGGTCGAGCGCAGCAACGCCAAACTGGAAGCGGCCAACGAGGAACTCGAAGCCTTTGCCTACAGCGTCTCGCATGACCTGCGCACGCCCGTGCGGCACATCAAGAGTTTTAACGACCTGCTCCGGAAAAAGCTTGACCCACACGCGCAATCGGATGCCCAGATCACCCGGTACTTGGGCATCGTGGACACCGCCGCCTCTCAGATGAACACCCTGATTGACGCGATGCTCGACCTGTCGCGCACGTCCCGCCAACCCCTCCTCATTCGACTGGTGGACCTGGAGAATTTGGTCACAGCGGCGCGGTCGGAACTGGAGCCGGAAATGCCTGATCAGCGGGTGGAGTGGACGATGGGGCCCCTCCCGCTGGTGGAGGCCGACCACATCACGCTGCGGCAGGTGATCGTCAATCTGCTGGCGAACGCCCTGAAATACAGCCGCACCCGCCCGGAGGCCCGGATTGAAATCTGGGCGGAAGAACGGCCACAAGAATGGGCGGTCTTCGTGCGCGACAACGGGGTAGGCTTTGACCCCAAATACGCGGACAGGCTATTCGGCGTGTTTCAGCGCCTGCACCGTCAGGAGGAGTTCGAGGGCACCGGAATCGGGCTGGCCAATGTGCGCCGAATCATCACCCGGCACGGCGGCACCGTCTTTGCGCATGGAAGCTTGGGCGAGGGCGCGACCTTCGGCTTCACCTTGCCCCGCCCACCTTGAAACGGGTCTGGGCTGTGCCACAGTCCGAAGTGGCCTGAGTTGGTCTTGCTCCAATCGCCGACGTCGCCCTTTCAAGAGGCGGTTGTTTCCAGCAGGCGGGGAAGACTTGAGTTGGCCCAGTGTCAGGGAAGCTGTCGCTGATCTCCAACTAGGGTCAGATTCGGAGTGTTTTGACGCGGCCTGTTTCGACTTTTAGATCTCGAGTGGACAGACAAGTCTGGAAGTGAGAAACGCTGTTCCGACTCTGGGGCGACCCTCTTTTCTGTTGCAGGTGGCGGAATTGAACACCTGCGACGAGAGCGATGAGTAATGCCCGGTCGTGCAGGAGGGAAGACTTTTGCGCAGAACAATGAATGTTCAAGTTGCTGTTTGAAACCAAGATGGTTGTGGCAGCGGCTGGCCTCCTGCCGTTCGCTGACAGGATTTCTGGGAGTGGGCGCAAGACCAGCTGTTGTTCGAGTTGCCACGAGTGAGGCGCAAGGTGGCCGAACAGCGGGTGCTTCAGTGGTATCAGGCTGCTGTCTCTCAGGCGGATGGTTGGCAAAACTCAACTTAGGGATACTCCGTTCCCGCCTTAACGGACGGAGAACATTCCGCATGCCCAACAAGGTTCTGGCGATTTCGTGTCTCCCTCACGAAATGAATCAAGGCAGCCTTGGCTTCTTCCACACGGCGCGGGCCGGCGCATGCCTAGACTACATCCCACGTATGCTCCCACGCTCTGGCCTACCCCGTGACTGTTGACCTCCTGCTGCTCATGAACCCGGAGGACGATCTGGAGGCCTTGGGGCCCGTCTTGGCCCAGTTGCCGACTCCACGGCCCGCGGTGCTCATCGCTCACTCCTTTTCAGACACTGGCCCCTTGGTGGAGCGTCTGAGCCGTGATACAGCACCGCCCGTGCAGGTAGCCGAGCACGGCACCGTGTTTCAGCCCGGCCAGCTCTACGTCAGCCCCGCGCACCACCTTCTAGAGGTGAGGCCTGACTTTCACTGCACGGTCACGTTGCTACAGCAGAAGGTGACTGCCGAGCGTCCGCTGGACTGGCTGTTGGCGTCGCTGGCCGCGGTCTACACGTCACGCGTGCTGGCTGTGGTTCTGGGTGGCGCGGGTCGTGACGGTTTCGTGGGTCTGCAGGCACTCCGGGGTGTGGGCGGGACCGTCGTGGTATTGAAGCCAGACCATGACGACCCCTCTGCTGAACTGCCGCGCCTGGTCATGGAGACCGGAGCCGCCGACCAGCTGGTGGCCCGACACGAACTCGGTCAATCGCTGACCGAGGTGTTGAGTGGATTGAACCTTGCGCAGGCACCCGATGAAGCCATCAACGACCAATCGAAGGCTTCGTCCTCCCTGGACCGCTCGACAGAGGAGAAGTACCGCCTCCTCTTCGACACCATGGGCCAGGGCTACTGTGAGCTGGAACTCATCCGGGATGCAGACGGCCGAGCCGTCGACCAACGGTACCTGGAACTAAATCCGGCCTTCGAGCGTCTGTTCGGCATCCCTGCCGCCGAAGCCAGGGGACGCAAGGCGAGCGAGGTTTTTCCCTCCCTCGAACCGGGCTGGCACAGCATCTTCGACCGGGTCGTCAAGACGGGAACACCGGAGCGCATCGAGTACCCGGTAGCCGCTCTGGGCCGGTGGTTCGAGGTGTTTGCCTATCCGGCCGGCGGGGATCGTCTGAGCGTCCTGTACGAGGATGTCACCGAGCGCAAGCAGGCCGAGGACGCTCTCCGGGAGAGCGGCGAGAGGCAGGCGTTCCTGTTGGAGCTGAGTGACGCCCTGAGGGCGGAACCCGACGCTGACACCGTCACCAACCGTGCCCTAGAGTTGCTGGCCCAACACCTACACCTGGATCGCTGCTTCATCGGCGTGTATTACCTTGACGATGACCGGGGTGACTTCACCCACCAGGTCGGCAACGACCGGGTGCCGCCGGTGCCGAGCGGGGTGCGCCTGTCTGACTTTCCAGACGCTCTTCGCGTCGCGTTCGACTCGACGCTAGTGGTGAGCGATGTCGCGCGGGACGAAAACCTGTCCGAGATAGACCGGCAGAATCTCGGGCTCGGGGGACTCGGCATGGGCGCGCTCGTCGCCGCGACCCTGCGCAAGGGTGAGCAGCATCCGCTGTGGGCCATCGTCGCCATCTCCGCGAACGCCCGGCACTGGACCCCTGGGGAAATCACGTTGATTGAGGAGGTGACCGAGCGCACCTGGGCGGCTACCCAGCGTGTTCAGGCCGAGACCGCGCGGCGCGACTCCGAAGCGCGCTTCCGGGCGGTGGCCAATCTGGTACCCGACCTGCTGTGGGAGAGCGAACCGGACGGTGTGACGACTTGGTACAACCAGCGCTGGTTGGACTACACCGGCCAGACGTTCGAGCAGGCCACGGGCTGGGGCTGGACGGACGCCATCCACCCGGACGACCGGGAAGCCTCCGCTCGCGGCTACCAGGCGGCAGTAGAGTCGGGTCAATCTCTGCGTCAGGAACACCGCATCCGGCGGCGTGATGGTGAGTACCGCTGGTTTGTTCTGCAGACTTCTCCACTGAAGAATGAGGGTGGGCAGGTCACGAAGATTTACGGCGCAGCCACCGACATTCATGACTTGCGCACGATGAACGTGACCCTGGAAGCCCAGGTGGCCGAGCGCACCCGCCGCCTCGTCGACCTGAATACCGAACTCCTGGCCCGCACCCGCGCACTGGAAGCCTTCTCGCACCTCACCCGAGACCTGGCGCTGGACACCGACCGCGTTGCGCTCGTCCACCGGGCTCAGAAACTCGTCATGACGCTGCTGCCGCGGGGCTTTACGGCCTATTTCGAGCCGGAAGGTGAGGTCTGGCGCAAGAAAGCGCAGGTCGGTGATCCGAGTCACCCGGCGTTGCAGGCGCTCATGGAGGCGGGCCTTCCGTTTGAGACGCCCGGCATGGCCTACCCGTTCAAGATGGGGCAGCCCGAATACCAGAACGCGTATGTGCCCGGTACCGATGCGCCCGCTGAACTTGTCGAGCACATCCACTCCACGGCGACGCTGCCGGTGCGACTGGGCGGCGTTCCGGTGGGCCTGTTTTCCGTGTTGCAGTTCGAGCTCCAAGTCTGGTCCCCCGCCAACCGGGCAATCCTGGAGACGGTCGTGCAGCACCTGAATCTGGCCCTGGATCGCGCTGAAGCAGTGCGCCAATTGACAGAAGAGCGCGAAGCCCTGAACAGCTTCGCCCAGTTCACGGAACTGACCGCCAGCACCAGTGACGTGCAGGTCCTTGCCCAGCACGCCGCGGATGTCCTGCAACAGGTGCTGGCGGTAGACAGCGCCGTGTACTTCGAGCAGGAAGGGGAGCTTTGGAAAGCCCGTTCCGTGTCTGGCGCCCTGACCCCCGAGATCCAGCGTCAACTGGAGGCCGGTCTCCCCGCCAGCACCGCCAGTCTGATGATGCCGGTGACCCGCCGTGAGTCTATGTTTTTTGACGATTGGCAGCCGGAAGCCGAAGGACTGCCGACGTTTGCGCCTTACCGAGCAGTCGCGCGGTATCCGCTGTTTCCCCAGAACCACCCAGTGGGCGTTCTGAGCATGGCCAGGGCAGATGGATCTGTCTGGTCAGCGCGCGAGAAAGCGGTCTTTCAGGCCATTGGCAACGCCTTCCGGCTCGCGCTGGAACGGACGGCACAGGTGCAACAGATTGACCGGCAGCGCGCACGCCTGGCAGACCTGAATGCAGAACTGGGCACCCTCATCACGCGCACCGCCCGCCATCTGGAGGTGCCCGCTCAGCGGCTCAGCCACCTGCTTGGTGTGGGAGCACCCGTGGCCTTAGAGTCACTGAAGGGACTTCCGCCTTACGATCCAGTCCTTCTTCAAGAGGAAATCACACGACTCAACGCCGTCGCGCAGGATTTGCGGCAACTGTCCGTGCTGGAAGCTCAGCAACTCCACAATGACTTGCTTCCGCTCGGTGAACTTTTTGCCGAAGTGCGGGATCAGCTGCCGCCCAGTGGTCGGCAGCCTACCTGGTTCCTCAATCCACTGCCCATCGTGCGTGGTGACCGATCCCTCCTGCGTCAGGCGCTGGACGTAGTCATGACCTTCACGCTGAGCCCAACGCGGGGTACCCGGTACGTGACCGTGAGCAGCCAGACGGTGGACGGGGAGGTGCGGGTCTGGGTCGAGGATGATGGGGTGGGCCTGACCGGTGAAGAGGCCGCGACCCTCTTTGATCTTACCGTCCGCACGGATCAGCAGGTGCCCGTGCTGGAAGGCAGTGGGCTGATGCAGGTGCGGCGGATCATGGCCCGACATGGCGGCTGGGCCTGGGCCGAACAGGGCAGCCGGGTCGTCCTGGCGTTTCCCCAGGAAGAGGCCATGGGCCAGCTCGACGCCCTGTTTCTGGATGAGCGACCAGGCCTCTAAACTGGGGGCGACGTCCGGGTAGGGGGTTGATCGCGCCCCGCCTCCCTCTCGTCTTCTTACCTGTTTTATTCCAAGACGGGATCTTTCGGCCAAGCGATCCAAAAGGTCGCGCCGTGATCCACCCTACCCTCACCCCACGCCCGGGCACCGAACCGCTCGCCCAGACGCCGCACGACGGTCAGTCCCAGACCCGTCCCCTCGTAGTGCTCTGCCGAGTGCAACCGGCCGAAGAGCTCGAATGCCTTGTCTTTCTGCCGCATATTGAAGCCGACCCCGTTGTCTTCGACACCGATCCAGTGCTCGTGTGCGGTCTCCTGAACGAGAATGCGGAGGCGAACCGGTGACCGGGTCCGGGTGAACTTCAGCGCGTTGGTCAGGTACTCGTGGAGAATGAGTTGGAGCACCTGACTGTCGCCCTGAACAGTCGGGAGCGGCATCTGTGAGAGCACAATGCCCCGCTCACTCAGGAGTGGCGCGAGATCTTTGCGAACCTCTTTGAGCACCTGTTCCAGATCCACGGGGCGCAGGCGAGCCCGCATGGATCGGGTCCGCATGTACCCCCTAAGCGATTCCAGGAGGCCCTGAGTCTGCTGGACGGCCAGGGCCACGTGACCCAGCGACCGCTGGCGGTCGTCTGGATGCTCCTGCCGTTCCAAGAGGTTCAGGAAATTCTGTGCCCGAGTGAGTCGGGTGCCCAGTTCACGCTCAGACGCCAGCATGACCTCTTGAAATTCCCCTTCCAGATGCCGGAGCCTCAGGGTCTGCTGTTGAATCTCACGCTCGTGCTTCTGGGCGAGATCCAACAGCGTCTGATGGGCGGCCTTGAACGCCGTCACATCAAGGGCACTGAGATGATAGAGGGCCTCTCCACCCCGGCTGGAAAGCGTTGCAGCCACCCTAAGGTCTATCGGTATGCCGTCCGGGCCCAAGAGCTGCAGTTCCGTCATCTGCCGACCCCCACCGTCGAAGACGCGTCTGAACAGGGCCTTCAGGGCGCCCTGGTGTGTTGTCGCCATCAGCGGAGCCAGAGCACGGCCCTGAAGAAATGCCGGAGTCGTCCCAAGGAGTGCTGCCGCTTGGAGGTTGGCTTCCACAATGCGGCCCTGGTTGTTCACGAGAAACGCTGGCTCAGGAGCGTCCCGGAACAAGGTGCTGGCCTGAGCTGCAGCGTCTTGGAGGGCTTGTACCTGAGCTTCAAGGAATTCGAGCCGGGCCGTCAGGGAAGGATCAGGCTGAAGAGAAGACATGGGCTCGTACGGCATGACGTCACCAGGGATATTTGGGAAAGCCCTGTACGACGTGTCAGGGGTGAACATGGAGAGTGTAGTAAGTCTGGCACAGGGAAGGAGAAGTCGGGTGTGAACGGAGCAACGGACAGGAGGAGTGATCTGGAGGAAGGGCAAGGGAGCGTCTTCATGAGGCGTGACGCCTTTCGGATGTGGAGGAGGCTCGCCTGGACGCCCCGTGTGAAGAAGGGAGGCGCGTCCCCTCGGCAGGCCGCGGGTGTGTGACCCGACATCCTGACCTTACTGTCGCGCCTGAAATCCCGCCTTCCAGCACAGGAGCGTGAATTCCAGGGGCTGAAACTGATGCTTCTTCCTTGATTTAGATCGACTTTCAATGAAGGTACGAGTGCAGTGCAGGGCAGCCCGGCCAGTTAGGACGAAAGAATAGTTGTCTCTTGGCCGTTGACCAGCACATGGTTTCGCCACATTTGTCAAAGAAAGAGAATGCTCAGCCGTTGGGAGCTCCCCCGTATCTCTAGTCAATCTTAGGCAGGTTGCGCCGAGTATTTGACACTGAAGGGCCGGGCACTCAGGAGTCATGCAAAAGGGAAGGGTTCTTCCTCTTCTGCTGACTTAGACGTTCAAATCCCAGCGCTTTCACAGTTCGTTCCCTTCATTCAACCCTGATTTGGCTGTCCTACACAGTATCCTAGCTGCTATGTCTTCTTCGCCCGGCGCAGCCACGCCGCTTTCTCTGAGTCAGCACTTGCAAGACGTGACCGAGCACTTGGCCGGGGCCCGAACCCCACAGCAAGTCTTTGACATGATCTTGCCGCTAACGTTGGAGGCTTTGGGTGCGGTGGCCGGTGTGGTGCTGTTGATCAACCCTGCAGGCGACCAGTTGAAGATCGCCGCCACCTGGGGCCATGAGACCTCAGCGCCGAGTCTTTGGCAAAATGGGCCATTTGACGACCAAACTCCTGCTGGAGCGGTGTTGGTTACCCGTGAGGCGCTGTACTTTGAGTCTGCGGCCGCGCTCAACGCTGTGTACCCCCACCTGGAAGCGCGTACCGGTGGGGTCGCCGCGGTCACGACGGCCGTGGTGCCGATTTTCCTGGAGGATCAGGCCTTGGGCAGCCTGATTTTGGACTTTACTGCTCCTCATCACTTCACCGCCGAGGAGCAGCACTTCCTGCGGATTCTCGGGGCGCAATGTGCTTTGGCCTTTAACCGGATGCGCCTGGTGGCTGACCTGCAGCAGCAGGTCCACCTCCGCACGGCGCAGCTCGAAGAGCAGGTGCGGGCTCAAGACGCCTTCGTGGCCTACACCGAAGCGGCGGGGGCAGAAACAGACGTGCTGCAGCTCGCCCAGCAAGCGGTGGGCGTGCTGACAGCGCGTTTTCCCGAGTGTTCCAGTGGGTACTACGCTCTAGAAGGCCAGCTGTGGACCCTTCAGATGCACAGCGAGGATCTGTATGCCACGCCAGAATTGCTGCACGACTTGCGCTCCGGGTTACCCTTGGATACACCCCTCTTTGCCGCAGCGGTGCAGACCGGTGAGCCGGTCTTCGTGGATGCGTGGGACGCCCAGCGGGAGCAGATAGAGCGGGCCGATATGTACGGTACGGTGGCTATCTATCCACTCAGTCAAGGCGGGACGTTGCGCGGCATGTTCGCGCTGGGCCTGAAGTGGCAGGACCGCTGGGAAGATCGCGACCGAGCGGTCTTTCGGGCCGTCGGACGGAGCTTACAACTGGCCTTAGAGCGGGCCGAGCAAGCCCGGGCCTTCCAAACTCAAAATGCGTTGCTGAACGCCCGCACCCAAGCTCTTGAAGGGTTTGCGAATCTGATTCAAGATCTGGCGTTGGAAACCGATCGTTATGCCCTCATTCGACGCGCCGAGCAAGTTGTCATGTCGCTCTTACCGGACGGTTATGCGCTGTATTACGAGCGGGAAGAGGGGCGCTGGCGGAACAAGGTGCAGACGGGGGTGCTGGGCACCGAACCCCAGCAAGCCGCTGCGCTGCAGGCGGTGGTGGATGCCGGGTTTCCCTATGATGTCCCAGAGAGCCTGACCGTTCCTTGGGCAAGCCAGCAGCCGTACTATCAGGATCAGTACAAGCGGGGAGGAGACACCGACGCGGCCTTGGTGCAGCATGTCAGTACGGTCGCCAGTCTGCCGGTGAAGGTGCACGGCAACATCATTGGCATTCTGGCCTTCGTGGTGTTTGCCTCCAATCCGTGGACACCGATCGAGAAGGCCGTGATGGAAACGGTGGTGCGCAGCCTGGGCCTCGCCTTGGAGCGGGCTCAAGGGCTCGAGAACTTGGCACAGGCGTCACGCTTCAACGAATTGATCCTGAGCAATGTGGGCGAGGGCTTGACGGGCGTGGATTTGCAGGGCTGCACGACCTTCGCCAATCCCGCGGCCCTGCAGCTCTTGGGCTACGCGGCGGCCGAATTCATCGGTCAGCCGCAACACGCTCTTATTCACCACACCCGCGCAGACGGCAGCCCGTATCCCCGCGACACCTGCCCCATCTATGCGGCGTTTACGGCCGGCCAGACCCAGACGGTGCAGGGCGATGTCTTTTGGCGCAAAGACGGCACCAGCTTCCCGGTGGAGTACACCAGCACCCCCATTCGCAATGAGGCCGGCCAAATGACTGGGGCCGTACTGGTGTTTCGGGACATCACGCAGC
This sequence comes from Deinococcus sp. QL22, assembly GCF_023370075.1. Taxonomy (NCBI): domain Bacteria; kingdom Thermotogati; phylum Deinococcota; class Deinococci; order Deinococcales; family Deinococcaceae; genus Deinococcus; species Deinococcus sp. QL22. The sequence continues at coordinate 88,621 of NZ_CP097158.1, forward strand.
GTCAGCAAGCGGAGGCGGCCCTACACGACAGCCATCAGGAATTGCAGCGCAGTAACGCCGAGCTCGAGCAGTTCGCGTACATCGCTTCACACGATTTGCAGGCTCCGATCCGGACGGTGACCAGTTTCGCGGGCATAATTGAGCGCAAATACGGTTCTGCACTGGATGACCGGGGGCGGCTGTACCTGCAACAGATCGTGAACGGCGGGGAGCACATGAAACGGCTGGTGGATGATCTGCTGGCGTTCTCGCGGGTGCACACCGAACGGCGTGACCTGCAGTCCACCGATGCGGGCCAGGTGTTTGATGGGGTGGCCCAGCGGCTCCAGGACGAAGTGCCGGGAGCGGTGCTTAAACGGGGGGATTTACCTGTAGTGTTGGCGGACGCCCAACAACTGGATCGACTGTTGCAAAACCTGATGTCCAATGGGCTGAAATACCAGCGTGAGGGGAGCGTGCCTGACATTCACGTCTCGGCCCAGCGAGAGGGCCGCTTCTGGCGGTTTGCGGTGTCAGACAACGGCATTGGCATTGAGCCGCAATATTACGAGCGCATTTTTGAGATTTTCCAGCGCTTGCATGGACGGGAGACCTATGCCGGCACGGGGATTGGGCTGGCGGTGTGCAAGAAGATTGTGGAGCGGCACGGCGGGCGGCTGTGGCTGGACAGCACTCTGGGAGTAGGCAGTACGTTCTTCTTTACCCTCCCCAGCACAGGCGGTTAGCCGACGACTGATTCACGGAGAAAGGTTGGGGAGCCCTCACGTCCGCAGCTTTGGCTCTCAGGAGGCCGTTTTAGAGCTGTGCAAAAGGGAAGGGATATGCAGAGCTGAAAAGACGCTGAGGAACCCAATCAAATGAGGCCCGCACCTGAGCGAACGAACGAGGGCTACACCGGAGTGGGGCGGCGGTTCCAGTGGGGACGGCCATCCCGCGCCCGTTTCGCCGTGTACATCGCCTGATCGGCCAACCGCAACAATTGCTCTTGTTCCACCGTGTCATCCGGAAACACCGCCATGCCAATACTCCAGTTCACATCAACCGACTGACCCGCCACCACAAAGGGTACAGTGAACGCCTGTTGAACCCGCTTCATCGCCACTTCCGCACCCCGCGGCGAACGCAGGTCGGTCAACACCACCGTAAATTCATCCCCGCCCAGGCGCGCGACCAGATCACTGGTCGCCAGGGTGTCGCGCAGGCGCTGACCCACCTGCACCAGTAAGGCATCCCCTGCTGCGTGTCCCAGGGTGTCGTTGACGCCCTTGAAGCCGTTGAGATCCAGCAGTGCAAGCACCACCCGCTCCCCGGCCCGCTCCGCACGGCGCATGGCCTGCGATAAGTGTTGGCGCTGATGCATACGGTTGGGCAACCCCGTCAATGGGTCGTTGAGGGCCAGGTGACTGAGCTCGTTCACAGCGCGGCGCAGGCTGAATTCGTCCATGACCAGTGCGGCAAAATCCTCTAGGTCCGCTTCATCCTCAGCCGTGAAGGTTCGGGGCTGGCGGTCGAGCACGCACAAGGTGCCCAACTTGTGCCCGTCCGGGGTGATGAGAGGAGAACCGGCGTAAAAGCGGACATGAGGCTCACCAGTGACCGCGTCGTACAGGCGAATCCGCGGATCGAGCTGCGCATCTGGAATGACCAGGGTGCCGGGCTGCTGGATGGTCACGGCACAGATGGAATTGCCAAGAGGGGTCTGGGTGTCCTGGAGGCCGACGCGGGCTTTAAACCACTGCCGATCCGCATCAATCAGGCTGGTCAAGGCCATCGGCATGCCGAAGTGCCGTGCGGCAAGCCGCACGATCCGGTCAAACTGTGGTTCCGGGTCGGTATCGAGAATGCCGTAGCGGTAGAGGGCTTCCAGTCGCGCCTGGCTCCAAATCAGGCCGTCAGGTGGGGCTGAAGCCAGCGACGGGATCGTCATGTTGCCTCCAGTACGTTCAAGTCCTGCCACAAGGACAACGTTTAGAACGACCGAATCTTCGGGTGAGGTTGCGGGCCCGATCGAGGAGGGCAGATCCACCCCAGGTCATCTGTATTCCAAGAGGTTGACGAACACCTGCACCGAATTCGACTGTCCGAAGCCGGCGAGGTCATCCTTCACGCCCCGGTGGGTCTGCGCAACATCGGCCACCTGGTGCCGCAAAATCCCCTGGTGGAAGCAGAATCTGGGGGCGCACAGCAGTGTCCGCGAAGCAGAGCCGATGATCGAAGTGCTGAATTGCCGGGCGAATATTACATCCGTACGGGTCACGGCGAAACCTCGGTGGTCTGCGTGAAGGGTTCGCCCTCCGGATCCACGATGTGCAGGAAGGCCTGAACCACCCGTTCATCCAGCAAGACCCCGGCCTCCTGGCGAAGCTGCTCGGCAGCCTCCTGATGTGTCCATGCCTTCTTGTAAGGCCGCTCACTGGTCAGGGCGTCATAGACATCAATCACGGCAAAGACCCGGGCCGCGAGCGGAATATCCGTGCCAGCCAGACCCTTCGGGTACCCGCTGCCATTCCAGCGCTCCTGGTGGTACAGCACCACGTCCAGGGTGGTCGGCGGCAGAGAGGGAATGTGTTCCAGCATCTCGTACCCAATCCCCGGGTGCCGCTTGATCACGTCCCACTCCTCCGGTGTGAGCTTGCCCGGCTTGAGCAAGATCGCGTCGGGAATGGCAACTTTCCCCGTATCATGCAGGAACGCGCCCCAGCGCAGGGCGTCCAGGTCAGCGCCAGAGAACCCCAGAACCCGGCCCAGTTGCTCGGTGAAAGCCACCACGCGGTCGGTGTGCCCTTTGGTCTCGTAATCGCGGTACTCCAGCGCCAGACCCATGGCCCGCAGGGTCTCTTCGCGCGATTGCTGGAGTTCGTTCAAGTGAACGCTGCGCTCCACCACCCGGCTGGTCTGCTCCCCCACCCCCAGCAGCAGCCGCCGGCTATCCTCGTCCACGTCCACCGCGTCGTTCGTGCCGAACGCCAGGAAGCCGCGCAGCACCTCCCGCGTCACGATGGGCAACACCGCCAGAGAAGTCCAGATCCGTCGGGGCAAAGCCTCGGGCGGATTGAACACGGGCTCAGCTGGTCCAGCGAAGAACGCTACCTGGCGCCGCAAGGCCTGCCCAACTGCCCCCGTGCGGTGGGCTCTGGCCCACGGGGTCGTCCAAGCGAAGAGCTCGTCGGCCACCTGTCCGGCCCGAAGCGGTTTGGTCGGGCTGTTCCCATCAATGGGAAAGAAGAAGCCGTAGTCGTACGCGGTGAGATCCAGGCAGTGTTCCAGCGCGGCCTGAATCAGCTGCTCCAACGAGTCCTGGGCAGCGAAGTCCGCCGTGAGATGAACCAGGTGCTGAAAGCGGCGCAGCTGCAGGTGCAGGGTCTTCTCGGCTTCAATCCGTACCGTGACGTCGCGCGTATTGATCATCACCCCCCCAATGTCCGGATCATCAGTCGAGTTGACGCCGGTCGATTCCAGCCACACCCAGTGGCCCGCCTTGTGCTGAAAGCGGTAGGTGGCCAGGACTGGAACTTGGGAAATGACTGCTTCCTGGAAGACCTGCATCACCCGGCCGAGATCTTCCGGATGGATCCCGTCGAACGCATTGCCGCCGACCCGTTCCTCTGGCGTGTAGCCCAGCATGGGCATCATGGCCGGGCTGATGTACTGGGTCACTCCATCCAGCCCAATGATGCTGACCAGGTCGTGACTGTATTCGGTGATTTTGCGGTAGAAGCGCTCCTGCTGCTGAAGTCGCGCATTCAACTCGCTGCGCTCCAGTGCCAGGGCGCACTGAGCGGCGATGGTACGCAGGTACCGGCGTTGTGTTTCGCTCAGCGCCGCGTTCTCTGCGAACGAGAGGGTGATCGCACCCATCACGTGCCCGTTCATCCGCAGGGTGAGCACCGCATGGCTCCCACTGGTCGGCGTGAGAAGATGTTGCCACTGCGGATACAGGGACAGCCAGTCCTCACGCGTCAGGAACAGGTCTCGCCCTTCCCGAATCGCATCTGCTGCGGGGACAGGGCTCTCCAGGGGAAAGCGCCGCCACGGGCGCTCGTCACGGGCAGGATACCCCGCACTTCCCAGCACGTCCACGTGCTGCCGATCTGGATTCACCAGCATCACGCTGCCCGCACTGGCGCCCATGGATTCCAGGCCTTGGAGGAGGATGACCTGCACGACCTCGGACGTGGTGTTCGTGCTGGCCAGCACGGTGCTGAGACCTTCCAGGGCGCGGGCCCGCCGATCGGCATGAACGCGGAGAGTCGCGTCGCGGGCCTGCACGAGAATGGCGCCCATGCTGGGATCGTGCAGCAGGTTGATGGCCGTCCCTTCTAGCCAGCACCAACTCCCGTTGGCGTGCTGGAGGCGGTAAGGAGACAGGCTCACGGTGACGCCGGGCAGCAACCGCATCAGCTGCTGGGAAATGCGTTCACGGTCTTCCAGGTGGAGGGCGGTGAAGTCCACATGGTGCCCCTCAGCCGTGGGATTGCGCTCGCAGCCTAGGTGCCGCTGAACGGACGGGCTCTGATACAGGATGCGGCCGTCCCGGTCGAACAGGGTAATCAGGTCAGCACTGTACTCGATCAGGGCCTGAAAAGGTGCGGTGCTACCGGACAGGGGGCTGAAGATCAATGGCGTGGTGGGGGAATCAGTCACATGAACCTCCATTCTGTGCTCCCCCAGCAAGACCTAGAGGTTGTGAGCGACATGAAGATGACATGAAGTCTCTCACTTTGCTCTTACATTGGGTGACCGCAAGAACGAAGTTGTGGCTATCCGGTTGGCTAGATCCAGGTTGACCAGAGCGTGGGTTCCCTCCCGGCCTCGTCACAACGTTCTGAGCAAGTTGGCAGTCTCGATCACGGCTAGCACGGCCTCTATGCCCTTGTTCCCAGCCTTGGTACCCACGCGCTCGTGGCTGATCAGGGTACCGCGCTCTTGGAGCAGTTCTTGCACACTGCGCGAGATCGCTTGCGCGTGTGTTCATTCCGATGTCGAAGGCATCAATCGGAGCCGCTATAGCCGAAGTGAGGAAGCACAGGCGGTCGCCTTCCTAAGATCATGCAAAAAGGGAAGGCTTCTGCCGTTAATAGCGAGGACTCAGGCTACTGGTTATACCAAGATGGTTTCGGCAGTGGTTGCCCTGATACCGTTCTCCACCAAGATCTCTGGCACCTTCATTTGCAGGAATTCTACTTCCAACAGCGGACGCAGGAGCATCTGCTCTCCGGGATTCCTCAAGTGAGGCACGAATCCTGGTGTAACCAGCGATTGCTTTTTAACCTCGAGTGCTAGGGGATATGCAGCGAGACATGAAAAGGCGGAAGCTCGGGTATGGCTACCAACGAACTTCCGCTGGCTCAGCATAGCGTTGAAGACTTGTTCACGCTCATTTACGTGTACGTCGATGATGATGTGCAAGCCGCTGCGTGCAGCGGCTTGTTTGTCTTGCCACAAGAGCCCAATCAGAAAGGCAGTTACAGCGAAGTCATGACCATGGCGTTGGTCGGGGAGCTGCTCGGTGAAGTGTCCGCACAGAAGTGGTGAGGGCAGGGACGTTCCACGGATCGGGCCTTGTTTCCCTGTTTGCCAGACCGCACCCGGTACCTTCGAATTCAGCTCAATCTTGAAACCATTGATGCCGACCTCGCCCTGAGATTGCCTCATTTTGACGAAGAAACCGTGTATGTGATTGACAGCAAACCGCTGGCCTGCTGCAAGGGGACGCGCTATGCGCGACCCCGAGCCATGACCGAGGCAGGGAGTGGACGAGGCGGACATGGTGGGTACAGCGTCAGAGGACGCTTTTACGGCTTTAAGCTGCACGCCGTGATTGACGATCATGGAATGATTGTCCGCTTTGCTCTGGCCGCTGGAAATGAAAGTGATCCACCGCTCGCCCGCACGTTATTGGCCGAGAGTGAGGGCACATTGGTACTGGGTGATCGGGGGTACCAAGGCTGTGGGGTCTACGCACAACCCAAGAGCAACATGAAGCAACCGCGCCCCTGGTGGGGCGCGATGGGTTGGCTCAGAAAGACAATAGAAACAGTATTTTCTCGTTTAGATCGATCTTTTCATTGAATGCTTCCACAGCTCAATTCCTTCCGGTCTATTCGCGCCCATGTCTGCCGAAAAATTGCCGCTCACAATTTGGCCCTGTTTTTTGGTGGTCTTTGACCCCCTAGCACTCGAGGTTTTTAGTTAAAGGTCAACTTGAACCTGGCAGAGGTGGGTGAACTGAGCCTTTCTGGAAAGGAGACCGATCGTACATCTCAAGATGCTGCAATGGTTGAATGATGTCAGACACTCTCTTCGTGGGAAGTGGAACAGACCTTGCAGAGCGTCTCGAGCGTCTTCGCCTCTGGGACGCGCAGATTGAGGCTTGGCGTTTGGAAATAGCCTCACGGCAATTTGAACGGAAGGCGGTAGCCGTGGAGCGGCGTTGGCAACAGGCCAGAGCGAAGGCCAGAGTGGGCCGCCGTTGACCACACAGCTGGTCAAGTGAACAGGTGCTCAACGTGTCAGTAGCCATTTCCAGGCCAAACAGCTGCGTGGTGCTGACGTCAAGACCGACAACCCATATGGACGCTTAGAAATGTCCACAGAGCGTTGTCAACCCGGTCGGGTCGTAGCGGAGGGTGTCCAAGCCCGTACGCCCCAAATAAGGTTGCGCTGATCGGAGAGGCCTTAAGCTGGCCAGGGGGCTGGACAAAACCATCTCAAAAACCTTACGGACAGGCCTACGGGTCCGAGTGGACGTGACAAGCCTGACGTCCTGCCGCTCAACCCGAAAAGCGAATGGGTCAGCCTCCTGTCGAATGTTCTGCTCCTGCAGTTAGCTGCTGAACTCCTTATTCCAGGGACTCTTGCCGGAAAATGACACGGCGTACCACTTGCCTGTGCTGCAGAGCTTGCTGCCTTTCCGCCTGCACGCGCTGCGCTGCTTCCTCTTGCCCAGTCTCACCCAGCTGTTTTCCCAAGTGTTCTAACAGCATCACCTGCTCATCCATCGCGCGTACCGCCGACCACAGGGAGTCCTCGACCATCTGGCGGACTCCAGAAATCAAGCTGCCTGACGTGAAGGCATGCCCGGTGTGACAACGGAAGCGTGTGAGCTGACCTTCCTTGATCTGTACCATGACGCCGTGGCAGTCCGGACAAGTAAAGGGGGAGATCGGTCCATGGTTGAGGATGCCCGACTCCAAGCCAGCGTCCTCCTTGGCAATACTCAGCTCGACACTCAGGCGGTGGCGTTCCACTTCATTCATGCTGTCCTTCTTCTCACTTGCATTGAGGCTGTCTCCCCAAGAACTGAGCCAGGCGGCGATCTCCTGAACCGACAAGATCTCGTCCACTTCAATCTGCCGGAGTGCACTGAGTGGCATTTCTGGGTACTCGGCCTCTTCAGGACGCTGCACGATGGCCGTCCCGCCACACTGTTTCACCGCCCAGAGGCCAGAGGTGCCGTCATCCTGCATGCCCGACAACACGACGCCTGCCACGCGTGGCCCGTGGCTGTAAGCCGCTGAACGAAATAAGACGTCGATGCTTGGCCGTGAGCGGTTTTCACGTGGTCCGCGTGAGAGTTTGAGGGTGCTGTGGTGGGTCAGCAGGTGGTGGTTCGGGGGCGCAACGTAAATGTGTCCGCCCTGTAACTCTTCGCCGTCCTCGGCGGGCTTGGCAGGGAGTGGTCCAGCTTGATGAAGCAGTTCCGACAACACACTCGGTTGATCTGGTGGGAGATGCACCACCACCAGCACGGCCGCTGGGAAATGCGCGGGCAACCCAGCCACCAGTTGCAGCAGGCCGCTCAGCGCTCCAGCTGAGCCGCCGATCACGACCAGTGGCAGCCCGTTCGAGTGAGCAGTTTCGCCGTTCACCTGAGCTCCTTCCTGAGGAGATCTTTGGGGAGACTGAGCCAGAAGGTTGCGCCCTCACCAGGGGTACCTTCGGCCCAGACGCGTCCTCCATGCCGGTGGATCACCCGCTGCACGAGCGCCAGCCCAACGCCGCTTCCCTCAAACTCCTCTTGACGGTGCAGCCGCTGAAACATGGTGAACAACCGGCTCTTCTGACGCATATTGAACCCCACCCCGTTGTCGCGCATGCTGATGATGAACTCCTGCTCGTCTTCGCGGGCCTGGACACTGATCTGTGCGGGGGTGCGGCCCCGCGTAAATTTGAGTGCGTTTCCTAACAGGCTCGCAAACACGAGTTTCAAGGCCAAGCTGTCTCCCTGAACGGTGGGTAACTCATGAACCGTGACTTGGACGTCACGCCCATCCAAATCAGCGGCGAGGTCTTGCCGAACCTCCCGGATCACGCGTTCGAGTTGAACCGGTTGAAAGCGCATGCGTCCCTGACTCACCCGGAACAGGGTCAGTAAGGCGCTGAGCTGCTCTTCCATCCGGTTCACCGAATGTTCGACGTGCTGCACGTACCGTTCCTGCTGCTCTTCCAGTGGCCGCAACTGCTTCGCGAGCAGCCCTGTAAAGCTGCGAATGTGCCGCAAAGGCGTGGTCAGATCATGGGTCAAGGCGTAAACAAACGTTTCAAGCTCCGTGTTCAGTTCCTGAATATGCTGGGTTCGCTGCTGGACTTGATCTTCCAGGGACGCATTGAGACGCGACACCTCCTCTTGCGCCTGACGCTGTGGCGTGATGTCCGTCACCGTCAAGCGGCTCAAGAGGCTCTGTCCGTCCGCTCCCCGAATCGCTTCGCCCCGCAGCTGAACCGCAAAGCGCGTGCCCTGAACACCGATCAGCCACACTTCGGCAGTCCAAGGCCCAGGCCGCTCCCAGACGCGCCGCAGGAAGAGAGAAAAGGTACTGACGTCAGCAGGATCCAGGAATGAGGAGAGCCGCCGACGGAGGAGCCTGGGGCGCTCCATGCCCAGCAGCTGACACAGCGTGAGATTGACGCGTTGAATGGCACCATTCCGATCCAGCGTGAGGTAGCCCACGGGGGCAAAGTCAAACAGTTCTTGATACTCTTGCCGCGCGTCCTCAAGCTCGGTATTGATCCGGCCCAGCTCATCGTTCTGAAGTCGCAGCTCAATCTGATGCAGCTGCAGTTCCTGCCGCTCGCGGTGGAGTTCCTGAAGCACCGCCGCCGGATCTTCCGACACGAGATGTAAGGAGGGAGGCGGGCGCGCCTGAAGTTCGAGTTCTGCTTGTGCACGGATGCGTTCGATCTGTTCGGCGTCATCGCTCATACTTAGACCTTCCAAGAGTTGCGTCGTTGTGCAGAGTCGGAAGGATTGGCGTGGTCGCTTGTCCTACTGCCGATGATGCTGTTGCACTTGAGACTAAGCCTACAGAAGGTTGGAGGGCTGAGGAACCAAGATAACCCAATGCATTAATAATGATGTCGGGCGGTTGGGGCGTGAGAGACTTGGGTAGGCTAAGGGCCAGCCGTGCGGAGACACCCGCTTTCTAGAGCCTATAGTCCAGGGAACCTCCTATGTCAGACGAACAACCTCCATCTGAAGCGCCCGCCTCCCTGTCCGAGCCGCAGACGCCTTCGGGGGCTCGGCCCAGCAGTATTGTCGGCATCGGGGGATCTGCGGGCGCGCTGGATGGGTATGAGCGCTTTTTCCTCAGTCTGCCAGCGAAGAGCGGCATGGCCTTTGTCGTGGTTCCACACCTTGATCCGCAGCATCAAGGACTGATGCCTCACATTTTGCAACGCTGCACGAGCATGCCCGTGATTCAAATTCAGGACGGGATGGCAGCCCAACCAGACCAGGTCTACGTGATTCCGCCCGGACACAGCCTCACGCTGATGAACAGTGTGCTGCTCTTGGATGACCTTGAGCGGGCGAAAGGCAAGGTCATTGATCATTTTTTCGAGTCGCTCGCGGTAGACCAAGGCGAGCGAGCGGTGGGCATCATCTTGTCAGGCATGGGCAGTGACGGTACGCACGGCGTGCAGGTCATCCGGGAACATTTTGGGCTGGTCATGGTGCAAGATCCGCAGACCGCAGAGTACCCGGCCATGCCCCGCAGCGCTGCCGAAACTCAGCTCACCAGTGAAGTGCTGCCTGCTGAGGAATTGGCGCCAAGGCTGTATACCCTCGTCACTCAGAAGGCGACGTTGCGTCCAGAGGACATGTCAGCGGCCGACGGTCAGGCAGGTGTCCCACTTCAGAAGATCTTGCGTCTGATCCGGGCAAGCACTGGACAGGATTTCACCCGCTACAAGCGGAGTACGCTGGTGCGGCGGATCGACCGCCGCATGAAAAACCATCAGATTGAAGGCATCAGTCAGTATGTGCAACTTTTACAAGATGCTCCAGAAGAAGTTCAAGCGCTGTTTCAGGATTTCACCATCAATGTCACGAGCTTCTTCCGTGATGTCGACGCCTTTGACAAACTTAAAGCACACTTGCGCAACTATATCCCAAGTCACAAGCGAGATCTGGACAACCTGCGGGTATGGGTGGCAGGCTGCTCGACGGGCGAGGAAGCCTACTCGGTCGCCATCGTGCTGCACGAGCTGATGGAAGAACTCAAGGAGGAGTTGGGCTTCAGGGTACAGATCTTTGCCACCGACATTGATCTGGAGGCTCTCGAAAAAGCCCGTTCCGGGGTCTACCCACGCGAGATCGAGTACGTCATTTCTCCAGAGCGGTTGCAGCGTGCCTTCGAGCAGTTTGAGGATGGCTACCAGGTGCGTCCAGAGATTCGGAGCCTCGTCACCTTCGCCCTTCACAACACGTTCGGTGATCCCCCCTTTACTCGGCTCGATCTGCTGTGTTGCCGGAATATGCTGATCTACATCTCCGGTGAGCTGCAAACTGAAATCATGTCGGTGTTTCATTTTGCCTTACGTCCAGAAGGGCTTTTGTTCCTGGGGACCAGTGAAACAGCTGGACAGGATCGGGACCGCTTCAGCGTGCTGGACCAGCGCTGGAAAATCTACGGCCGGGGAGAAGGAGCGCCGACTCCATTACCGGTTGGACAATTCTTCAGCCCCACCAATTTGGCTCTCCCGATTGCGCGGGGTGTCCCGTCAGCGGCACGCCCCACGAAAACCGGAGATCTGGCACAATTCGCTCAGGACTTGTTGCTTGCCCACCACGCGCCGCCTGCTGTACTGGTCAACGAGTCGGGAGACATTCTGTTCGTTCACGGCCCAACTGCCCGGTATCTGGAATTGCCGGGAGGGACGGCGCCCATCAATGTCTTTGAAATGGGTCGCGGTAGCTTGCGCTACGAGCTTCCCGCCGCTGTGCGGCAGGCCATCACAGAGCGCCGTGAAGTGCGGCGCACAGACTTACCTGTTGAAGTGGAAGGAACTCTGCGCGCCGTAGATATCACGGTTCGTGCAGTGCAGGGGCGCATACCCGCCCTGGTGATGATCGAATTTCACGAACGTGGAGATGGACGCACTCTGCAAGTTATGCCAGAGCAGATGGATCCCTTCCTGAGCTTGCAGCGCGAACTGCAGTACAGCAAGGAGACATTGCAGGCCACAGTGGAGGAAAGGGGGGTGTCACTGGAGGAACTGAGGACGACCAACGAAGAACTTCAGACGACCAATGAGGAACTTCAGAGTACCAATGAGGAGCTCACGACCTCCAAAGAAGAACTTCAGTCGCTCAACGAGGAACTGACGACCATCAATGCAGAGCACCACCGCGTCATTCATGACCTTGCTCAGGTCAACGATGACCTGAAGAACCTACTGGACAGTGCAGGGATCGCGACCGTATTCCTTGACAACAACCTGAGAATCAAACGCTTTACGCCCCGCATTTCGCAGGTCATCAACCTGATGCCTGTGGACGTGGGACGTCTGATCAGCGATATCACCGTCAATTTGAACTACGATGCCCTCACTCAGAACATCACGCAGGTGCTCGACACCTTGGAAGGCTTTGAAACGCAGGTGCAGAGCAAAAGCGGCCAGTGGTACTTGATGCGCATCAGCCCTTACCGCACTTCAGACCACTTCATTGACGGCGTCGTGGTCGCCTTTACCAATATCGACTTGATGAGGGCGCTGGAGCAGCGGATGCAGGACACCGCTGCTTACGTGGAACGGATCCTCAACAGTATCCATGATCCGCTGCTGGTTTTGGATGATCAGTTGCGTGTGCTGAGTGTCAACCGGGCCTCGCTCAACTTGTTCAAGACCCCCGAGAGACACCTGATTGGCGAGTACCTGTACAACGTGGGCAATTCTTTGCTGGACACAGTAGAACTTATGGCACTGTTGCAGGATGTCATCGTCACTGAGCAGCCCATCACCCAGCGTGTGATTGATGTTCAGGTACCGCACCTCGGGCCGCGCCAGATGAAAGTTGAGGTGGATCCCCTCGTCAATGGTGACAGCGTCTCGGTGCTGCTCAAGCTGGAAGACGTGACCGACTTGCTGCGCCGTGCAGATCTGGAGAGCGAGAACCTTATGGGGGACGCCCCTGACCTTGGCAGCACTTCGTGAGTCACTGCACCAACGGTTCTCCGTCGCTGAGGGGAGTCTGCGTGAGCGCCAATTGGTGCAGTACTTTCGCTCGCTGCTCTACCCAGCGGGCCTGACGGAGCAACGCCTCCGCCCGCGTGCCGGAAAGCTGTTGACTGAGGCGCTCCAACAGCAGGATGCCTTCCTCCATTGCGCGCTGGGTCTGGTAGAGCTTGTCTTCGATGGTTTCAGACAACTCAGTCAACAAGGTATGAGAGGTGTAGGCATGGCCAGTGTGACAGCGGAAGCGTAACCCTTCTCCTTCCTGAATCTGCACCATGGCACCGTGACATTCGGGGCAAGTGAACGGTGTATAGGATCCGAACTGCCCCACACTTGCTGGAGACTTTGGTCCCTCAGCCGCGATATGGACTTCCATCGCCAACCGTTCCCGTTGCTGTTCATCCATAGCAGCCTCCATCTGATAAAGAGTAGAGTCTTGAACCAATTGTGCCAGCAGTGGGCCCATCTCCTGAGCACGGACCTGATAATTCACTTCCACCTGTTCAAGGGCGTGGCGCGGCATCGCATCGAAGGCCGCGTCTTGAGGATCTTGCACGACCGCCACTCCACCCAGCCTCTTGATATTCCAGAGACCTGAGGTGCCGTCATCTAACACACCAGACAGCACAACGCCGATGACATGGGGCGCGCGAGTATGCGCTGCAGAGCGGAATAAGGCGTCCACAGCGGGTCGAAATCGGTTTTCTTTCGGCCCTTTCTTGACTCCCAGACGGTCTCCTTCCACCAGCAAATGATGGTCAGGTGGGGCGATGTAAATATGTCCAGGTTGGAGGAGCTCCCCGTCACGCGGGTGAAGGGCGGGGAGTGGCCCGGCGCGGCTGAGGATGGCGGGCAGAGTACTGGGATGGTGAGCGTTCAGATGCAGAACAACGCAGATGGCGGCCGGAAATTCCTGAGGAAGGCCAGCGACCAAGGCTTGAAGGGCCTCTATACCCCCAGCAGAGGCTCCAATGACGACAATAGGATCAGTCAGCATATGGTCTCTATTGTGACGCGTGGCCAGCAGTAGGTTCTGTTGAGCGACCAAACCGCGCCATAGGGTGGAGGAGCTTCAATCTTGACGGAAGTTGTGTGTCTCACTGTGGAGATGGGCGAGCACAGTTGCACTTCTTTTTAAGCGGGTATCGCTGGCTGCCAATTTAAGGGAACTTTGACGCAGCAGTTCCTCTGTCTCAGCAACCTCCTGCCGATATTTTAAAATCGAGCAATGAAGCTCGCTGAGGTGAGCTTGGACAATTGCGTTGGGGAAAGCATCAGGCTCATGGGAAAACAGGCTGTCAGTGGTCATGGGTTCATCCCGCACGTGGAACGTGCAGTTGAAGGAGTCGGGAGACCTGCTCACATTGTGAGCGTAGAAACAATCTTCAAACACGGACGGACCGTTACAGTTCCATGACTGCTACAGCTACCCCAAAGATTGGAGCGCTCAGTCAGACTGCATTGTCGATGGCCGAGGTGGCTTCAGACTACCTGAGGTAAAGGGTGTTGTGATGCGGATTACATAAGGTCATGCCCTGAGGAAAAGTAATAAAGACCTCTGGCACTTCAACAAGGTCAACCGACATTTTTTGTGATTCCCGAAAAAAGCTGGCTGGGGCGCACTTTTGATCCCAAATTGGGGTATGAGCCCAAAGCACCGCGCTCCAGAGGCATTTATTCTGACATCCTCACTTCCTTTTCAAGATCGCAACATCGGGCCTCGTTTGAGGTGTGCCTGAATCGCGCCCTGCATCTGGTGGTCACTTCGCGGTACTGCCCATTTTGCGTTGATGAATGCCAGGGTGGCCGTGTCCGCAGGTGGGCTGAGCACTATGCCGCTGAACGTTATCTTAGGACTCTTCATGGGCAAACCCTTGAGGGTCGTGGGCGTGGCTGGCAGCACGTTTAAGTGCCGCTGTGTCAAGTGGCCCCAGATGATCGGCGTGGGACTGCTGGCAGGCATCGGCTTCATCATGAGCTTGTTCGTCTCGAATTTGGCCTTCGATGATTTGGTCTTATTGATTGAGGCCAAACTGGGTGTCTTGTTGGCCTACGTGCTGGCCGCAGTGTTCAGCGCAGGCTGCCTGATCTTGGTCATCGCAAGGAGGGAGAAACTGCATGACCAAGAATACGTCGATGTCTTAGCGGGAGCGTGCAAAGGGGAAGGGATTCTGCTGGCGAATTCAGGCGACACACAGTTGAGCGAAGCGCGAGAGCCTGGTTCTGATGGGTCGATCCCCGTCCAGCCGGGCACAGAGCCGAACCGCATGGATTGCCAGGGCAGTCAACACCTGCTGAAGAGACGTTTTTGCACTCCTTGATACCGACCATCCCTGAGTCCGAAGGCTCGAACTCCCTGTGGAAGCGTGCCCTCAATGCCCGCGCGCCGCTGGGCGCGTAAATGGCCGCCTCATCACTCCAGGGGTTGCCTGCATGAGTTATGTATGTCAGTGGTGTAAAATTCATTGAACATCATGTGAAACAGGGGTTCAATGAAACAAGGGCACGACCCCTCTTTTACCAGCCCGCGAGGGCCTCATCGAGGGCTTGGTCGCTCCATTTGGCGTAGATGCGGGTGGTTTCGATGCTGCTGTGGCCGAGGTGGCGGGCAGCGTACTCGAGGCTGCCGGTTTGCCGAACGAGGCGGGTGCCCGCGTAGTGCCGGAAGGCATGCCAGCCTCGGTAGCGGGTTTCGGCCCTTTTGGCAATGACCTGCAAGCGTTGGCGGGCAGCGGTCTGTGTGCCACCAATCACAGCTTCCGCTCGAGGCAAGACTTGCAGGGCAGCAATCAGGGTGCGGGTGAGGGTCACGCGGCGGGTTTTGTCACCTTTGCCGTGCTGAACGGTTAGGACGCCACCGGGCAGGTCAAGGTCGTTCCAAGTCAACTGCAGGGCTTCTTCAATGCGGAGGCCACCGTGAGCGCAGAGGAGAATGAGGGCTCGGTCGCGGGGAGCGGCCATCTTGAGCAGGGCCTGGACTTCATGGTCGGTGTAGGGCTGGCGTTTGTCCCAGGGTGCAGTCTTGTCTTGAACTGGGCGAGCATCACTGAAGGGATCGAGGGCAGTAGCACCAGCCCAACGAAGGGCGCGGAAGAGGGCCCGAGCGGCGGCGAGCTGAACGCGAATGCTGGAGGGTGCCAAACCTGTGACTTCGAGTGACCGTATATAAAGGGCCCCAGCATCCCGTTCGGGTCGAATGAGGCTGAAGCCGGTTCGATCAGCATGCTGAAGAAGTTTGCCTATGCCTTCCCGATACGCACGGGCGGTTCGGGCGGACAGGCCCGCGCCTGCAGACCCATACAGAGAGGTGTGGGCTTCGGTCAGCGACCAGAGTAATTCTGGATCTAACTGTTGGGCAGCGACGATGGCTCGACGGCGGCGTTCCTCGGAGGTGAGATCAGTCCAGCCTCTAGCAGCAGCGAGGGCGTCGCCTTGGAAGCGAACGAGGGCGAGGTTGGGATCAGAGGTGGTCATCGACCTGATCAGATTAGCTTATGCTAACAGGTCTTAGCGAAAGGGAACGGATTTGGTGGCGAGAAGCATGTCTCTGCGGCAAACTCATCGTGAACCGTTCAAGGTTGGTTGTGGGTCAGCGTGAGGGCCGCTGTAATTTCAGGGCCTGAAGGTCACGGCCAAAGCCCCTGAACGGGCTGAGCGGGTGCTGCAAGCGTGGTTGCGGGAACGGGCCGAGCAGGTGCTGGCCGAGCGGATGGAGCGTTGCCTGGAGAGGGCGTCGCACTACGGCATCCAGCACAGTGGTGAGTTCCGCCTGCGCAGTATGGCGACCCAGTGGGGCAGTTGCAGCCGGACAGGCAGGCTCACCTTCAATCCGCTGCTGATCCAGGCGCCCAAGGAATGCATCGATTACGTGCTGCTGCACGAGCTGTGTCACACCCTTGAATTCAGTCACTCCCGGGCCTATTACGCGCTCCTCGGCCGGGTCTTGCCAGACTGGAAAGCCAAACGGGCGCGACTCAATCGACTGGTCGAGTTGCCCGGTTCCTTGCTTTAGGAGCGGATTCGGGCGAACGGGATCACTGGTATGCTCGAGAGATAGACACCACCCGGATTGCCCATATTCACCAGCAACTCGCCGACATTCGCGACCAGGGGATCGAAGCCTTTGGAGCGGAGACCCACGAGTTCAAACTGAACCCACCTTTATCAGTGGACGCCGTAGAAGCCTTTGAGACAGAGCACGCGGTTCGCCTGCCAGAGCCATACCGTGACTTCCTCTTGCAGGTGGGAAATGGTGGTGCCGGTCAAGCCTATGGGTTATATCCCCTAGAGAAAACAGCTACAGGCGGCGTCCTCAAGAGGCCGTCTCCACTCCATTCCCAGATGCCGGAGGTCGGGGCTTGGCACGACGTCCTTGGTCTGGACGAAGACACTGAAGCGGTCTACGACGGCGCCTTGACGCTGCTCACGCAGGGCTGCACCTATGACGTGCTGCTGATGGTCAGCGGGCCTGACCGGGGACGCATCGTCTACGTGGACTGGAATATGGAGCACGCCCCCTTCTTCTCCCAGTTCCCGGATTTTCTGACTTGGTACGAAACTTGGCTGCGTGAAACGCTGGCTGGGTACACGATGACCTGGTTCGGATACGGCCTGCCTCTGAACGCGGGCGAGTCCGCTCTCGTGGCCGTTGATCAGCAGGTGCCTTCCTTCCAACGGAAAGCAGCGCTCAATAACTTGCTGCGGGTACCCTCGCTCACGGCCGATCTCCTGACACTTCTAGAATCCGCGTTGCTGTCGGAACCGGACTTGGGAATTGCTACAGACTTCCTGACGCTCCTGGCTTCCAACGGTGTCCAGGGGTTGGGGGACATCAGTTGGCGTCTCCTGCGCCAGGCCCAGGGGCATCAGATTTACCGCACCGTTCATGCCATGAGGACGATGGAGCTCCCCACCTGGGGAGACGCGGCCCTCTGGGCCTTGGAGCAGGACGCCGACCAGGACGCTTCACAAAGCATTTTGTACCTGTTGAAACGCGAGCAGGCCCTCACCCGGCGGGCGATCGAACTGGCCTTCACATCGAAACACGTCGTCACGACCGGCTTATACGTGAACAGTGAATTCGATAATCCGCTGCCTGTGCCCGACGCATTCTTCACGCATTCCGACCCAGGCGTGCGCCGATACTCGGTCGAATATCAGCCCAATGCTGTGCTCCATCCCAAACTCCCCCAATTACTGGAGCTGTACCGTCAGGAGGCCAGTGAGCATGTGCGGCAGGGGTGGGCACTCAAGATCGGCAGTTTCCATGAACCCGTGGTGACCGCGGCCCTGACCGAGTTTCTGGAGCGGGAAGACAGTGCGATAGTCCGTTCTGCTCTCACCCGGAGGTTGGGCGAACACAAGGCCACTCAGGCTGTTCCGCTGCTGATGCGGCTGACACAGCAGGAGGATCACGTGCTGCGCCTGGAGGCGGCGACTGCCCTCGGAGAGATTGGGGATGAACGCGCCCGTCCAGCCCTGAAGGCCCTGCTCGATCAGCATGAGAAGCCCTTCCGGATCGAGGGGGGCGGCGGGATGGGCTATTCGTACTCCGTTGCGGAGGCCGCACGCCGCGCGCTTAAGATTCTGGGTGGCCACCAAAGGCACCGGAAGATCCTCGGCAAGCTCGTAAAAATCCTGACCAGGACAAGAGAGTAAAAATCAACTGCACCTGCTCCAGTTGACATCCATGAGTGCCTGACTGCGATCAATGCGTTGCGCCCTCCTCCAGCCGACTCAGTTCTGCTTCCAGCTCTTCCACGCTAGGCAACTGGCCTTCGAGATAGTCGGGGAGGGCTTCGGCCAGTTGATAGCTGGCTATCCCCAAGGGCTTCTCCACACCGCGCAGAGCATACTCGGCAATCACCTTGTTCTGGGTCTTGCAGAGGAGCAACCCAATACTGGGGGCATCCTGCGGATGGCGCAACAGGTCATCGGCGGCGCTGAGGTAAAAATTCATCTTGCCCACGTACTCCGGCTTGAACTCCCCAATCTTCAAATCAATGACCACGTAGCAGCGCAGCTTGAGGTGGTAAAAGAGCAGGTCGAGGTAAAAGTCTTCCCCACCCACTTCGAGGTGCACCTGGCTGCCCACAAAGGCAAAGCCCACGCCCAGTTCCAGCATGAAGTCACGCAGATGGGCCAGCAGGCTGCGTTCCAAGTCTCGTTCCAGTGCCTGGGTGCCTAAACTCAGAAAGTCGAAATTGTAGGGGTCTTTCAGCAGTTGCCCCGCCAATTCCGATTGCGGAGCAGGCAGGGCGCGGTCAAAGTTGCTGGTGGCTTGCCCCTGCCGCTCAATCAGGCGACTGTCAATCTGATGGATCAGGATGTTGCGGCTCCACCCGTGCTGAATGGTGGCGCGGGCATACCACTCTCGGGCAGCGGGATCTTTGACTTTTTGCAACAGGGCGACATTGTGTCCCCACGGGATTTGTCCAACAAGCTGTTGGACGATTGCAGGATCAGGCCAGGTGGCCGCAAACTGCTGCATCGCACTCAGGTTGCTGCGGCTAAAGCCTTTCATCTCCGGAAACTCGGTCTTCAAATCCTGCGCCAAACGGTCAATGACTTTTGCGCCCCACCCGGCTTGCCCCTGCCGCTCCAGGATGGACTGCCCGATCTGCCAGTACAACAGCACCAGTTCGCGGTTCACGCTGAGGGCTGCCTGCGTCTGGGCCTGACGAATCTGAGTCTTCAGGTTGCCCAACAGGGTCGCGTAATCGTCCGGCATCTGGAGGCTACGCGTCATAGCCCAGCCGTTCGAGGTTGGCTTTGATCAGGGCTTCCAGGGCGGTCATGGCGGCGTCGATCCGCTTGCCGAGATCGTCCTCTGCTTGGCATTGTCTTCGGCTCATCCCAGCGGGCCTCTTCGGACATCCAGAACACGCCGTCGGCCACGCACTCGTCGCGGTCTTCGGCCGTTGCTTGACCATAGGCAGCTTCGACCTTCTCGTAGTGCAGGCTCAAGGTGTCACTGATGGAGTCGAGAGAGACCCATCCCAAAAAGACGTGTTTGTATGCGGCGTCCACGTGGCCGCGCAGTTGGTCAGCGGTACTCCACAACACTTCTTCAATGTGGGAGGCGGTGCGGGCGGCTTTGGTCATGAATGTCGCCAGTCTAGAGGGTAAGGGAAAAGGCTAGAGACTGTAGGCAAAGGGGGAACCTTATACCAAGCGCTCTCCTCACCTGCTGTGTCCCTGAAAGGATCAACGATTCATGGTGAGGGGTCCAACCTCAAATTCAACGACGAAGCTCCTTGAGTCGTCATAAGCTCACTGCCATAACTCATCTCACGCCAGCTCCAGCGCCCGCCAAAGCTGCTGAAAGCCGACTCTGGAGTAGAAAGCGTAATGAGCTGTAGGTGGTTAAGCAGCGCAAGCCTTTGCTCGGGCCTGTGCTGGAAGAGGCGATGGTTGTGGTGGGGGATGGATCAATGTACAAGTTATTCCTTCAGTAATCTCAAACCGTCACAGCCTCCTCAACGCTGCCCTAAGGGCTTTCACTGCTTATGGTGTTGATGTTATAGATCGAGTTGATTTCAACGTTATTTTTCATGTCTATTCGCCCGTCGCAATACGCGGCACGTGTGGGAAAGCGAAAGATGTTCGCTATTCCAGCCTAGGTCAGGGTACCAATGTTCAGTCCAGACCCATTCAGGGTATGGGAAAGTCGAGTTTCACTTCAACACTGCCATCTCAGTGAGGGACGTCCAGCAATGCTTGCACCCTGAGCTGGCGCAGTTGATGATGGTATGCAGCTCGTTCAGCAGATTGTGTGACACGATCAGCAGTAATGGAGCAACTCTCTGCTGGTCAGTTACCTGCCTTGCTGGAGCGCCATGTCAGCTTTCATGACAGCGTGCTTCACCGGGTGGAATTGCGTTTTTCCCGTGAAGCGCTTGGACGTCATGTCAGCGTGGAACTTGAGGTCTTGGACCAGATGTCTCCGGATGGATGGGGCAAGGTCCGTTTCGAGTTCCGCGGCGTCCATCGGTTGTCGTTGTTGGAGGATCAAACGACCAATGTGGTGTTGAGTCATGGTATTGAATGGACAGTCCACACCGACAGGATCACGGCGGACCTCAGTCCGGTGCACGCTGAGGAAGGACCATCAACGTTCTTGATTTCAGCGCAGGAAGTGTGGTTTGGCAGCGCTCCTGACGCTTCTGATTTCCCCAAGCGGTGAGCTTACCTTTGAAGAGCAGGTGTCCCAGAATGACGTTGAAATAAGCAGAACTTGATTCCAGCAACGTTAAAAATAAGATTAAAATACACGTGGATCTAACGTCGCTTTCGACGTTCTTTCTCAAGTTTCTCCTCAATGGCTTCCAGGAGCCAGGAGTGCCGTGAGATGGGCCGACGTCCCCGGGCATGAGCACGGCGAAGTTGGTCGATCTCCTGCAGAGTGCTCTCGTAGAGCCGCAGCTGTACATTTTTCAGTTCGTCCGTCAGGGCTTGGTCGTTCGGCTCAATTTTTTCAGATGTTTGATTTTGTGGTGGAGTCAGGTCAGCCGCGACGCTGCCTCCACGCCGAATGATCTCCTGCACCTTATCTTCGGGGATATTAGGAGCCACAGAGGCAGGCGTGCGTTTGGGGGCGCGGGAGACCGCCATGCTTATTTGCCCTCCGCCAGGGCGAACTGCGGGGTCCGGCCGGTGATCTGTTGGTACAGGTGCGCGAACTCCTGGGTGGCCTTGCGGTCGTCGGGGTGAAGTTCAAGCACGCCCAGCCCCTGCGCGGCCGCGTTGGCGTACGCTTTGCGGTTCCCGAGAGGGGCGTCAAGGAACGCCAGGGCGTCCGTGTCCCTCAGTGCTTCGGCCGCATCATCGTTGTCACTGCCACGTGGATCGGCCCGGTTCAGAAAGGCGTAGGACTTCAGCTCTGGATTGACCGTCTTGATCTCGTGGATCAGCCGGGCGACCTTCTCCAGCGTCCAGACGTCAAAACTACGGGGATTGAACGGCACCAGGTACAGGTCTGCCACCGTGAGGGCGGCGCGCTGACTGGTGGTGTCACGGCCTCCGGTATCGATGACGACATCCTCGAACTTCTTGGAGAGCCGCCGCAGTTCCTCACGGGCCGCCTGACCTGTGAGTTGAACGGCGGTGTAGCCTGTCTGCCCCCCCTGCCGTTCGTTGCGCCAAGCCGAGAAGTCCGTGGCTGTCTCCTGATCATCTGCATCCACCAAGAGCACGTCCCGACCATCCAAGGCCAAAGCGACGGCGAGATTCGTCGCCACCGTTGTTTTCCCACTGCCACCCTTGATCCCGCCAACCACATAAATCATGTTGTCCTCCATTTGAGATTGAACGTCACGAATAACGTTGAAATCAACTTGACTAATCCAGCCTAGCAGATGCCTTGCGCGACCATCTCTTCCAGCACTTGGGCCGACTGCGGCATCAGAATCTGGGCTAGCTGGCCGGCGACATCCGAGATGCTGCGGGGTGGCTTCCGGAACGGGGCCACCAGTTGACGCAGGACCCGGCAGGTGAGCTGGAGGTCTTGACTCAGGACTGGAGCCAGCCAGGCGTCTGGGTGGACGACTTGCGGGGCCGCTGAGGGAAGAGCGTGGTCAGGAAAATCACTCCGATTGAAGGTGATCAGGTGAGCAACCCTGCTGTGCAGGGCCGCGGCGAGGACGTGTCGGTCATCCGGATCTGGAAGCTTCAATTCAGGGATTAAGTGACTGAAGCCAGTCACTCGCGCGTGCGGTAACGCCCGGTCCATCAATGCCTGGGTCCTCAGCAAAGGCTCGGGCTCAAATCCCCGATCCCGGATCAGCGCATTGATCCATTCGTGGTTGACCTCGTCCGACCAGCGCAGGCGGCAGAGGCCCTCGATGTCCAAGCGGATCAAGAGGTCCCGCAACAGGGAAGGGTAGAGCACGTTGGCGTCGCAGAAGGCCTCGGGTCTGGTGGGGGTGACTGCTGTCACCGAGACGCTGAATCCTGCTCGTACAGGCCCAGATCCTCGGAGAGCTGACTGAGGGCATCGGCAGCGGCATGGCGCTGGTCGCGCTCCTGCTGATAGGCCAGTAAGTCATTCATGGCAATGCGGTGGTGCTTGCCCACCATGCGGAAAGGAAGTTGTCCCGTACGCAGCAGGGTGTTCACCAAGTGAGGCCGACTGACCCCAAGCAATTTGGCAGCTCGAGCTGGTGTGACCGTTTCCTCGGTGGCCACCAAAGCCAGGGTATGGCCCGCTCCCAGTTCTGCCACTGAGGCTTGCAGCAAGCGGGCCAGGATGGGCGTGAGCTTGATGCGCTGAGCTTGAGATCCATTGCCAAAGAGGAGTTCGACAGATTCACCCGCCTGAGCCAGCGTCTTAGCCAGAGCCTGAAGCTGTTCCCGCTCGGTGCGTGAAGGAGTGAAGGCCTGAGTCATAACCTCAGTCTAGCGCAGTTAAGTGAAATAAGTGAAAATGATATACAGAGAATTGAGTCAATGCCCTAATTAACGCCATAAACAACGTTGAAAAGCGTGTCTAAATAACGTTATAATTCACGTGACACTAAACCGTTTTAATGCGTCTGAGACGGAGAATGTACGATAATTTAAAATTACTTCAGGGTGCTGAAACTGCCAAAGACGCCGACAAGCTTGCGCTCAATAGCTTCCTTCCGGACAGCGACACTGATTCCTTTTATAAAAACGTCCCTGATGACCTCGTCTGGCGGATGTATGTCAGCTGCAATCTACTGCCTACAGTACGTTGCTGAGCAGTGGAAAGGATTTTTTGCGGCTTAGGGTGGCGCTCTGCCCTGAAGGCAGCGACACGTGCGATGAGGCCCTGCGTTACGCTGCGGTGTGTACTCCGCCTCTCCTGATTCGCTGCCTTGGCCGGATCTCGTCCGCATTTACGGTCACACACCACGGCTCCTGGCTGGTGGCGCGCTCAGGCAGGGATTGTCAGTGCTTGATACGGTGCGCCTGCTCTGTCAAACCAAGGGGTTGCCCATTTTGGACGCTAAGCGCTTGGCTACTGAGGAACACACCCGCTTCCTGGCCAGTCCACACACCGAATGGATGAAGACCTTGACTCAGGAACTTCAGGGACGCCATCAGGTCTTTCCCCGTAAGGCCTCCACCTTGGAAACAGATGATCTTGCCACCTTGTGGCCGTGGAGCGGTGGGGCACATGTCCTCGCCCGATTGGGTCACTTTCCCAGTGCAAAAGCCACGCAAACTCCTGTGTACCGCGTGTCCTTCATGCCCTTTTCTTCTCAACACTTTGCCGTTTCTTTTGAATGGAAGCCCCAGCCGCACGTGCACTTCGTGGGGACGAAGCCGTTCTCTCTGCTCCCAGGCGGGGCACTGATCGCCGAAGAACAGTCAGCAATGGTGT
>NZ_CP097159.1 GCF_023370075.1 Deinococcus sp. QL22
CCTTCTTTAACCAGCGCACAGAAGCTGAGGTCGAAGAAGCCAAGCGGCAATCTGTGCTCTACGACGAACACTTAATGAATCGGTATCTGCTTCCAGTGGAAGAACAACTACTCGACGTGTACCTCAACGCTCGGGCACAGATGTGGGGAACAAGTCACGGCCTTCCCTTAACTTGGAAGGAATGGGATCAAATTCGGCGGCGTATACCGGTTGCCCAAAATCCATCCATAGACGACGTGCTCAGCACCGTTTCGCAGCAGCTACAAAAGCGTGCGGCCAGTGACCATGGGCTTCGTTTGGCAGAGGCCGCAATTCAAACGGAGGAGTTAGCACGGCCTGTCGTCAACAGTCTCAGCGAAACATTGAAGAGGGAGATGTTTATAGCTGAACGGATAGCACTGCCAGTGCATTCAAGTCTGCCAGTCCAACTGCCTGAACGTATTCCGAACTGGGCTTGGCACGACGGCCTACATGTGATGGTTCCTGGTTGGTGGGAGTTAAGGGAGCAAGGTCAAGACGCCAAAACCCGTCAAGGGGGGAAACATACCCCACAATCCAACTTCGCAGCAGAGGAGCATCTGCGCCTAGCCACACAATGGCTTCTTGGTAAGAATCAAACGGCCATGCAACAGCGATCAAGTTGGGGAGAACAAAGCTTGGCGGGCTTGTCGGTACCCAGAGGCTTCATCCCAGATAGGCAGGCCAAAAACTATGAGGTGCTGTTTTATCTAGGCCTACCTGAGTATGACGATGAGGAGCAACCAAAACCCTTTGGAGCACGCGAAACTGTAGAGATTCTGCAGAGGTTTGGTCGCCTTCACTCATACTTGCACTTAGGGATTCGCTGTGCACTATCAAGTAGCAATGGGCAAGCGATTGAGCTAAACGAGAAAGACCTGTTATTTTTCTCTGGCCTAGACGATGCCGTCCGAAAAGGTGATCTCAAGCGCATAGATGCACTATCCCAAATTGACACAGCGCTAAAAGATCTGCGAACCCTCAGTCTATTTGTTCGATCAAAAGATAAAAAAATTCAGACTGGCCGTTTCCCGTTATTCCGAATTGAGCCTTTATCGGTGATCGCTGATGGTGAAATCCGCAACCTTGTTGCACGGGTAGATGCAGGCTTATGGGCAAGAAGCTTCTATACCTTCGATGCTCCTAGCTACGATGTTGCGTCCGCTGTTTTTAGCATCCCTCGCAACCAGTTGATCGCTTCTGGGTTCGCTGTATGGCTGGCTGCCAACATTTGGCGCTTCTCAAATGGAAAAAAGATTGATCTGGAGCGGATACTTCGTGAAGTAATCCCTCGGGTCAAGCCAGAGAACGCCGAGGAATGGGAAGGACACAACATCACCTGGGAAGACCTCGAGCCAGATACAGATATGCCCAACTACAACCCTGACCGTACAAAAGATAGAAGACGTTGGGTGAGGGATCAAATTGCAAAATTACCTATCACCCTCGGCAAGCACCGCATCAAAATTACGCTGCACGGGAACAAGAAAGCCGGAAGCAGTTGGGAGGAGTTCTTGGCCTCCAAAGTCTCCGCTTCCTTTTCAGGTCGTGGCAAGGTACTTGAAATACCTTCCATAGCACTTGTCTCGAGAGCAGATCACAAGTTGGATGCAGATGATGTTAGAGCTGCTTTGCAGCGATTGGGGATGAAGCAGGGCGACTTCGCCAAGCAGCTGGGTGTATCCCCAGCACTAGTGACTCGTTGGATGAAGCCATCAGACGATCCAAGATGGTCTGACATTCCTGCAAAGTACTTGTCAAAGATTCGCGACTTGTTAGCTCTCTAAAATTTACCAATTTACCCGACTTACCTCCACCAAATACCCGACTTACCTCCACCAACTATTTTGTTAACGCTGTATAGGACGCGAAAAACAGAGGTAAATTTACCTCCATAGCAGTCCATAGGACGGGTCGCCCGCAGTGGCGGCGCCCCCTGTAAAACATAAAACAAGTCCGCAGTGATTCACCCTGGCAGGCACCACTGCGGAACATTCACTCCCTGCCCATTACTGGGCAAAAAGCGAGGACATTTTGACAGATGGCAGCGTGAACAAGTTCAGCCCACTGCATACGGCCGCCCGTGACGCTCTCGAATACGGTTGGAGCGTTCTCCCCGTTCAGTCCACAGGTCAATTTGCAAAGCGTCCTCATTACTGCCTAACAGAGACAGGGCATTTGGAGCAGGGAGACGGGAAGATCCGCCCAGTTTGGAAGGCACTGCAAACCATTCACCCCACGCTCGCACAGGTGGCGACCTGGTTCGCCGACGAACGTGGAAAGGGGTTGGCTGTAGTGACAGGAGCAGTGTCCGACTTAGTAATTCTGGACTTTGATGGTGTGGAGGGTGAAGCGCTGCGCGAACAGTTGAATCTCCCTGCCCATGTGAGAACAGGCAGTGGCGGTGCCCATGTTTACTTTGAGCACCCCGGCTGGCCCGTAGCAACGCTGAACAGCAAGGCAAAGCGCGAACTGGGTGAGCGGTGGCCAGGGTTGGATATTCGGGCAGATGGGGGTTACGCCATCATGCCGCCTAGCCGCAATACCAAAGGACCATACAGCTGGGAAGGCACACCCGGTGAGCTTTTGCCACTCTCTGCCCTGCCTGACGATTTGCGGGCTTATTTGGGCCTTCTGACGGCTCCTTTGCCTTCTGTACCTGTCGAGCGTCCTGCTTCTTCTGCTGCAGGTTATCAGAGCAATAAACAGGACGAACAAGGGCGTGTATCCGCCACTTTGCTGGTAGGAAGAGCTTTAGACCAAGTGTTCAATGAGGGCCGCAACAATGCGGGAATGTGGTTGGCCTGCCAACTCCGGGATAATGGGTACAACGAAAGCGAAGCTAGGTACACCATGGAAGATTACGCGGCGCAAACGCCACCTCATGATGCGCACGGTCGCCTCTCTTCCTATACGGTGGCAGATGCATACGCAACTCTGCAAAGTGCTTTTACTCGACCTGCCAGAGAAGGTTGGGAAAGTCGGAAAGTGGATAGCGCTGCACCACAACTTGAAAACTTAGTTCCCTTCCCTGAGCCCGCACCACTATCCCCAGTAGCAGAGACAGGTAGCGGTCCGGTCGTCATCACGGGTGAGTCGGCCTACTCTCGCCTTCAAGCTGCTGTGAGTCTGCCCCATGCTGAAAATGCTGTGGCAAGACGCCAACTCACAGCCGAAGAGTTGCGAGTGCTGGTACAGGATGGCCGTGCCGTTTTCGCTCTCATGCCTACAGCCGCACAGGAGCGGGCTTTAGACGCCTCTGGGGTGGAGTGGTACACCTTACCCACCCTGGATCTGAGCGGCCCTCCAGCAGACGTGTTGGAGCGATTGCAGGACGCCATGACGGAAGCGTTTTCCCATGCTCTGACGGGCAATTTGAACTTCTTGCAGAGTGGACTGCTGACCCTCGCGGATGAGCGGTTGGAGCGGGGCGGAAACGCTTACCCTACAGGCCTGCTGGAATTTGACGAGGCTATAGGGGGCGGTTTCTACGACGGCCTTCACGTGCTGGGTGGGGTGACAGGCGGTGGCAAAACGGCGTTGGCTTTGGCAGTGGCCGAGAGCAATGCCCGTGCCGGTCGGCCCGTGCTGTATGTCACCTATGAACAGAGCCGCTACGAACTATGGGGCAGGTTGATCAGTACGCGGGTAGGTGTCGGTCTTCGTCAGCTCCGAACCGGCGGCACAATAGACCAGCCGATCAGTGCAAAACTGCGAGAGAACAGCGCCTATATCGACTTGACCAACGAAGTGGCCCCCTGGCTGAGTGTGGTCGAGGGGAACGGTGTGGAAGGCGGATCATGGGGCATTGACCGGATTGCAGCCCAGGTAAGACGACTGAAGTCCGCCCATGGTGTTGCCCCATTGGTAATCCTTGATTACCTCCAGCGCATGCCAAGCGGAGACACTAAGGACAGAAGGCACCAAATTGACGATGTGGTGACAGGCTTGCAAGTGCGGCTGGGTCGAGAGCAGAACGCGCCTATCCTCCTGATTAGTAGCGTGGGCCGCGGCAAGTACGGCGAATTGGTAGGGCAACCCCTTGAAGAGCGTTTGGGTGTGTTCAAGGAATCAGGCGGCGTGGAATACACGGCCTACACAGCGTCCCTTCTCTACCCATTGGGCATTCAGGACGCCTACGCTCTTGGTTTGGACGGGCCGCCTGTTCCTGGAACAGGTAGAGCCGCACTCCATGGCCTTTGGAAGTACCTCGTCCTCGACCTAGTCAAGAACCGTGAAGGCGAAGCGCCCCGGCAGTGGGTCGTGAAGTGGTACCCAGCGAGCGGGCGCTTTGAACTAGTAATGCCGGTGGATGCAGACTCATTGGCAGGAGAAAAATCGACTGTTGGGGGGCGAAGAAATAGCCGCTGAAAGGTGTGCCAGTCTCACTCAGGTTTTGAAGGAAGATACCTTATGGATAATCCCGTTGCCCAAGCCGCATTCCAAGCCTCACGTGAAACTCTACGAAAGGTCGTGGCTTACTACGACCATTTCCTAAGTACTCAAGACGGAGAAGATACTCCATACAGAGAAACATTTATTAGTTTCCGTGCCGAGATTGAAGCCATCGCTGAAGGTGCACCTTACACAGAATATGGGGTGATGTGCCTTTGTATAGGTGTGCGGCACCTGAACGCTGGAATCCCAGCAGAGGAGCTAGGTTTGCCTTCCCGGTCAGCGGAAGATACAGCGGAGTATTTGCAGTTCAATGCAGAGATTGCTGACATTTTGAGAACCAATACTGATCCTTGCTCCTCTGAAATGACGCGTATCATCGTAAACTTAGCCAACAACCATTACCCTCAAAGCCCTGAGGATATGACTATATTGCTGTCGTTAATGATTAATTTCGGTCCCCATACCAAATTGCTTTCACGGCGCCCTCCTCTTCTGAAGGCGTGAGATGTTATTCATTCCTCGTCTCTGGTAATCCGGAAATTGCTCAACGATCTTATGTACGCTTGTGTATGCCGCCCAAAAAACGTGAGCCCAAGCCGAAAGCCCCCCGCTGCAATCTCGTGATCGTGCCTATCCACCTCGTTGGTGGCGGGCTTCTCAGCGACGACATAGAAGCACAGATTCGATTCGTCAATGCTCTGTTGAACCTCGCTGCTGCCCATGGGATTACCCCAGCCTCACTGGCCGCCCGCGCGGGCGAGGGTGAATAACGGGCGTGCTCCGCAAATTTGCGGAGCTTGTCTTCCATATTTGCTGTCACCATCCTGTTTCCAGCACAGTGTTCTGATTCGCTGGCTCAACGGAGAGGAGATCGAACATGGCAACATCACGTAAGGACAAGGCCCAGCGTTCCCCGCGCTGCAACCTCACCCGCGTCACCCTCACCATCAAGGGCCATGGCGATCTGAGCAGTACCGAGAACCAGGCCCGCTTTGCCGCCGCTCTGCTTGGCCTACCCCAGCCGACAGACTTCTCCCCCGTGGGCATCCCGACAGGCACCACTCCATCGGCCATTGATTCCCTCCCGCCAGACGCCCGCGCGGGCGAGGGTGAATGAAGAACAGCCCCCTCAAGTTCCCGTGTCCTTCCATCTCGCCAATCCACCAAAGGGAAAAGGCAACCACTTGGGCTGCCTTGTTATTCCTCCAATATAGGGCAGTATCCAGTGACCGTCAAGACTATGCATCGCACGCTCGTGTGACCCCTTGCAATCCGTGCATTGGCTCTCCTCCGGCCTGACTGGTTTACGCTTCCGGCAGTGTGAAAAAGAAGGTTGACCCCTTCCCCGGAACGCTCTCCAGCCACAGCTGCCCGCCGTGCCGCTCGACGATCTTCTTGCACACCGCCAGCCCAATCCCTGTGCCCTCGTAGCTCTCTCGCCCGTGCAGCCGCTGGAAGATCTCGAAGATGCGCTCGTAGTATTGCGGCTCAATCCCAATGCCGTTGTCTGACACCGCAAACCGCCACCATGCCCCGTCCCGCTGGGCCGTGACCTCCACCTCCGGCACCACGCCCTCTCGGCGGTATTTCAAGCCGTTGCTGATCAGGTTTTGGAGCAGTTGGTCGAGTTGCTGCCCGTCCGTCTGCACCACAGGGAGAGCACTCCGGATGAGGGTCACTCCCGAGGTCTGGAGACGGCTGGCCACCGCGTCAAACACGTTCTCTGCATCCGTAGGCAGGAGCGGTTGCTGCTCGGTATGCACCCGTGAGAAGGCCAGCAGGTCGTCCACCAGCCGCTTCATATGCTCTCCGCTTTCCATGATTTGTCGCAGGTACAGCTGGCCCCGTTCATCCAAACTGTCTCCATACCGCTTGTGGATGATCCCCGCGAAGCTCGTCACCGCCCGAATCGGCGCTTGCAGGTCATGCGAGGCGATATAGGCAAACTGCTCGAGCTCCGTGTTGCTGCGCTCCAGTTCTTGAGTTCGCTGCGCAAGCTGCGCCACACCATGCGCACGCTCCACGGCAAGGGTCAGACTGCGCCCCACCGCCCGCACCAGTGACTGATCGCGCTCCGTCCAGCGCGGTGTGTCCTTAAGGCCAAACAGCACCAGATGCCGGATCTCATCATCCACTGTCAGGGGGAAGCCAGCAGCCGTGCTGTAGGCCTCGCTGTGCTCGATCTGCTCCTGCTCTGCATCCCAGCCGTTGGTGAAGACTGCCGTGCCCGCGTTGATCGCGCGGCGGATGAGGGGCGTGCTGCTGGGCAGACCTGCAGTGAGGCTGACGACCAAGGCTTCACTCAAGTCCTCGCTCCACGCTTGGGCCTTCCACAGGTCACCATCGCGGGTGTAATACACGATGGTGGCGTCGTGGAAGCGCGCCCGGAGCACAGTGATGGCCTGCTGTGCTAGGGCGAGCAAGTCCGTGTTGGTGCCCACGGCTTCTGTGAAGGCCACAAAGGCTTCTTGGGCACGGGCCTGATTCTCAAGTTGCCGGGTGCGGGTCGCCACTTGACGCTCCAAGTCGTCCAAGAGCCGGGTGCGGCCTAGAGCGATCGCGCATTGGGCGGACAAGATCTTCAGGAAGTGCCGTTCCGCAGGTGAAAAATGGTGCGGTTCTTTGAAGTCGAGCACGATGACCCCAAGCGGCTGGTCATCCAAGAACATTGGGAGCGTTGCGTTGGCGATGGCCGCCAGTCCCCCGGTACGGCTCTCGAGCTCTGGGTAAGCCTCCTTCAGCGCGCCGGCGTGCTCGAAGTACAGCGCCTCACGCATGCGTAGGATGTCGGCGATCAGCACGTGGTCTTCGATCGGCCCTTCCTGCCAGACGGTTGGAGTTCCGCTCTCGTAGCCCTGGCTGCCGGCGATTTTCATCTGCTGATCGGTCTGGTCGACGAGCAACACGATCCCCGCCACAGCCCCCAGGGCTCTGACCGCCGGAGTGAGTACGATCGCGATGACCTCCCGCTCCGTGCTGGTCGCGGCGAGTGCTTCGGTGATTTCTTGAAGGTCCTCTGCTAGAGAGGCGAAGGGCCCCAGATCG
This sequence comes from Deinococcus sp. QL22, assembly GCF_023370075.1. NCBI lineage: Bacteria > Thermotogati > Deinococcota > Deinococci > Deinococcales > Deinococcaceae > Deinococcus > Deinococcus sp. QL22. The sequence continues at coordinate 7,462 of NZ_CP097159.1, forward strand.
GTGCCGGGCGGCAAGGTCATGGCTCACCATAGCCGCTGTGTCCTGTAGAGCCGTTGTCGGACTCTTAACTCGGTGCGCCGACGGCCGTTTCAGTTCAAGGGTTATAAGGTGGCAGCGAGAACAGCCCACGCTACGTCCTCAGTCGGCATGGGGTGTTGAGCAAGGTATTCGAGCAGGTTGCTCAGCACTTCGCCGGGTGGTCTGCCCTGGCTTACGGCTGCCTCAGCAGCGGCGTAGGCGAAGGGCACAAAGGCGGGTGGACAGGCTGTAAGCAGCGCGATGCCCAGCGGGTGGCTGGTGACAGGTGTTAGCTGAGCCTGTCGAAGCGAGAGGGCGCGGGACTCAGAGTCTGCCCAAGTCATTGGCTGCCTCCCTGCTCTGTGTTGTCAGTTTCTGACAGTGGCAGGGCGTCTATCGTCTTCAACTGGCTCAGGCGTGCCAGTTGTCTCGCTCTCAGGTCATCCCGCACCGTATGCACCACCTGCACCATGTGGTTCACGGTCTGAGTGGATTTAACCTCAAGGTGTTGCCCATACTGCGTCCGATCCAAAGCACGCAACATCAACTCGCCTGCCCGGACAGCAGCATTGGCCTGCTTCGGGTCAGTGCTGGTGGCAATCCGGAACATGCTCTCCTCGATCCGCTGTTGCCGCGTCCTAGTCATGAAGGTGTTGACAGCCTCGCCGAAGGTCGGGTGTCGGTCACGCCATCGCCATACGGTGCTTTCGTCCACGCTGGTAGTTTCACAAGCCCGGGCAATGGAACCTTCTCGCCCCAAGGCCCGGAGGAAGGCGCTCATGCGCTCGTTACGGGTACGTTGTCCTGGTGTCCACTTGGGGGGCTCTTCTGGCAGAAATTCTGTGGTGTCCGTCATGGCGCTCAATTGCTCCTCCCGAGCATTTCCCGCCAGTCTAGATAGGCCCCAATGCAGAAAGGAGAGATGTTGGGCCAAGTCATCGGTACCATCTGGCCATTCCCAATCGGCACGAAAACCGGGCCCGCATAATCTTCGCGGTGCATCCATTCGGCGGCCTCTAGTTCACCCATGGTCAAGTCATCCCCACCAGCTAGAAGGCTAGTCAGGATCTCTTGTGGACTGTGTCCACCAAGTAGGAAGGTCGTGGGTAAGCCGGGAAACAAAGAAGGTTGTGGAATGGGATTAAGCGGGCGTCGTCCTTGCTGTACTACCAGCAGTTCTTTTGTTTCCACAACAGAAAGTACGTCACCTACACGGACTTCGCGGGCACTCCAGGGCAGCCAAACGGGTTCAGGGTTCGTCATGTTTGCATATTGCCCTAGGTACGCAGTGGACCTGGCACGCTCTAAGTGCTCTACCGAAAAAGCAAAATATCAAGGAGTTTTCACAAGCGACTTGCGACGCGTTCGGGTCACTAGCATTGAATCGGTATACTCGGGCTTTAATCAATAATGTAGACGTGAAGTTTTACGATGATCTTTGCAAGGATGCTCAAGCATGGCTACACCTGTTTCGTCACGAACAAGCCTCCCAGATGTCTGCCGGCGAAGCAGCAGTTGGCTACTTTCAGGTTATGCACCAGGTGCCCCAACCCATTCCGAGGCACTTTGAACAGGGAGATGAACCCATAAATGGTCTCTCACCAGAGGAAATAGTTGGATTGGATATGTTGCGTTCAGAAGTAGAGGTTGGGCATTCTCTTCTCCCCCGCATGTCGTCTCAAGTGCGACGCAAGGTACATGATCCGCTTTTCAGTGACTGGCGTATCTTACATTTTCATCTCGGTACTACGTTAGATCGTAGAGGGTTTTACAATCGCACGAACCATACTGCCTTCGCGTTTTTAGATAAGCACACCTTCCGACTTATAGCAGTATGGCCACACCATCCTCGACCCTATGAAGATATTAGGTTGCTTCATATCCTCAAACGGGATTGGCCCGATGTAATGGAACAGTACCAGGCTAAGGGAGTGACCAAGCTGTTTCCAATGATACAAACGCCAGAAGCGATCAAAATGTCGCGTAAAAAATTCATGACTATGATTGACTTAGACGGTGTTGCGTATTTTCCCCCAGGTGGTGGAATAGTCTCGAACGGGTATTCTTCTGAAGCAGTAATGCAACATAACTACATGGCAAATTTTACAAGCGAATTGCAACACGCTTGGGCTCGAAAAATGAAAGGACAAAAGGCTTCCTTTCATTTGCTCTCCCCAATTTCTTACGCAATTGTTGACAAGCAAAGACAATCTTGGATATTAGAGCAGTCGCATACGGAGCAAAGATTTATTTCTCTTAGCCCGGCCGCCTCTACACTCGTTAGTACGATTGTTTCACGATTGGCTTATATGTGATTTGGCAGGTAGTCAAGCAAGTTGAGGGACGAAATTGACCCGGGAAAAATTGGCGGTGAAAAGAGAAGCCCCACAAGAGAGACAGAACACCCCCCGGGGGGTCTAAAGGGGGTACCGGGGGGGGGTAGTACCCCCATTGCATTGTTTTGGTTGCGTCACCCCCAGCGGCTTCACCTTAAGAGGGTGAACACTTTTCAGCCCTCACCCTTCCATGTTTGCGGCCGCGCCTTGGCCCCGGCTTTCAGCGGATTGACACCCCAGTTCGCCCGCGTCACCCCCAGCCCCGTCACTCTGGCGTTATGGCCCGCCTGACTCCCGAGCAACTGTCCACCGAGCGCTACACCGAGATCTTGAATTGCCTGTCGCGGTACGGCCCTGCGCCCCGCACCCTGCTGTCCAAGCATTACGGCGTCCGACCGATTACGCGCCTGATTGACGAAGGCTTTCTGCGCACCACCCGCACGGTGCTCGGCACAGTCGTCACCTATAGGCAGTCACACTCCACCCTGGAGCTGGCCGGGGATCTGAGCCAGAGCACCTGGCGGCCCTGGGCCATTGACGGCCCGAATGCTCTGACCGATCACGCCTACCTGCACCTCTTCGTCGATCACCTGCTCGATGAACGCTGGAGTTTCAATACATACGAATACCGGAAGGGCAATGCCGCCCTGACCGGACGTGCTCATCAGGATTGCGGGAAGTTCGCTTACGTGGGGCGGCCCACCCCAAGGCGGCATTGGGAGCACTGGCAGGCAGTCAACCAGACACGGCGGCAGCAGGGGTTGCCGCCCCGATTCCAGGGGCCGGGCTCACCGACGTGGGGCCAGTGCCACGCGGTGGCCACCTACAGCGGTGGGGGTCTCACGGTGGCCCGACTCCACCAGCTCCTCAAAGAGCGCCAAGCGCTCTGGTCTGCCCACCCCGGCAAACAGTTGAGTGCCTACGAAACTGGCAGCAGTCTCCTGATCGCCGCCCCTGACCTCACGCCTCTTCAGGGGGCATTGGCGGCCATCCGGCGTCAGGACGAATTGCAATATCAGAAACATCTCGCACGGCACCGGGAGATGCCGAGAGACTTTCCTGACCCGCCCGTGCTGATTTACCGGGTGGAGGCGTACGCCCTGCCCGTCAGTCGGCGTGCCCGGTGAGGAGGTGCTGGTACGCCTTGGTCTTGAGGTACGGCTTGGCGTACGGGTCTTTGCCGGCCGTGGTGCAGTCCACATGCATGACCATCAATGAGGGCCGGGTTGCACTGTCGGGGTACAACTCTCCAAACAGTTCGGCCACCCGGTTCACTCGGCCCAGGGTGGTCGTGGCCCAGACACAGCTGTGGAAGCCTCGAGCGGCCACTGCCCTGAGCTTGGCGACCATTCGCTTCTGGCTGTATCCGGTGTCCACTTCGACCCACCAGTTCTCCCCAGACTCTTGGCGAATCCAGCGGGCATCCCAGCGCGGTGCCGCCGCTTCCGCTTCCCGTTTTTTTCGGTACCGCGGCGTCTGGCTTACCTTGGGATTCAGGGCCGCCCAGCTCCACTGGCCATCTACCACCGGCTTCTCGTCCTCTTCCAAGATCCAAGAATCCTCGGCCGCGAAGAGGCCCTGTTGGGTGATCAGGTATCGGGCTTCAGCCAGGCAGGCCAGATGCAGCAGGTCTCGCGCGGGGCGTCCGGTGTCCGCTGATTTCCGGCCGATGAAGGTGGTCACGACGCCGCTCTGGTTTTGGTTGACACGAGTGCGAACTTCCAAGGTCTTGGCAGGCAGGGGCCCAACGGCCGCGCTCAGGCCCCGCCGGTCAGCCTGCACGGACGTCCATACGCGGTCGATGTCCAGTTGGGTGCGAAGGGCCGCTCGAAGCTCCGGAGTCATGCCGCACTTTGACCGATGCAGGCTTACATCCAGGTCACAATTCACCTTCGCGCTTCAACAACAGCGTGCGCTTGCACTGGGCGCAGGAATCTCGCTGACGGGCACGGACGTGGAAACAAGTTGTGATTTGGGTTTTCAAGCCCTCAGATCGGGCATTGGGCAGCCCCGGGGGCCCCCAATCCGGGGTGAGCTTTCCACTTACAGCAAGTGGGATCTTCCGTGGTGCTGTTCAACTCTCCGTATCTCACTTCAAAGTTTTCCTGAGGTTTCCAATGACTGAATCCATTCCTGCAACCAATTTTTCCGACTGGCTGTCGGCCACCGAACTCACGTACAGGCTGGACGTACTTCCGGGACGGTTGACGAAGATGCTGATACTCGTTCGTGCTGAGTTCAAGTGGACTGACGAGGAGTTGCTGAGCTACATGCGCCCGCACCCTCAGAGCCCGAAGACGATGATTTACACGCACAACATGTTGACGCTGTTGTTGGAGGCGCAGGCGTTGGTGGCCAGCAACACGCGGATGTCCTTTGCTGAAGCGTTGAGTGTTCTCAACGGCACGCAGGTCAATGCCCGCACTGGGGAGCTCGGGCGAGTCTTGGAAGCGCGAATGGATTCCTTCGAGGCTCGCTTATCGGACATCGAGGGGGTGACGGAGGAGACTCGGCGCATGGTGAGTCTGGTGTTGACCACGCTGAATCAGCGGTTACCGAAACCGCCTGTCGTGGTGGCCGCTCCAGTGGCTGCTGTGGTACCCGCCCGTGTCGAGCCGTTGGCTTGGGGAGAATCACAAGACGAACGTCACCTGTAATTCTGGGAAGAGCTGACCAAAGAAGAAAGGCGACCCTGTGGGGATCGCCTTTGATTTCTCTAAGATAGCGCGGTATGCAGGCGGTGTCTAGTCCATACATGCGATCTCGAAAGGATCCTCGGAGTCAATGCCCAACCTCATGCCTGCTCTACCAAGGCATTCGGGATACCTCTATTAAGGCAAGATCACCTTAGGGCCGATGCCACCGGAAGACGTCAAACGTGCCGTTGGTATCGCCGGGAACCAGGTCATCGGCATCGGAGTAAAAGGCGACTGAGTGCCCATCCGCGCTGATGGACGGCTGAAGGGTGAGGCCAGTACTCTGCAAACCGTCCCTCTTCACGTTGATTCGGGTGGTGGTGCTCATTTGCAAGTCGCGCACAAAGACGTCCGTCGCACCGTTGGTATCACCTGGAACAAAGTTGTTGGCGTCGGAGTTGAAAGCGACCCAGCGTCCATCCGAACTGATGACAGGCTTGTCACTGAAGCCAGTACTCTGCGCACCGTCATTCGTTAGGCTGACCCGAGTGGTGGTACCTGCTTGAAGGTCGCGCACAAAGACATCAGTCGCGCCGTTGGTATCGTTAGGGATCAGGTTGCTGGCAAAGGAGTTGAAAGCGACCCAGCGTCCATCCGCGCTGATGGAAGGTTGGTCACTAAGGTTATTGCTTTGCGATCCGTCATTCGCCAAACTGATGCGGGTGGTCGTGCCCGTTTGTAGGTTGCGCATAAAAACATCAGACTGATTGTTGGTGTCGCTGGAGATTAGGTTGCTGGCGTAAGAATTAAAGACGACCCAGCGTCCATCCGCGCTGATGGAGGATTGGTCACTGAAGCCATTACTTTGCGATCCGTCATTCGCCAGGCTGACCCGAGTGGTGGTACCTGCTTGAAGGTCGCGCACAAAGACATCACGGTCGCCGTTGGTATCGCCAGGAACCAGATTGCTGGCGAAGGAGGAGAAGGCGATCAACCGCCCATCCGCACTGATCGAAGAATTGAAATTGAAACTGCCGCTATTGCTCTGCGATCCATCATTGGCCAGGCTGACCCGAGTGGTGGTGCCCGCTTGAAGGTCACGCACGAAGACATCTCGGTGGCCGTTGGTATCGCCGGGAACCAAGTTGCTGGCATTGGAGACAAAGACGACCCACCGCCCATCCACGCTGATAGAGGGATTAAGGGCGTAGCCATTACTCTGCGAGCCGTCATTCGCTACGCTGGCCCGGGTGGTGGTGCCTGCTTGAATGTTGTGCACAAAGACGTCAGTTTGAGTATTGGTATCGCCGGGAACCAGGTTGCTGGCAGTGGAAACGAAGGCCACCAAGCGCCCGTTCGCGCTGATAGAAGAATCGTAACTGTCCTCATTGCCTTCCGAACCGTCATTGGACAAGCTCATCCGTTCCAAGGTTGAAGAGGCAGGCGGCACGGAGGTCTGGCAGAAAACCAAGGGTTTGGCCCAATCTGCATGGTCGTAGTGGATGTTGTCGCCCGCATCGGTGACCACCAGGCGCAATTCCTGCTTGCCCGTGATATCGAGGTCAATCGTTTTGGTCGCGCTCGCGCCGGTCATGGTGCCGCTGTCATAGGCTTTTTGACCGTCCAAATACACTTGAAACACCACGCTGCCTTTGCTGCCGACTTCATCATCAATGCCGATCTGGCTGGTGAAGCGAGTACACGTCGCGTCTGTGCCTTTGAGGCTGAAGCGCAACTCGCTGCCCGCGTGGGTACCGAACCCACGGGCATACGTAATGCCGTTGAGGGTGAGCGTCTTGCCATCTCCGGCCTGTTGTTCCCCATTGGAGCGGTCGATCTCGATGGGGCCCCAACTGTTGCGGGCGGCGAGGATCGGCTCGTAGTAGAGGTTGTTCTCTCCAGCGGTCAGGCTCAGTGGGGTGAGCTGGTTTGGGGAGGCGGTGTAGGCCCAGGGATAACTCACGCCACCTGCATACGGATCGGCGGTCACAGATGAGGGGGACTGACCGCAGGCGGTCAACGCGAGGGTGAGGGCGCTTCCGACCAGCAGGGAACGGGCAACAACGCGGTGCATCATGGAGGGCCTTTAGCCACAGCATGTGAGAGGATGTGCGGCTAGAAGAAGCGTATGCCGCCAGTATCTCAATGTCCTTTCATGGTTTTTTCATGGAAATAACCCATAGATCAGTCTGGTCGAGCTCTCTACGCCGTGCCTGTGCAACCTGCGCTGTCCCGATGCCCGGTGCTTCAATAAGCTTGAGCTCGCAAAACATGACCCATGCTTGGAAGGCAGAAGCGAGCATTTGCCGTTGATACATATGGTTACCATCGGCTGAATCGCGTTCTGATCCCAAGCCTTATCTCCCTACCGTTTCGTCAACCGAGCCGTGATCCGAGCACGCAAATCCGGGTCATCGTTGAGTGCTTGGAGCAGTTCGTCCAATACGCCTTCTTGACTTACCGGCCAACCCGCACGTTTGAGTTCCATCACATAGTCGTCAAGGGCAGCCTTGCGTGAGGGGCGCACCCGTGTGCTGAATGGACGACGCTCTTCAAACGAGGGTGCAGGCGGGATGGTTGTAGAGGTGGCTGAATCCTGAGGAGTTGCCTCAGTTGTCGGTTGAGCACTTTCAACGGGTAAGTCGGGGGTAGGTGGAGTGACAAAGCTGCCGAAGCGGGGCTTCTTGGTCATCAGCAGACTTCCACAGTCAACCCAAGAATGTCACTCCAAGCATTCTCTGACCGAGGGTCTACGGCGTCTTTGACCAGCGTACCCTGCTCGTGAGCGCGTTCATGGGCGGTGTAGCGCCGGATCACGGTTTCACAAACTTGGAAGCCCGCAGCTCGCAGCTCGTCACGGGCGGCTTGGCCCACACTGCCAACGGGTGGGGCCTTCGTGATGACCACACGCACCTTCTCCATGTTGCCGCCGGCTTGGGCAAGTTGACCCAGCAGCCGCGCCGTGGCTTCAACCTCCACACTGTTGGGTGCAGTCGGGACTAGGACCACATTGGCTGAACGGGTGAGGTCACTCATGTCGCCGACCGCTGGGCGGCCCTCTGTATCGACCACCAGGTACCGGAGCCCTGCTGGAAGTTCCTGGCCTTCCAGCAGGGGGATGATGGGGAGGCTCCCACGCTCTAACCAGCCTCGACTGGTTTGAATGGCTGCATCAGCATCAATCAGTGCGGTCTTCCCCCTCACGGATAGTGCGCCCGCGAGGTTGACGGCGAGGGTACTTTTCCCCACTCCACCTTTCAGGGAAGTGAGTGCAACGATGTATGGGGCAGCAGAAGGCATTCGGCCTAAAGTACGTGAAGGAATGCATCCTGTCACTCTTTCATCTATAAATGAATGTATGAAAGAAAACATGAGAGATCTGTATCGCGTACACAGACGCAGAACCAACTCAACCGATGCAAACTTTCAAGTTTAGGTACTGCGCCTCGAATACACTCAGAGGAATGCGCGACCTGTTTCCTGAACATTTTCAGCCCGATCAAGCCTTTTTCGATACCTTATGGTCTAAGGCAACTATCGTCTTTGATACGAATGTACTTATGGATTTTCATGCTTGGCGTGAAGAAAGGGCTGAATGGTTTCTTAAACAATGTGAAGACAGATTAAGAGACCGTCTTTGGTTACCAAATCAAGTTGCCCGAGAGTTTTCTCGCAATAGAACAGTTCGACTAAAAGCCAGAGAGAAAGATATCGATTTGAAGAAAACGCAAATTTTGGGCAAGGTAAGTGAAGTCAAGGCAACCATTTTAGGAGCTTTGGATACTGCACGTGTAGAGTATGACAAATCTACTTTCCCAGATATAGATGAGACAATTAAAGAATGGCTTGGCCCCATTATTGATAAGATGGCCTCAGAGTCTGACCAGCTTAGGCAGCGGAATGATCTTTCCAGTGACCATGTATTTTCCCGTTTAGAACATCTATATAATGGACGGGTTGGATCCGCGTATACGACCCTTGAAGAACAAGAGATATATAAAGAAGGGGCATTAAGATACGCAGGATTGGTACCTCCGGGATTCGGTGATAGACAGGAAAAATCTGAATATCACCGATTATATGGAGATTTGCTTATATGGAAACAGATTATTAAATATAGCTCTCATGCTTCTAGCAATGGAATAATTTTTGTAACTAATGACAGTCAGAAAAATGATTGGTACGCTGACGACAAGCAAAAGCAGCCCCATCCAGAGCTTTTAAGAGAATTTTATGGGGTGACGCACGGCAAACCAATATGGATTTACAATTTTAAGGACTTTCTTTATTTAGGTGAAAAACATAATCTGATAGTTGGTGAAACAGAATATAGAGCAGCACTAGTGGAGATAGAAAGAGATACGAAAGACAGAGCAGCGAGATTACTGCAATCACAAAAACTTGCGTCTGTTCTCCGTAGTAGATATTTGCAACCTAGATTTCCTCTCGAAAATTACCTAGCTGCGCGCCCAGCCGCTTCAGCAACGGCCCAGTATATCGACTTCTTGTCAGATTCAGAGATTTCTTCTCCCATTATTTCCTTTGATTCTAAAATACTCGAGGGAGTGAAGCAAATACAAGAACTCGTGTCGTTCAACCCTAGTTTTTGGTCTCCCATTGGACAACTCAAAATAGACAAAAGTATAGATTCATCAAACGTTCTTGAGATTGATGGTGAAGATGATTCAACAGCAGAGACATAATAGAATTTGATCAGATAACTCTATAAACAGCAATATTTGGATGGGAGAAAGTTCGGCCCAACAAAACATACTGTTTTCGGTTGGAGGAAATTAGCACTAACGAATTTCAGTACTAATCCTGTAGACCCCAAATCCCCCACTCCAACCAATGGGGGATTGCCTATTGAACTCGAATTTCGGGCAGCGGACTAGGCTGAGGAAGGGTGTTCCCGCTCATGAGGCCGGCTCTGGCTCAGCGCGGGACTACTGGTACCGCTGACCCCTAACCTAAACTCGCTCTTCTCACCATCCCAACGTTGTGGCGAGGTCGGTTCTCAGAGTGGCTTTTTGTTGCGCCGTACCTTTGGGCATCAGCCCGTTGACGGTGCGGTCTAGCCACAGTTCGGCCATCGCTTTATTCGGAATGTCCTGCGCTTGTATCCATGCGGCCCGTGTGATGCGGTTGGCAATCCCTTGTGCCTGACCTACTGGAGTCACGCCTTGCGGCGGCCCTGCCCCTGCAATCCGAGTGTCAGGGCGGGGAAGGGTAGCTGTGGCCTTCGTAGTGCGGATAAAGGCCACAACTTTATCTCTTGGCATCCCACTCGCAACCAACCGGGCCTCAATGTCGGCCAATTGCGCGGAGGTCGTGGCGGATTTAATTAGGGGCGCGGCTGTGCCCGTAGTGAGGCGCTGTGCTGCTTGCCCTCCCCATGTGGGGGCTTTCCCTTTCTGTGCCTGTTCCCAACTGTAATTGGCCGGCTCAAAGTGGGGCATGTCCACTAGACCGGGGAAGGTGCCGCCCCATCTCAGGCCGAATTGGGGGGCCATTGCACCCAACTGTTTCCACGCGGCCTGTGCGCGGGGGTCGTTGGGGCCAAGAGTCTTACCAGTCTTCGGGTCTTTCCAATACACATCAGTGGCGTAGCCGTAGTTATGAAGGCTCTGTCCTGCGTTGGCGTTTGTCACCACTTTGCCGGGGTTGCCGTTGCGCCCCTGTTGGTAGAGCGTGGTCTGCCGTTCGGGGGTGCGGTGGCCTTCGTGAATGAAGGGGATTAGCCCGCCGGGGTAGCGTTTGCTGTACGCCGCTGTCATGGTTTCCAGTGGCTTGGCAAAGTCGGGTTGTAGGCCACTCAGACCTGCACCGGGGGCCATCAAAGTGGTCCCCCTGACAGCAGATGATTCCATGCCCTTCAATAACATTTGGTCGGCAGTAGCAGTGCGGTTAGCGACAACCTGCATGGCTTTGTCCCGTGAGGTGGTGAGGCTGGTCAACTTAGCTTGATCGGCGGGCGTAAGTTTCTCGATATCAAAGCCCCCGCTGATGGTCTTCCCCTTATCCAGCAGGGAATCAATCTGAGTCTGATAACTGGTGGCTTGCTTCAGGGCTTGGTCGGCTTGTGTGTAGTACACGCCCACGCTTTTCTTCAACTTGTCCAGTGGGTCGCCTGCTTTGGCGTTCACGAGTGCGGGGCTATACAGCACATCGTTGGGGTCTTTAGAACGAGTCAGCAGGGTTTTTGCTTTGAGGTCTGCAAGTTTTGCAGCGTCTAGTTGGGGATTGCCTTTGACGCTGGAAATGTACGCATTTGCACGCGTACGGGCAATGTTGTTGGAATCGCGGGCAGCAATAACCCGTTCACGCTCCAACCCCACACGGGTCGTATCATTTGCTGCTCGCGTCGTATCGTTCGCCAACCTGCCAGGAACGGCTAGGGCGTTAGCAGTCGAGTTCAATGCGTTGCCTGTCGCTGCGTTGGCCTGTGCCGTCAACAGGGTGCTGCGCTCATTGAGTAGGGCGTCACGCTCGGCTACTCGACTGGTAATGTCCTGACCACGCAACTTAGATTCAGCAATGCCCTGATTGATCTGGAGCACGCTGGCGTCAATCTGCGTGATGCGGGCTTGCATCTCTTCGACCTTGAGCGGGCGCGTGGCGTTCTCAGTCAGGGTATCGGCCCGCGTGCCTGCGGTGGTGGCAATAATTCCGGCGCGGCGTGCTCCATCGGTGGCAATCTGCGACAGCTTGAGTTTGGTTGCTACGTCCTCGTCGCTGAGCTTGCGCCCATACTCATAGCGGCCTTGCTGGAGCAGGGCAGTCAAGCCAGAGTCGGTCACACCAAGATCACGCTTCATCTGTGCCCAGGCGTCGGGGTTGGTCTGGATGAGTTGGTAAGCGGTGGCTCCGGTCTTGGCCCACTGGCCCACGTTCTTGATGCCCAGCTCATAGGCGTCCTGACGGGCTTTCAGTTGGGCGGTCTTGGCATCAAGTTGTGCGGCTTTCCCCTCGCGGGCGTCTTCGTTACGGGCGAGATCTTGGTCAAGGTATTCGCCTGTGGTCTGTGCGGTTGTGAGTGCTGTACCCGCAATTTTTCCGTCAGTGCTCGCAATAATTTCACCGTACTCGGCACCTTGCTTGGCTAAGTCGCCGGGCGTCATCAGTTCAATTCTGGTGGCCTCAACCCCAGTCTTACGCGCACCTGCTAGACGCTCTACAGCACTGGCATCACTCGCACTTGCGGCGGCCAAAGCAGCCACAGTTTCGGCATCCCGTTTCGCAAGTTCAGTACCCTGCAAGTCGGCGAAGTAGCTGGGGTCATAGCCTGCCACCACGTTCGGTGCGTGCTGCTGGTACAGGGGCAAAGCACCCAAGATCACGGCAGGGTCTTTGGTTTCCAACAGCTTGTTCCACGAAGCAGCGGTGTACATCGCAGGTTGCAAGGTGTTCGCCGCCTCTCTAAACGCTGCCTGCTGCTCAGCATTGAGGAGCGGAAGGGCGTTCAGCCCACTGATGATCGCCATTGCATTTCGTTGAACAGGGGTCAAATTGGGGTCTTTAGAGAGTTCTTTGAACTGCTCGGTCCAATTCCCTGCCAATGCTGACCGAACAGACTCCCGCTGGGCTTTCTGCTGTGCCACATACTCAGCGCGGGCGGCGTTGGCGTACACCATACCCCCCTGTCCATAGGTCGCGGTGAGGGTCGCGTCATCCATTGACACGAGCTGGCTGGGTGGTACGTCCTGAATCCGTGGGGGCAGGGCGGCGCTGTCAGAAACTGACACGGGTGGGGCAACCGTTGGGGCAACCACAGGTGCGGGCGCGTCTCCCAATGCTGCATTCCCGCGCTCCATGTTCCTGTCTCCGGGCTGGGGCAGGGCAGGCACCACAGGGGCAGGAGCAACCATCTGAGGGGTAGCCATAACGGGCGCGGCCACTGGAGCAGGTGCGGCGCTGGGCAAGGATTCCCCACCAATAAAGGAAATAAGTTTATTGGTCTTACCTTCCCAAGATTCGCCTGTACCCACGCTCATGGAGAGTTGCTGCCATAGCTTGTTTGCTTCCTTCTGTTGGGTCTGCGCGGCCATCCACAATGCTTGGTTGTACTGGGGGTTTGGTCTGCCGTCTTTGGTCGTCGGCGCGTACTGGGCCACATCAGCATCCCGTCGTGTCATGAAGTCATTCATCTGCGGGCCGAAGAAAGTTCTAAGTTGGTCGTTCCGCTCCTGCTTCGCTTCTTTGGTAGACAGCTGTGCATCTGAACCTTCGGTACGGGTACGGTTGTAGAGCACGTCCTCTCGACCCGTAATGAATTGCTGATTCTGTAATTCCAATTGCTGCCGCTGGAGTTCGGCTTGCTGTACGGCCCGCTGGTTTTCTAGCTCGCGCTGCACTTGTTGCTGGCGAAGTTGCTCTTCCTGCGCGGCCAATGCTTTGAGCTGGTCTTGTCGCCCTAAGAACTGCTGGACGAACATGCCCATCCCCTCGCCCATCGTTGCGCCTAGCCCTTTGCTGTAGCTCATTAGTAGCCTCGGCTCTGCGGGTAGCTCACGCCGAATCCGGGCAGGGGCGTGGTTTGTGTGATCGTGCTGCCTGCGGGTTGACCGTAACGGCGTGCTAGGTAGTCGCCGCCTGCTAGACCAATCGCGCCTAGAGACTGGCCTACACCTGCGAATGGGTCAGGGTTGACCTGCCGCGCATACTGGCCCTGAATGGCTTGCTGCCCACCCATTGCCATCTGATACGCGGCCATGCGGTCTTGCTGGTGCTTCGCGTTGGCGTCGGTCTGCAACTGGCCTGCAAGGTTTGCGCCTGCGGTGTGCAGTGCGCCGCTACTCAGCATCCCCCGGCCTGCGAAATTGGCCGCGAGTTGAGACAGAGCACCCTCGCCCGCTTGTGCAGCCTGTGCTCTGTACGCGTCTGGAGTGATCCCGCTCATCAGCTGTTGAATCAAAACCTGCTGACGTTGGGTGGCAGCATTGGCCTGCTGGTTTGCTTGGTCGGCCTTGTAGCCACCAAAGAGAGAAGCGCCTGCGCCGAAGATGCTGCTGATCAGCATGCCGATGGTTATAGGATCCATACAAGAACAGCGTATGGGACACAAGCTTGGAGGCTGGCACACTCTTTTAAGCCTAAAAAAGCCCGCCGAATGTAGCGGGCCTTGGATGTCCAACTGGTTATGGAATAGTTTGAGTTTGAGTATCGCTGAGTGTAGCCATAGGCCAGTCTCGTACCATCGCCTCAACAATAATGTCGTGGTAATTTGTCTCGCTCAATCCATGCTTTTCTGCAATCTGATGATCCCATTCCATAAGTCGCTTGTGTTTGTATTCCTGATTTGACCGGATAACCTCTCGAGTCACCTTCTGATCGGTGGGATAACGCTGATCGGCGGCTAGTCGAGCACGGTTGGTAACGCGACAGTGATCAAGAAAGATGGTACGCCGTGTTGACTCTGACAACCCAAAAGAGGTGTTAGCGGGAGTCTGAAAGGCATCAATTCGATCAGAATAAATACTGAATTCTGGGGCTTTACCTTCCTGCAGATCCGCTGAAGAGCGGTTCACCATGCCGATAATTTGCCCTGCTCCAGAGGCGTAGTGCGCTTCACTCGCAAATGCCCAAATATAAATCGACGTCAGGCGGGAATGGAATCGAAAACCAGTCCGTTGAGTTTGACGATGAAATTCCTCTTCCAAAACGGTGTGAATTCCTTCGGGAGTCAGATGACCAGTCAACAGAAGTGCCAATTCAATCTGCGTCTTAAGTGAACCATCGCTGATTTCCTCGTTGAGCACGCTGGCTGTTACGGGCGTTTTCACCGTTATCAAGTGCATGCTCAACCTACGAGCATCCGGTACGTTCCGCGCCTCAAGTGCTGCTTGAACGGCTGGCTGTGCAGCCAGTTCAGCAAGACGAGGCTGTGTTGGGCGCGCCTCAAGAGTTTGCCAATTGGGCAAGCCGTAGAGCGCAGCTACGATGTGCAGCGCTTGAACATGCGAAAGCGGAGAAGCAGGCACACAGGTTCGAACTTCCTGAACCAAGCGTTTGGCCAGAAACTTATGGCCAGCAGTATGTGCAGCAGTATGTGCAGCAGACAATGTTGCGAATACAGTCATGACAGACCTCACTGAAGACAGGCATTGAATGGATCAGGTTCCCGCGTTACCTGATCTCCACGCATGTCAGTGAGGATCAGTACCAACTTGCCTTTACCGTGCCAGAGGCTGCGGGAGGTGGGTGACAAGCGACCTACTTGGAAGTATAGGCCTTCTTTTCGTTGATTGCCGTGCTGTGCACACGTCCACTGTGATTCCTCCTTCTGTTGTCATTGAGCCATGCGAACTCAACTTCCCCTGCCTGTCAGAAACTGACAGGCAGGGGAAAGGTTCGGGTTAATCCACTTTTTGAATGGGTGGCGTGGCGCTCTCAAGGATGAAGCGGATATAGGCAAAGCGCACTTCTGATGTCTCGGAGTTGAACCCCGCTACAGCCCAGTCAATGGCATCCGCAATGTCTTCAACGGAGGCCATGGCTTGGCCCCAGTGCAGCACCCATTCCCGAACAGCGGCCCGGAACAATGACACAAGGTGGTCATGCGCGGCGTTCGTCAGGGCACGGGATTGGCTGTGCTTCACGCACAGATACTCACCAACACGCCCGTCGGGTTGAGGGTAGTAGGTTGTCCCTTCTAGGGTGCCGCACATCTCACAGCTATTGTCAGCCAGCTTGAAGGGGACTGGGTCCGCGGAGACTGCCGGAACCGGGTCGACTGTGGTTGTGGTGCGGCAGAAGGTCAGTGCGGACCAGACGGCCTGACGTTCGGCCTCACTGCTCGCCTCTGCGAGGTAGCTGGTGCAGGAATTCATCAGTGTGAAGGACAGCTGGGGAAACAAGGTACAAAGAGCGGCAACTTCCACTTCATTCAGGGGTGTTCCGATGGCATACGTCATGATTCCTCCAAGGCCGGGTAGTGCCCGGCCACACACGTTTAGGCAGCGAGGCGTTGGGCGTAACGGTCGGCCAAACGCTCGCCGACGGAACCAAGACGCATGTCTGGCCACACTCCAACGCGGCACTGGTGGCAGAGGGCTGCCCACATCAGCAACGTGTCTCCCAAGCGGCTGGCGTCCAACGTGCGGGCCGTGCCGTTGCTGTACACCACGGTGACCTGGTGAACGTCAGCGTCATAGGAGATCAGAGTGTAGGCGTAACCGTTGGTGATGCCCGATTCGTAGATCACACCAGAGCGGGGGTTGCCTGACAAAACGATGGCGGAAGCAGTAATGTGTTCCACAGTCCATACCTCTAGTGCTGGATTCCAAGAAAGGTCTGATTTCCTAGGTCTCCCTTTCTTGGTGCCCCTATAGTAAGCGAATCACTTAATGGTGTCAACCACTTATTGATTTATGTAAGCTTTTGACTTACTTTATGTGCATGGACACAAACGTTCGTATCCGGCATCACATGCGACAGGCCGTGAAAGACCAAGGTCTAACGCACGCCAAGCTCGCGCGGCTATTAGCTATCCAACCCCCAGCCGTCTCTCAACTGATGAGCGGTACATACGGCAAAGTTCCTCAAAGCCTGATTGATGCTTTAACCGTTTTAGGACTCGAATTGACAGTCGTCAAAGCTGCCGACGCGCCTCATATGAGCGAAATTCAGGCGAAGGCAGAGGCTATGAGCCTGCTCAGCATGAATCCTTGGGGCAAGAAACCGAAGGGACTTGAAGAGCCGGTAGAAGTCACAGGCCCTGCATTTGAGGAGCTGCTTCAACTCCATCGTGGGCCTGATCTGTGACCCAAACGAATTATCTGCTGTACTTAGACACTTCGGCTTTGATCCGACTCTATTCCGCAGAACCGGGGCGAGATGACGTCCTGGCTCAGCGGGACGCAGCAAGCGGCATTGTCACGCACGACATTACTTACGTTGAACTTCGAGCGGGGATGGCTGGTCGACTTGCCCGTAAGCTGATCACCAGACGGGCTTATGGACAGGCATTGACCAGCTTTGAAGCAGACTGGCCGACTTTCGCTCACGTGGGTGTGAACGATGCGCTCGTGAGGTCTGCTGGTGACCTGGCAGAGGCACACGGTTTGAAGGCTTACGACGCCGTCCACTTAGCAGCAGCTGTAAAGATTGCACCGCTGGGCCTGCGCTTCATGACCTTCGACAACAAACTTCAAACCGTGGCAAGAGTTGCTCTGCCCGGGCAGGTCTGGGGGATTTGAATGTCACAAGAAAGAACCCCAAGCGAACCTGCCGAGGTCAGACTCGGCTCCATTATCTTGTTCCACGAAGAAGAACCTGCTATCCCGTCTGTTGCTGAACAAGCTCGTGTCGTTGCGGATTTTATGCTTGGAATCAATGATCGGCTTGGCTATGAGGTTCCCGATCGACACCGCTTTCTAGAACTAGGTAAGGGCAACTTGGATG